>CAKKRD010000010.1 GCA_919902515.1 Nitrosomonadaceae bacterium | reverse complement strand
GTAGCTCAGCTGGGAGAGCGTCGCGTTCGCAATGCGAAGGTCGGGAGTTCGATCCTCCTCGTCTCCACCAATAACCCATCCAAAGCAGTCCGCAAAATTCACGCGCGCGGGAAAGATTGGAGCCGAATAAAATGAGCTGTTGGCGGTGCCGCATGTTAAGACATGGGAGTTCGAACAACGAGATATGTTTAAAGCATACTTTGACCGACTGACTGGCCGCTGGCGGCACAGTTGCTGCTTATGCCCAACGTTCCTGGCTAACCTACCAGAAACCATCGATTAAAGAGCCCGAAGCTTGATATTGAAACCAGAACTATCACGGTCATAATCACCAGGGTCCAATCTATTTTCATCACTATCCCTCCTTTTGTGGGTTGGCGAATTCAAGTTAGAAATGTAGTACCTATAATAATGACATAGTTTAGTTTGGTGTGCTGCCTGCGAGAAAATACCCTATTAGCACCTCATTATCTTGAATAATTACGCCCGGAAATCCAAACGAGGTGCCAGCGACAGATCGCGTCACAAGCTTATGCATGTATGCCGAAGCATGTGGTGGTTCTTTATCGGAGATGGAAAGTGTTGCAAAACGAATTCGCAAGCGTGGCATAAAGCAAGAAAAGGAATTGCTTTTGCGTGCACTGGGGGTGGGTTGGAGCGGGAAATTTTGGGGAGTGTGGGAAGTTTGATAGAATGCACCCCGACCAAGCTCTTCGCCGCTGACAATTTGGGGTATTTTGGGGGTATAGCAACACAAAGCAATCGTATAGCAAGTTAACAACGGGGCTTTCAAGGCATGATGTGATTGTCCTCGTCCTTCAGGTTGCCTCAGAATATTCCGGTTCATTCCGGGTCGTTAGCTCAGCTGGTAGAGCAGCGGACTCTTAATCCGTAGGTCGTCGGTTCGAATCCGACACGGCCCACCAATAAAACAAGGGGTTACAGTAATATAAGTCCTTGTTGTTTTATATTAGTAGCCATATAGTAGACTTGGTAAAGATGCAAGAATGTGCAAACATTGTGGCAGTATATTAATACCTCGCTGAAATTGAAGAATTGCTAATAGTTTTTTATTCCGACTTGGAGCCATTACATAGTAAGTCAGTGGGGATTTTAAGAACTACAGCTAGTTAGTATTTGCGGGCGCTTAAGATTATCTTAATGCCGCCCATAATTCGTAATCAGTGGACGGAGATTCAATTTCTCTTAATAGGCATAATAAACAGAGGCTTAGCGAATTATCGCTAGGCCATTTTAGTTTAGGGAGCTGTCAACACTAAAATATCCATAACGTGCAGTGTAAACGATGTGACATCTCTCAATTCCAATGGAAAATACAGTTCAAACGAAAATTCAATTCCCCTTGAGTTTATCTAGCTTGTCGATTATTATACTGAGTAAATTAACTCAGAAGAGTAATTATGCCAACCACACCTTATCAGCGCAAGGAAGCTCGCACTCTTCTTGAGCGACTTTCGGAACCGCCTCGCTTTCTGATTTTTGTAGCCGGGCCACGCCAAGTCGGTAAAACCACGCTAGTGCACGATGCACTGACCCAGTACGATCCGAGGCGTTACCACTTTGTACCCGTAGACCAGCCAGACGAGATCCGCCTTCCCGGTTTTGTGTCTGCCGGGAGTGTCACCTACGATCAGGATTCAGGCCCACGGAATACAGCATGGCTGGTCAGCAAGTGGCAACGCGCTCGCACGGCAGCACGGGAATCGACTAACGGACACATTTTAGTTCTCGACGAAATCCAGAAAATTCCACGCTGGTCAGAAGCTGTTAAAGGTTTGTGGGATGCTGACCGAGCTGAGGGATTGAAATTACATGTCGTTTTGCTCGGTTCATCACCTTTGTTGATGCAAAAGGGCATGAGTGAGAGCCTGACCGGACGCTATGAATTGATTCGCGTTACTCACTGGTCATTCCTCGAAATGCATGAAGCCTTCGAATTCGACCTAGAGGATTACATTTATTTCGGAGGTTATCCTGGGAGTGCCGTCTACATTCGCGACGAACCGCGCTGGCACAATTATGTCTGCGATGGACTGATCGAACCGAGCATCGAAAAGGATATTCTGATGATGACGCGGGTTGATAAACCGGCACTGCTCAAGCAACTGTTTCACCTTGGCTGTAGTTACTCGGGTCAAATCCTCTCCTACGACAAGATGCTTGGACAGCTTCAGGATGCAGGAAACACAGTAACGCTTGCCCGATATCTGGATATGTTGGGGAATGCGGGGTTAATTTGTGGCCTACAGAAATATGCGGGGCAACAACATAGGCGACGTGCATCTTCCCCAAAGTTTAATGTGCTCAATAACGCCTTGATGTCAGCCGGATCGGGGTACACCAAGGCGGAGGCGAAAGCAGATCGTAGTTATTGGGGGCGATTGGTGGAAAGTTCAGTGGGTGCGCATCTTTACAATACCGGACACCCTGATTGTCGCCTTCACTACTGGCGCGAAAGCTCACGCGAGGTCGATTTTGTAATTGAACGCGGCAAAAAACTGACCGCCATCGAAGTGAAGAGCGGACCTGCCTCCGGCCATGTCAGCGGTCTCGATGTGTTCGAGAAAAACTTCGGCAAATGCCGCAAGTTATTGGTTGGCGAGGGTGGCATCCCGATTGCAGAATTCCTCTCCTACCCGGCGGAGTACTGGCTTTGACTAAAGCTCCACAATCTTTTCTTGTGCAGCGTACATGTACGCGGAAGTCTGTCAATCCGGAGCAGCAGGGTAGTCATCCGCTAGAGAGCTATCGCAACCTGGATGCATATGTGCTGCTGGGTGATCCGGGTGCGGGCAAGACTGAGGCATTCAAACGAGAAGCGGATGAGTCCGGCGGCGAATACATCAAAGCGCGCGACTTCGCCACCTTCGAGCCTAGAGCGGGAGGCCAGAACAAGATTTTGTTCATTGACGCACTGGATGAGATGCGCGCCGATGGTAACGATGGCAGGACACCCCTCGATCACATACGCAAGCATCTTGAAAGAATCGGACGCCCATGCTTCCGCCTTTCTTGCCGTGAGGCAGATTGGCTGGGTGAGAGCGATAGCGCAGCCCTGATGCTCGTATCGCCAAATGGCGAGGTCGTTGCCCTACATCTCGATCCGTTGACCGACAATGACGTTATCGAAATTCTCCGTCATAAAACCAGCGTACCCGACCCGGAAAAATTCATCCGCAAGGCTGGCGAACACAGACTGATCGGGCTGCTTCGTAATCCGCAAACCCTGAATTTATTAGTTGAGGCTGTGGGGGGGGACGAATGGCCGCAAAGCCGCAAGGAAATTTACGAAATGGCATGCCGCCAACTTGTGGGTGAGAAGAATCCAGAACACCGTCAAGCAAAACGCGATAAATCGCTTTCCGCCGATACGCTGCTTGATGCCGCCGGATGCCTGTGCGCTATCCACTTGCTGTCCGGGATTGCCGGGTTCGCTCTGGATGAGGATGCAGCCGACAACCAACACTACAACTGGAAAGAGCTAACGGCACACGACTTGCCATTGCTTGCAGCGCTGAAAACCAATCTGTTTCAGCGCGACGACGAAGAGCAACGTATCCCCATTCATCGCAGCGTTGCCGAATTTCTTGGTGCACGTTATTTAGCAAAGCTGGTTGAAAGTAACGGCTTGCCGTTCGGTCGCATACTGGCGCTAATGACTGGGGGGGATGGCGGCGTGGTGCCTGATCTGCGTGGTCTCATGGCATGGCTGTCCGTTCATTGTCATACCGGGCGGCCCGTCCTGATCGAGCGCGATTCCTTAGGCGTGGTGCTCTATGGTGACGTGAGTAATTTCCCTGTTAAGGACAAGCAGCTAGTCTTGACGGCTTTGAAAAACGAAGCGCAACGTTACCCTTGGTTCCGTTCCGATGATTGGTCATCCCCGCCCTTTGGAGCGCTGGGCACAATGGATATGATACACGCATTTCTGGATATTCTTTCATCACCCTCGCGCGAAGAAGCCGATCAAGCGCTACTTGATTGTGTGCTTGATGCGATACGCCATGGCGAACGCATGCCTGCGCTTGCCGAAGCACTGGAAGCTATTGCGCGGGATGCTAGTTACTGGCCGACAGTGCGAGGGGATGCTGTGCGGACGTTATCGCATGTCGTGTCGAATGATGCCTCCAAACTATTGCGGCTTGTGGAAGATATACAGGCCAGGATAGTCGAAGACAGGGACGACGAAATACTCGGCTTTCTTCTGCGCAAGCTTTACCCGCACTTCTTGTCACCCTCGCAAATATTTGATTATCTCCACCTGCCTAAGGATCGCAACCGGATCGGCTCCTATTTCAGTTTCTGGATTCACGAACTTCCTGAGGCAACAGCCAATGGTGATCTGCCGCTGTTACTGGATCAATTTGTACAAAGACAAATAGCCCTGAGAAAAATCCTGTTCGAGCATCAACTTAACCGAATGGCAGGGGAACTACTGATACGCGGGCTGGAAGCACATGGCGACACTATCACCGATGAACGCCTCTACGATTGGCTTGGTGTTGGTCTCGATGAATACGAACACACCCGGCTTGAAGGAAAGCATGCTGAGAAAGTCGCCCAGTGGTTCGCAACCCGTCCTGATCGCTACAAGGCCATGATTGGACAAGGTGCCTCTCGATGCGCTACACGGGAAAATATCTGGTATTGCATGAACCAGTGCGTAATGAGGCTTCATGGTTCATCTCCACCCCCTGACATAGGGATGTGGTATCTGGAGAAAGCAACAACGGAAGAGCAAAATGAGTTGGCCGAATATTATTTCATTCAGGCCGTTCTTTTGTTAAAGCGACAGGGGGGGCAGCAAGACCTGACTCTACCAGCACTGGAATTTATCGAGTCATGGGTGAGTGCGTACCCTTCCTTTCAGCAATGGCTTGAACCATTTATCTCGTGTCCCGTTGGTGATTGGCAGCAGGAGCATGCCATAAAAGACCGAGAAAGAAATATTGAGCAGGAAAAACGAAAAGTCGAATGGGTGGGCTATTACCGAAAACATCTTGGCGCTATCCGGGATGGCAGCGCCTACCCGCAAATTTTATACGACTTGGCGCAAGCTTATAGCGGATTGATTTATGAGGCTAGGGGTGAAACACCCCGCGAACGCCTTGAGGATTTTCTTGATGGGGACAAGGAGTTGGTCGAGGCAGCCTATTCAGGTTTTCGTCATGCCCTTGACCGCAACGATCTACCGACTGTCAGCGAAATCGTCGATCTCGAACTAAAAGGGAAAATGCACTTTATCCGCCCAGCCTGCCTGGTAGGTATGGATGAGCTATACCAAAGCGACCCAACAGGTGCTTTGCGACTCGATGATGCTGTGCTACCGCGGCTACTGGCATTCCGTCTTACCTACGATATCGGTGAAAATCCGGCATGGGTTGTCGTACTGGCTCAGGAGCGCCCGACGTTGGTGGCGGAAGTATTTCTTGCTTATGCACTACCCTTACTGCGTGCGGGAAAGAAGCATGTCGGTGGGCTGCACCTATTGGCATATAACGACACATATTCCGGAATTGCCCGCATTGTGTTGCCTCCGTTACTGGAAGGCTTTCCGTTGCGCGCTCGCAAGCATCAATTGGGAAATGCACTCGATCCTCTCTTGAAGGCGGCGCTAGGTCACCTCGACAAGAAGGCGCTTGCATCCGTCGTAGAGCGCAAACTCAAGCTAGGCAGCATGGATGCTGCGCAACGAGTCTATTGGCTGGCTTGCGGGCTGATAATCTCTCCAACCGTGTATACAGCCAAGCTGCTCCAGCACATAGGTAAAAGCAAGGTTCGCCAAGGCTATCTGGCGGGCTTTTTGCATGATCGCTGGGAGCGCGGATTCTCCTATGCATCTCTGCCGGAGACCGTTCTCGCGCTGATGGTAGAACTGCTGGCACCGGATTGCTCATCCAAACGCCCAGAGGGTGCTCACACGGTCAGTCCGGCGATGCACACCGCCGATCTGATGCGCTCATTCATCAATACACTAGGTGGTAATCCAAGCGAAGCAGCATCCCACGAACTCGAACGCCTGTTGGTTTTACCCAGCCTTGCGCATTGGCATCATGTCTTGCGTAGCGCTTTTCATACCCAACGCATTGCCCGGCGTAAGGCTACGTTCCACCATTTAGGTGTCGAAGAAGTTAGTCGCACACTTGCCAATCTTCAACCCGCCAGTGCCGCTGATCTTGCAGCACTGGCTTTCGAACATCTACGCGACATTGCACGGAAAATCCGCGATGGCAGTACCAACGATTACAGGCAGTACTGGAGCTATGACAAGGACAACAAAAAATTGTGCAAACCTAAACCGGAGAACGATTGCCGTGATGCGTTGTTGTCCGACCTGAATGAGCGACTCGACAAGCTTGGCGTTGATGCCCAGCGGGAGGGTAATTATGCGGATGATAAACGCGCTGACATCCGAGTTTCTTTCGGTGGAACAAATAGATTCAACGTTCCCATCGAAATCAAGAAAGACAGCCATGTTGATCTTTGGCGCGCGATCCATGAGCAACTGATTCCCAAGTATACCCGTGATCCTGGCGCGGATGGCCATGGAATCTATCTTGTCTTTTGGTTCGGTGGCAAGGGGATGGCTCCACCTCTCGATGGTAAGAAACTTTTTAGTGCCGAAGAACTTGAAAAACGCTTACGGCAGACACTTACACCAGAAGAAAATCGTCGCATCCAGATTTGCGTAATTGATTGTGCGCTACCTTAATGTGAATCGATGCGCGCTTGGGTCAATATTCAACATTTCCGTACAGTTATTGACAGAACTCCAAGACAAACGCGTCAAGTATGCGGCTTAAGACTTCATCGGGCCGGAGCAATAGTAACCGGGTTGATACCAGCGCACTTGAGGAAATAGTCGGTAATTCTTTGCATAGGAATTCGTAAACGCTCGACATCGCCGATGATATAGCCCGCGGTGACGTCGTTTGTCATCTTGTGATTCGCCAGGCGTTTGACGGCATAAGCCGAAATATCGAGACTCTCGGCAACCGTGATAAACGTGCGCCGGAGATCGTGCAGCGTAAACGATACACCAGACTCCTCTGTAACATGTTTCATCTGTTTGCCGGTTTCGTTGAGATAGCCTTTCACTCCATCGCCCGGAAACACGAACGGGCTGTCCTTACCTATTTGCTTATATCGACGGGTGAGCATGGTGTAGAGGAAATTACTCAAAGGCAAGACATGTGGTTGGCGATTTTTCGGATCGGGAATAGTCAGAGTTTTGGCTTTGAGATCGACTTGTTTCCATGGCAGACTGAAACCTTCTTCGCGCCGTAATCCTGTAAAAATCAGCAGCAGCAAATAATCCTTGATTGATTCTCTATTACGCCCCACAGAATCGTTTGTAAGGTTGTTAACGGCCTTGAACCATGCAGGCAGATCATGAGTTTTGATAACGGTATGGCGACGATCTACACGATACCAGGAACGCGTCTGCGAGAGCCGCTTGATTGGGTTGTCAGTGATGATGGGATTCCCTGATGAATCTTCGTACTGCCCGATGGCGAAGTTGAAAATTGCTCGCAAAAAGCGCATGGTGTAATTCGCCTGAGCAGGACTGCGTGCACCGATCTCCCGATGTTTGCGCTCAATCATGTCTTTGCTGATATCGGCCAACGGCCTGTTCTGCCAATCGGTAAGATAGACTCCCGTTAAACGATTGTAGTCATAAACAGTGCGGGGTTTGAGACTGCTACGTGCTTTGAGGTAGGCCTGGAAAACTTCGGTGAGGGTTACGCTACGAGCCCGCTTGGCTTTGTCCGCATCATTGGGGTTGATGCCACGAGCGATCATACCCAGAATGTTTTTAGCTTCGTGTCGGGCTTGTTCAGCGGTAAAAATACCGTGACGTCCGATGGTGACGCGCACCGTTTTATTGCTGACCTTGCTCTCAGCAATATAGACTTTGCTACCAGTGCCTACGCGAAGAGCAAAACCTTTGATTTCTGAATCGCGGTAAAATTTCTGCCCGGCTGCAGGGTAGGGAATTGCATCGACGATGGATTTGGTGAGCTTGGGCATATGGGCTACTAAATGAAGTTAGTAGCCGCATAGTAGACCGGATATTTAAAACAGCGTCAATCGGATTAACGGCTTCTAAAATAAATATTCATTAAAAACAATATAGTGTGTGTACTCTTAAAAATCCTTAAAAGTCCTTAAAGCTATAAAAATGGGACTTTTAATCCGTAGGTCGTCGGTTCGAATCCGACACGGCCCACCAATAAAACAAGGGGTTACAGGCTGATGCTTGTAGCTCCTTTTTTGTAGACTGCAACCAGTTTGTAACCGTGTTTACTCAATACCAAGCCATCACACCAAAGAAAAACCCACCTCGAGGGTGGGTATCAGAAATGAAAAACCCCGCACATGGCGGGTATTATCCGTTTTAACAGAACTCATCCGCTGTTTCTCAGTCCGGCGGCGACACCGTTGATGCTGAGATGAATTGCGCGCTGCACCATTTCGCCGGTATCGCCGGCGCGATAGCGGCGCAGCAGTTCCACTTGCAGATGGTTGAGCGGATCAATGTAGGGAATACGGTTACGGATGCTGCGCGCAAGGGTGGGATTGTCCTGCAGCAGTTCGGTGTGGCCCGTCACGGCAAACAGCCATTTTATGCTGCGTTCCCATTCCGCCTCAATGCGACCGAAGATTTCTTCGCGTAGTTTCACGTCCGTCACCAGTTCGGCGTAGCGGGAGGCGATGCCCATGTCGGTTTTTGACAGCACCATATCCATATTGGACAGCAGCGTTTGCATGAACGGCCAGATACGGTGCATCTCCTGCAACTGTTTCAGCCCTTGTTCGCCCTCGCGCTGGACGAATGCTTCCACTGCCGAGCCGAAGCCGTACCAGCCGGGAATCATGGCGCGGCTGACGCTCCAACTGAATACCCACGGGATCGCGCGCAGGTCTTCGATCAGATCGGATTGCTTGCGTGACGGCGGGCGGCTGCCGATATGCAGCCCGGCGATTTCTCTGATCGGGGTGGATTCCTGAAAGTAGCGTTCAAAACCAGGAGTCTCGTAGACCAGACTGCGGTAAGCGGCGAGCGCGTCGCCTGCCAGCACTTCCATGACCTGATAGTAACCGGCGGCGCGTTCGCCCAGGATATCGTGGCTCAACAAGGTGGCTTCGACAGTGGCAGCAACCAGTGTTTCGAGATTACGCCGGCCGATCTCGGGATCGGAGTATTTGCTGCCGATGACTTCACCCTGTTCGGTGATGCGTATCTGTCCGTTGACGCTGCCCGGTGGCTGCGCCAGTATCGCCTGATAGCTCGGCCCGCCGCCGCGTCCGACCGTGCCGCCGCGCCCGTGAAACAGGCGTAATTCGATCTTGTGCTTGGCGAATACTTTGGTCAGCTCGGTTTCGGCTTTGTACAGTTCCCAGTTGGCGGCGAGGAAACCACCGTCCTTGTTGCTGTCGGAATAACCCAGCATCACTTCCTGCACGTCGCCACGCGAATCCAGCAGCTTGCGGTAGTAAGGCAGTGAGAACAGTTCGTCCATGATGGCGCCGCAGCCGCGCAGGTCGGTGATGGTCTCGAACAACGGGATGATATTGAGATGCAGGCGAGGAGTTTCCCCGGGTTGCAGTAGTCCGACTTCCTTCAACAGCAGCGCGACTTCCAGCACATCGGAGACACCATCGGTTTTGGAGATGATGTAATTGGGCAGCGCAGCGCGGCCGAAACGCCGGTGTATCTCTGCTGCCGTTTGCAGGATGCGCAGTTCGCTCTGGGTGAGATCAGAATAATCCAGATAGGGTGAGAGCAATGGACGTGGGCTGCTGATTTCGGTGAGCAGACAGTGTGTGCGTTGCGCCTCGGTCAGTGCCGAATAATCCTGGCATTGCGCGCCGTGCTCGAACAATTCTGCCACCACGTGCTCATGTACGTTGCTGTGCTGGCGCATGTCCAGTGGCGCCAGATGAAAGCCGAATACTTCCGCTGCGCGCTGCAAGTGGCGCAACGCTCCGCGTGCCAGCAATTCTGATTTGTTCTGCTTGAGCGAGCGAATCACAATGTCCAGATCATGCACAAACTCCGTGCTGTCTGCATAAGGCTCAACCGGCTCGACTGGACGCCGTTGTGTGATGGTATGACCAAGTTGTTGGCCGGTAGCGGCAAGGCGCGCATAAACACCGATCAAAGCACGCCGGTAAGGTTCGTCAGCGCGGCTTTCGGCACGGTCGGGTGAGGCTTCGGCCAGCTGCGTCAGTTCGTCGCTCACTTCCACCAGACGGTCGGTCAGGCTCAGTCTGCGGCCAATCAGGTGCACTTCGCCCATGTAGAAATCCAGCGCCAGCGCCGATTGACGCTCAGCCGCATGCTGCATCACCTCATCGGTGACGAAGGGATTGCCGTCGCGGTCGCTGCCTATCCAACTGCCGATCCGCAGAAACGGTGGAATACGCGGGGCATTTTCACCCAGGCGGGATTCGAGCAAGTCCTCGATTTCCGCATAGAGACGTGGGACTTCAGTGAGAAAGGTGTAGCGGTAATAAGCCAGGCCATTTTTGATTTCATCATGTACCGACAGGCGTGCCGAGCGCAGCATGCGGGTTTTCCACAGAATTTGAATGGCACGGCGCAGCCCCTCCTCGTTATCGTGCAATTCATCGGGCGTGAGCTGCATGCGATCGCGTGCATTCATCAAGTGTGCGATGGTCAACTGCCAATCGAGGATACTTCTGCGCTGCACTTCGGTGGGATGGGCGGTCAATACCGGTGACACTACTGCCTTGGCGAAAAACTTGGCCAACGCGGCTCCGTCTGCTCCGCTGGACAGAACCCGGTCCAGTGCCAGCGCCACGCTGCCAGCCTGGGGTGGCGATCCGGCGCAGAGATGAGCGCGGCGGCGGCGGTTGTGGTGAATATCCTCGGCAATGTTGGAAAGTTGCGAAAAATAACTGAATGCGCGCACCACTGCGACAGTAGCCTTGTTGCTCAGTTGGTTGAGTATCGTATCCAGCTCTTGCCGCGCCTTGGGATCCTGCTCGCGGCGAAAGCGAATCGCGGTCTGGCGAATGTTTTCGATCAGAGCGTAAGTGGACTCGCCTTCCTGTTCGCGCAAGGTATCGCCCAACATGCGTCCCAGCAGGCGGATGTCCTCACGCAGCGGCAAATCCTTGTCATCGATATAATTTTTGTCGGAACTGTTGTTCCCGGGCGTAAGGGAACTCATCGTGCTATTTCTTGCATGGTACGGAGAGGGACGGATCCCCGCTGCGCTTCGAGCCAGGCCGGCGCCGACCGTGCTAAAATAAGCGGCAAGCGCGGATCGCGTAATTTTCTCATTGTGATATAAATGCCCAATTCATCCATGCCCACAAAAATCGTTATTGCTACACGGGAAAGCGCCTTGGCCTTGTGGCAGGCAAATTTCATCCGGCAGTGGTTGACGGAATTATACCCGCAAACCGAAATCAGCATACTCGGCATGACGACGCGCGGTGACCAGATACTCGACACCTCGCTCTCCAAAATCGGTGGCAAGGGATTGTTCATCAAGGAGTTGGAGCAGGTACTGGAAGAGGGCCGCGCGGATATCGCGGTGCATTCGATGAAGGACGTGCCGATGCATATGCCGCCTGGATTTGCGCTGGCCGCCATCGGCGAACGTGAAGACCCGCGTGATGCTTTTGTTTCCAATCGCTATACCAGTCTCGACGCGCTCCCCGCCGGCAGCGTGGTGGGTACTTCCAGCCTGCGGCGCGAAAGCCAGTTGCGTGCGCGCTTTCCGCATTTGCAAGTGCAGCCGCTGCGCGGCAACGTGCAGACTCGGCTGCGCAAATTGGATGAAGATCAATATGCAGCGATCATTCTGGCAGCGGCGGGATTGAAGCGGTTGGGACTGGCCGGGCGCATTGCCGCACTGTTGAGCGCCGAGTTGAGTCTGCCGGCAGTGGGACAGGGAGCGCTTGGAATCGAATGCCGTGCCGATCGGCCCGATCTGATAAAACTCATGCAGCCGTTGCATCACCTGGAAACCGCCCAGTGTGTGGAGGCCGAACGTGCCATGAGCCGTGCGCTGGGCGGCAGTTGTCAGGTGCCTTTGGGCGGTTTTGCGGAAATTGCCGACGGCGTGCTGCGGTTGCGCGGGTTTGTCGCCAGCCCTGATGGAACGTGTATGATCAGCGCTGAATTGAGCGGCAAGCCGGAATCGGGTGCGATCATGGGCGCACAATTGGCACTGGATTTGAAGTCACAGGGGGCGGAAGAAATTCTGGCAGCACTGGAATCAAGCACGATTGAAGCCGTGAGTTATCCGTGACTAAGCCGCTGACCGGGACCAATATCTTGGTCACGCGGCCAGCGCATCAGGCAGACAATCTTGTCGCCGCGATTCGCGCAGCAGGCGGTAATCCGGTGTTGTTTCCGGTACTGGAAATCCGCGATGTAAAGGATCCACGTCCGTTACTCGACTTGATCGCACGTCTGGATGAGTTCGATCTGGCGATTTTCATCAGCCCCAATGCGGTCAACAAGGCGATGAATCTGATACTCACAAAACGGGCGTTGCCACCGGGGCTGAGAATTGCTGTCGTCGGCCAGGGCAGCGCCAGGGAGCTGAAACAGTTTGGCGTCAGCGAAGTGATTGCACCCACCACACGGTTTGACAGCGAAGCACTACTCGATATGGCGGAATTACAGCAGATTCAGGGCAAACGTGTAGTGATCTTTCGTGGCGATGGTGGCCGCGAGTTGCTGGGGGATACGCTGGTGAAACGCGGCGCTACAGTCAAATATGCGGAATGTTACAGCCGCGTCAGGCCCGACACTGATATCGCACCGCTGCTGCAAGCCTGGGCAAGTAACGCGCTACATGCCATTGTCGTGACCAGCAGCGAAGGGCTGCGTAATTTGTTTGACATGGTTGGCGATTCTGGCCAATCCTGGCTCAGAAAAACCCCGTTATTCGTGTCGCATGAGCGCATCGCGCAGATTGCAAAAAAACTCGGATGCGCTGAGGTGATTTCCACTGCTGCTGGCGATGAAGGTTTGCTGCAGGGTTTGTCAGATTATTTCAACCCAGGAGCGGGAACCGGGATTTGTTCTCCACAGAAAGCATGAACGCAGAAACTCAATCCGGCGCTACCGATAAACCGCCAGACCTGCGCAGCCGCATCAATCCGCTGATGGTGGTTGCCATGGTCGTTATCGTTGCCATTGTGGTGGCGTGGCAGTGGTATGACACCCGCAACCAGATCACAGGCTTGCAGCAGGAATTGGCGAAGCGCCTGGCTGAAGCAGGCGCTTCCGGCAAGGAATCACGTAATCTTGCGGCAGAAGCGCGCGAGGCGGGCCGCCAGACAGAAACCAAACTCAGCCTGCTCGAAGCTAAACTGGCTGAATCACAGAGTCAGCAAGTGGCGCTGGAAGCGCTCTATCAGGAGGTGGCACGCAATCGTGATGAAGTGACGCTGGAGGAAGTGGAGCAGTTGCTGCTCATTGCCAGTCAGCAATTGCAACTGGCGGGCAATGTGAAAGCTGCGTTGATTGCGATGCAGGAAGCCGATGCCCGTTTGCAACGTATCGATCGCCCGCAGTTGTCGCCACTGCGTAAAGTCATGTTGAAGGATATAGATCTGCTGAAAGCTGCGCGCTATGTCGATACGGTGGGAATCAGCCTGCGCCTTGACAATCTTGCCGCCGCAGTAGAAACGCTGCCGCTGGCGATGGAAATCCGTCCGCCGCAAACCAGTCCTCCTGCTCCGGGACCGATACCGGCAGAGGAAAGCGTCTGGCTCAAGTTCGCGCGCGAGGTCTGGGGGGACATGAAGCAACTGGTGCGCATCCAGAATATGAATAAGCCCGACTTGCCGCTGTTAGCGCCGTCACAGGCGTACTTCCTGCGCGAGAATCTCAAGCTGCGGCTTCTGTCGGCGCGACATGCCTTGCTGGTGCGCGATGCGGCCAGCTTCAAGGCGGATGTCAAAGCCTGCCTGGACTGGATCAACCGCTATTATGACAATAAATCGAGGCCCGCTGCCAACATGCTGGAGGCATTACGTCAATTGCACGACAGCGAGATCGGCATAGAACTGCCTGATATCTCGGCCAGTCTTGATGCGGTGCGCAATTACCGGCTGGCACGCGAGCGGGAAAGCAGATGAAACTGGTGTTCTGGCTGCTGGCGTTGTGCATCGCGGCAGTGGCGGTGGCGCTCGCAGCCACATACAACAGCGGCTACGTGTTGTTGGTAGTGCAGCCTTATCGCATCGAACTTTCACTCAATCTGCTGCTGGCAATCCTGTTGGCGGTATTCCTGATCGGTTATTTTGTGGTGCGGCTGATCGGCATCACCCTGCGGTTGCCGATGGAGATACGCGAATCGCGCCTGCACCGCCGCCGTGAGAAAGCGCGTACAGCGATGCTGGATGGGCTCAAGGCGTTCTTTGAAGGGCGTTACGCCAAAGCCGAAAAATCTGCGGTTGCCGCACTGGAACTGAAAGAATCTCCTGCGGTTAATGCGATCAATGCAATTATCGCGGCTCGTTCCGCGCACGAACTGAGGGAATATTCCCGGCGCGATGAGTTTATTGCCGCGGCGGAGAATGACGCACCGGAAGAAATCGCGTTACGGCTCGTCACTCAAGCCGAGCTGTTGCTGGATGAACGCCGCCCCAAAGAAGCGTTGCAAGTATTGCAGAGCCTGCGTTCCGGGGGAGTGCGCCAGCACACTGCGGCGCTGCGGCTGGAATTGAAAGCCCAGCAACAGTTGAAAAATTGGGACGCAGTGCTGGATCTGGTTGGTCAACTGGAACAACGCAACGCTTTCGACAGGACTCTGGCCGAGCAATTACGGTGCAATGCCCATCTGGAAAATCTAAAAAGCAAAGCAATAAACCCGCAGTTGTTAAAGAACTACTGGCAGGCTATCCCTGCGGCAGAGAGAAAGGACAGCAGACTGGCTGCCGCCTCCGCCCATGAGCACATGGCGCTGGATGAGTGTGTGACCGCTCACCAGATCATCGAACAAAGCCTGGATCAGCAATGGGATCCGGAGCTTATCGGACTTTATGCGGAATGCCTGGGGGAAGATGCGATCGGGCAGATCAAGCGTGCCGAAGCGTGGCTCGAGTCCCACGCCAACGATGCCGGGCTGCTGCTTGCTCTGGGCAAGCTTTGCTTCCATTGCAAGTTGTGGGGAAAAGCGCAGAACTATCTGGAAGCGAGCCTGTCGCTGGAACCTGGTCATCCGGCTCATTTCACACTGGCGCAGTTGAACGAGAAAATTGGCAAGCCTGAACTGGCAAAAGAGCATTACAACAAGGGACAGGAACTGGTATTGAAGCACCTGGAAGTGTCCAGGATGGGGACGCAGGTTTAAAGTTTAGGTTCGCTCGACGAAACAGTAAACATGTCGGAGAAAAATTCATCTTCCGGCAGGTTGCGCAATTGGGTGAAATCCTTGTGGGCCGCCGCCACCATTACCGGCGTACCGCAGGCATATACCTGATATCCGGCGAGACTGTCGAAATCCTGCAGTACCGCCTGATGCACCAGGCCTTTTCGACCGCGCCAGTTATCTGCCGGCAGCGCTTCCGACAGCACCGGGATGAAAGTGAAATTGTCGTGCGCCTGTTGCCAGCTTCCCGCCAGTTCCGCCAGATAGAGACCGGCTCTGGTGCGGGCACCCCAATAGAGCACCATTTGCCGCTCGTTGCCGCGCATATTATCGCTGTGGAAGATATGCTCGAGCATGCTTTTAACCGGTGCGAAGCCGGTGCCACCGGCGACAAATATGATCGGTTTGTCCGAATCCTCGTGCAGGAAGAAGGTGCCAAGCGGTCCTTCAAAGCGCAGAATTTCCTTCTCTTTCATGGATGTGAACACGTGCTCGGAAAAGGTGCCGCCGGGATAGTTGCGCACGTGCAGTTGCAGCAATTCATCGTCATGCGGCGCATTGGCCAGTGAGAAACTGCGGCGTTTGCCGTCTTTCATCAGAATGTCGATATACTGCCCGGCGAGAAACTGCAGCCGTTCGTTGGTCGGAAGTTTCAGGGAAATAATCATCACGTCGGGTGCGGCCCGTTCCAGCCGGTGTACGCGGCACGGCATGGTTTTGACTGCAATATCCTTGATCGCACCGATTTCGCGGGATTCGATCACCAGTTCCGACAACGGCAAGGCGCAGCAGAACAAAGCCATGCCTGCCTGCTTTTCCGCATCAGTCAGTGTATCTGCGTTATGCCTGCCGAAATCAACCGTTCCCTGTATGATTTTGCCTTTGCAGCTGCCGCAGGCGCCGTTGCGGCAGCCGTAGGGCAGCGGAAAACCCTGGCGCAATGCGGCTTGCAGCACGGTTTCGCCGGGTTCTGCAGCGAAAATGTGGCCACTGGGCTGGATGGTGATTCGATACGACATCGGCTTATAAACGCTGCAACAAAAATAACTGGCGGTCAATAAAATAGATCGGGATGAAACGAACACTTTTAATCATTGGTTGCGGCGACATTGCCTTGCGAGCAGCACCGCTGCTACAGGCGCACTACCGGCTGCTGGGGCTGTGCCGCAGAGCGGAAAACTGCCGTCAGCTACGTTCGCACGGAATTACTCCAGTGTCAGGAGATCTCGACAACTCCAGGAGTCTTGCCAAGCTCGCGGGCATGGCTCACGCAGTGTTGCATCTGGCGCCACCACCGGATCATGGCAGGCGCGATACGCGCACAGCCAATCTTCTGGCGGCACTGACAAAGCGCTCAAAAACAATAGGGCGAATGTTACCACAACAGTTGGTCTACATCAGTACCAGCGGGGTGTATGGCGATTGCAGTGGTGCATTGATAGATGAAACTCATCCGCTCAACCCGCAAACCGAGCGGGCCATGCGCCGGGCCGCCGCAGAGAGGCAGGTACGAGAGTGGGGGCAGCGCAATCGGGTGAACGTTTCAATCCTGCGCGTGCCAGGAATCTATGCCGCCGATCGCCTGCCGCTGGCCCGTTTGCGGGAAGGCGTGCCGGCACTGCTGCCGGAAGAGGATAGCTACACCAACCACATTCATGCCGATGATCTTGCCGGCAGCGTTTTTGCCGCATTGCGCCACGCAAAACCGGGGAGGATTTACCACGTTTGCGACGATTCACATCTGAAAATGGGTGAGTATTTAGACTTGGTGGCGGACCGGTTCGGCCTGCCGCACCCGCCGCGCATTGCCCGCGCCGAGGTCAATGGACGCATATCGCCGGGCATGCTGTCGTTCATGCGAGAATCGCGCCGACTGACGAATACGCGCATGAAGCATGAGTTGCATGTAAATCTGCGCTACCCGACTGTAGCCGCGGGCATTGCTGCGAGCGCAGCAATCAGCCCGGAAAGCAGGTAAAATCCTGCCTGCCGGTTTAACTGGTACCAACTGTCCGATGGAATCCATACTGGTCATTACCAATTTTCCCGATAGGGCGAGCGCTTTGGCGCTTGCGCAAAAACTGGTTGATGAACGGCTGGCTGCGTGCGTCAACGTACTGGCTGACTGCACTTCTGTCTATCGCTGGCAGGAAGAAATCGAGAATGCCAGCGAGGTGCCGGTATTAATCAAGACTCTGGCGCAGCATTACCCTCGAGTGGAGCAGGCGGTGAAGGCGATGCACCCTTACGAACTCCCGGAAATTATTGCTGTCCCAATAAGCAACGGCTTACCCGCTTATATGCAATGGATGGCTGCTGAAACGCTGGCATTTCCGGATAAAACATGAACAGAATCGCATTACCTATGCGTCTGCCCCGCTATTTATTATTGCTGCTTTGTATCGTCAGCATCAATGCCTTCGCCGAGGAGAAGAAATCTTTCAATCTGCTGTCCGGATTGCAGCAACTCGGTGCAAACCTTGGTCAGAGCGAAGAAGAACTGTTGCCGCCAGACCAGGCTTTCAAACTTACGGTCAGGGTACGTGACGCGAATACGCTGATAGCGGATTTTGCGCCGGCAAAAAATTATTACCTTTATCGTGACAAAATAGCATTCAAGCCACAAGACAGCGAAACATTCATTGAAAGAATCTCGCTGCCCCAAGGGGAGATGAAAAGTGATCTGACCTTCGGTCAAGTCGAGGTTTTTCACAAACCGTTCCAGGCGATAATTTCCTTGAAGCGCGCAGCATCGGCAACGAACCAGTTGACTCTTGCCGCCACCTATCAGGGCTGCAACGAACCGATAGGTGTTTGCTACGCTCCCATCAACAAGGTAATCGAGCTGACACTGCCGGCTGCGCGCGCCGTGGTCGGGGCAGTAGCCGAGGCGGTCAGCAATGATGCGACTGCTGCCAGGCCGGACGCTACTGCGGAACTGTTCCAGTCCCCAGCCAGATCTCCCAGTATTGAGACGGAATCGAACAGAATCGACCAGATGTTTGAAAGCGGCAGTTTCTGGCTGATTCTGACCGGGTTTTTTGGCATCGGTCTGCTGCTTTCGTTTACGCCCTGCGTGTTCCCGATGTTTCCTATCCTGTCAGGGATCATTGCGAACAGGGGGCAGCATATCACCAAGACTCACGGTTTTATTTTAGCGCTGGCCTATGTCATGGGGATGGCGCTCACTTACGCCGCTGCCGGCGTGGCAGCCGGGCTTTCCGGCGCAATGCTGTCTGCAACCCTGCAAAACGCCTGGGTGCTGGGAACATTTGCGCTGGTATTCATCGTGCTGGCTTTTTCCATGTTCGGCTTCTATGAATTGCAATTGCCGGGTTTTCTCCAGAGCAAGCTCTCCGAAGAGGCGGGACATCTGAAGGGTGGACATTTGACCAGTGTATTCGGTATGGGCGCACTGTCCGCACTGATAGTCGGGCCTTGTGTCGCAGCACCGCTGGCGGGGGCATTGCTGTACATCAGCCAGACACGGGATGTGGTACTTGGTGGTTCGGCGCTGTTTGTCATGGCTCTGGGTATGGGTGTGCCGCTGCTGCTGTTGGGTGCATCCGCCGGAGCACTGCTGCCCAAAGCAGGTCCCTGGATGGAATCAGTCAAGCGCTTTTTTGGCGTGCTGCTGCTGGGGGTGGCGATCTGGCTGATATCGCCGGTGATTCCGGCAGTGGTGCATATGCTGTTGTGGGCGGTGCTGCTGATCGTCTCCGCCATATATCTGCACGCCGTTGACCCATTGCCGCCAGCGGCTTCCGGCTTGCGTAAATTTCTGAAAGGACTGGGCCTGATTGCGCTGTTAACCGGTGTGGCCATGCTGATAGGCGTTCTCTCAGGCGGCCGTGATATTCTGCAACCCCTCTCAAAATTAAATATCTCCAGCGCCGGTGCGGTAGAGGCAGGCAAAGTGAACGTTGGTGAGGCGGGGCATTTGCCATTCCAGCGGGTAAAGTCGATAGCCGAGCTTGACCAGCATATCCTGCAGTCGCGGGACAAATACGTGATGGTGGATTTTTATGCCGACTGGTGTATTTCGTGCAAGGAAATGGAGCGCTTCACGTTTACCGATGCCAGGGTACAGTCGCGGCTGAAAGACGTGGCATTGCTGCAGGTGGACGTCACCGCCGGCACGCCCGATGATATGGCGCTGCTCAAGCGCTTCAAACTGTTTGGTCCGCCCGGCATCCTGTTCATTGATCAGCAAGGGCGTGAAATTCCAGGCATCAGACTGATTGGTTATCAGAACGCAGAAAGTTTTCTCGCAGTACTCAATGCGCTACTGGTCTGAATGACTAAATTAAAGCAGATGCTATTGTATGCGGGTATCGCGGCATTTGCCGTGACCGCCGGTTTCTTGCTGCGGGGTCAGATGACAGGCAGCAATTCTCAGTCTGCGGCTGCGGTAGGCAGCGCGAATAAGGGGGCAGAGACGATACTCGCCGCCAGCCTGCCTGACCTGCAAGGCACGAGCCAGACTATTTCACAGTGGCGCGGCAAAGTTCTAGTGGTCAATTTCTGGGCGACCTGGTGCGAGCCATGCCGCAAGGAAATCCCCGAATTCATTGAGCTTCAGGAGCAATTCCGCGATCAGGGATTACTTTTTGTCGGCATCGCCGTGGATCAACGGGAAAAGGCAGCGGCTTTCAGTAAAGACATCGGCATCAATTACCCGGTACTGACAGGGGGCATGGAAGCCATGGCGCTGGCTGAAGCGGCGGGAAACAATCAGGGAGCATTGCCTTTTACCGTCGTTATCGACCGCAGCGGAAAAATCACCGGCACCCATCTGGGTCTCCTCAGTCGCAGCAAGCTGGAGGCGATGTTCAAACCTCTGCTATAGAGTCAGCCAGGCTCAATACATCACCCCGCGCCGGAGCGTTATCCGGATTCGCGATCACATTTGATTGAACGGCCGGGATATTCAGCGAGCTTTGTAGCCGCGAGCTTTTGTAAGGTTCCACGAGAACTCGCGGGTACCGTCGGATATCAGCGCCACTGAAAGCGCGCCCTTGGTAAGCGGCTGCACGGTTACATCGATGTTGTATTCTCTCGTGATCAGAGGCGATCCGGCAGGTATCGGGGTGAGAAGAATGGTGACTTGCGTGACGGTGTAATCACTGTTGCCGTTGTAGATACTGCCGCTGAATATGCCGTAGCCAAAACCACCATCAGCGTCAAGCTTGCCCAGAGCTTCGGCTGCCAGATATTCGTCTTGCGATCCTTTTTCCTGAAATTTCTCGCTGCAGGAGTTCACGGCTTCGAGGGCGGCCAAGTCGCCGGCTGCCTTGTTGGTCGCTGCCAGCACGCATTGGTCATAATTGGCCGGATCAGGCTGGCTGGCGACAGACAGGGCCGGCGAGAGCAGGAGCACCGCAGCGAACAGAAGCAGGGGTGCCGACGTTGCTTTGTGTCCTGTCCTCATTCTTTCAGAAATTGAGAAATAAATTGGCCGATAAAATGTGATCCATCAGGTTGTGTGGATTGTTTATTCTGTTGAGCGTCTGGTTCATATAGCCGATCTCGGTTCGGGCATTTTTGTTGAAGGTATAAGCCGCTCCCGCAAATGCCCGGTTTTGATCGAAACCGCTACGCGGTCCCCAGTCGGCTTCGTTGAGATGGATAAATATTTCATTAGCCAGTACCAGGCCAAAGGCCGGCGCTTGCGGGAGCGGTATCAGCACCCTGGCCAATTGCCGGAAACGATAAGCGGTATCCTGCCCCTTCCAATTGTCTACCCAGCGTTCTTCAAAGCGGCTGCGCAGAGCGACCGTCGGATTGAAAGAACCTATTTTGTATCGCTCGGTCCATAATGCTTGCTGCCACAACCGGTGTTCGTCGAACGCGTGGCTGGCAAAAGGCGTGGTGGTCGGGGCCCAGGCATAACCTACCCAGAGACTGGTGGTTCTGTGAATTTGATAGCCGATACCAGGACGGATTATGGCCTGAGAGAAACGTGTTCCGTCATCGCCAAAACGCCCTTGTCCTTCCATCCACCACCTGAAGTTCGCCAGCTTTGGATTGGTGATGCCCAGAGCATCAAACTTGCCGACAGCTGTGACATTGTTCCAAGACTGGAAGTCCACGGTATCATTTGGATCTTGGGCTGCAGCTATGGGACCCGAGAGCATCAGACCAGATGCTGCCAATAGCGCGAGAATTTTTTGTTTGTTTAGCACTTAACTCCCCTTTACCAGGTGTGTATTAGGTTCTTGAAATTGAATTACAGGAATCTCAACTATTCCTCGCGTGCGATCCCTTGGCTCTACCGGATGAAGAGTCGGCGCGGCTAGACAGCAGGTGCAAGTACAATTATTCCAGTTACAGTGATTACTGGTTGCTGATTTTCGGGCCGCTGTAGGCGGCCAATTCCGACTAAAAAAGTGGAGTATTACACCACGGTGGGGAAATTAACATGGCGTAGGTGAGGAAAGTGTCATGCAGAAGTGAAGTATTCGTGAAGTCTGTGGTGTGAGCGCCGGGGAGATTTTTTAAGTGTTTTTCCCCCACGAGTCGCGCAGCGTTACCGCACGGTTGAATACCGGTTTACCCGGTTTTGTCTCCACACGGTCGGCGATAAAGTAACCATGGCGCTCAAACTGGAACAGTTCTTCCGGCTGGACTTCACCGAGTACGGGTTCCAGGTAGGCGGAGATGATTTCCTTCGAGTGTGGATTGAGGAATGCTTTGTAGTCCTTGCCACCCGCATCAGGATGGGGATCGGAGAATAGTCGATCGAATAGCCGCACTTCGGCTGGGTGCGCATGGCTGGCCGAAAGCCAATGGATATTGCCCTTGACCTTGCGTGTTTCCGCGCCTGCTGTACCGCTCTTGGTATCAAGGTCATAGGTGCAATGAATTTCCTCAATTTCGCCGCTGGCGTTCTTCACCACATTAATGCACTTCACGATGTAGGCATAACGCAAACGCACTTCCGCGCCGGGTGAAAGACGGAAGTAGCCTTTGGCAGGTATTTCCATGAAGTCGTCGTGCTCGATGTAGATGACTCTTGACAGGGGTACGGCACGCTTTCCCCATTCAGGTTTTTGCGGATGGTTGGGGGCGAGGCATTCCTCCTCGCTGTCTTCCGGGTAATTGTCGATAATGAGTTTCAGCGGCCTCAACACGGCGATGCGGCGCGGGGCGCGTTCGTTCAGATCCTGGCGCAGACAGTCTTCCAGCACGCTCATGTCTATCCACGAATCGGCTTTGCTGACACCGATGCGCTCGGCGAACAGGCGGATGGATTCGGGCGTGTAGCCGCGACGGCGCACTCCCACCAAGGTATTCATGCGTGGATCGTCCCAGCCCTCCACGAAACCGCCTGCCACCAGTTCCATCAACTTGCGTTTGCTCGTCACGGTGTAGGTGAGATTCAACCGGGCAAATTCGATTTGCTGTGGATGGCAGGGAACCACATCTTGCAGTTGATCCAGCACCCAATCGTAGAGCGGGCGGTGATCCTCGAATTCCAGCGTGCAAATGGAATGAGTGATTTTTTCCAGTGCATCGGAGATGCAGTGGGTGTAATCGTACATCGGGTAGATGCACCACCTGTCGCCGGTGCGGTGATGATGAGCGCGGCGGATGCGGTAGATGACCGGGTCGCGCAAGTTGATATTGGCAGAGGACATGTCGATTTTGGCGCGCAGCACGTGGGTGCCATCGGCGAACTCTCCTGCTTTCATGCGGCGAAACAGATCGAGGTTTTCCGCGACGCTGCGATCACGGTGCGGACTGTTCTCGCCGGCCTCGGTCAGGGTGCCGCGCAGTGCGCGGATCTCCTCGGCAGTGAGGCTGTCTACATAGGCTTGACCCCGATTGATAAGGTATTCGGCGAATTCATACAGTTTGTCGAAATAGTCGGAAGCGTAATGAAGGTTTCGTCCCCAGTCGAAGCCGAGCCATTTGACCGATTCGAGTATCGTATCGACGTATTCCTGTTCTTCTTTCTCCGGATTGGTATCGTCAAAACGCAGATGGCAGACGCCGCCGTAATCACGAGCGAGACCGAAATTGAGACAGATGCTCTTGGCATGGCCGATGTGCAGGTAGCCGTTTGGCTCAGGTGGAAACCGGGTTTCCACGCGTCCGCCCCACTTGCCGCTGCGATTATCCTCGTCGATGATGTTGCGGATGAAATTGGCAGCAGGCGCAATCTGGGCTATGGGTTGGGTGATTACAGGCGTGTCTTTCAAGTTGGTTTCTCGTGAGGTAATTCGCCATGCATGGCGCAGCACATTATATAATGACCAGCCATTCAGATTCAGTGTGAATAAGAGTCTATATTGGAACAGTTGCACCCGTGATTCCGACACTTGCCGATAATTTTCCATGAAGCCCCTCACTTTCTCCATTCTGCGTCTGTTGAACGATGGCGAATTCCATTCCGGTGTAGCTATCGCCCGAAATCTTGGCGTGTCGCGCGCCAGCGTGTCCCTCGCGTTGCGAGGCCTGGATGAAGTGGGGCTGGTGGTGCATAAGGTTCATGGCCGTGGCTACCGTCTGCCCGACCCGATGCAATGGCTGGAACGGGAGGTGATCCTGCAGCACCTCGGCACGGAAGCGAAAACGTTTCGTCTCGAAATTCTGGATGCTGCCGAATCAACCAACAGCTTGTTGCTGCAACAGGCTGCAATGGAAATGAGTTCTGGTAGCGGCGGTGTGCGTGTCGTGGCGACAGAACTGCAAACTGGCGGACGCGGGCGGCGCGGGCGGGAATGGCATTCCGGTCTGGGCGACGGTCTTACATTTTCTCTGCTGTGGCGTTTCCAGCAAGGTGCCAATCTCTTGTCGGGCTTGAGCCTGGCGGTGGGGGTCGCTATCGCCCGTGTACTGCAATCCTCCGGGATCAGAGGTGCAGTGCTTAAATGGCCTAACGACGTGCTGTTCCACTACCGTAAATTGGCGGGTATCCTGATCGAGTTGCAGGGAGATATGCTGGGCCCCACTGTTGCTGTGATCGGTATTGGCATGAACCTGAAACTATCGGATGGTATAAAGGCGCGCATAGACCAGGGTGCGACAGACCTGTTTGCCATCACCGGCGAAATGCCGGATCGTAACAAGCTGCTGGCTGCGCTGCTGGTCGAGTTGGTGACGGTGCTGAGAGAGTTTGAACGCCAAGGTTTTGCACCGTTCAGGGAGGAGTGGGTGCATTGTCACGGGTTCGAGAATAAATGCGTTACCTTGCACCTGCCCGATGGCTCGAGCCAGGAAGGCGTAGTGCATGGCGTGGGGGAGGACGGTTCGCTGCTATTACACACTCCGGCGGGCAATCGTGGCTACAGCGGCGGCGAAATCACCCTGCGCAAGGTGGCATGATATGACTCATTTGTTGGTGGTTGACTCCGGCAATACCCGCATCAAGTGGGGGTTGCATGACGGGCACGGCTGGTTGCAGCAGGGTGCGGTGGCGCAAAACGAAGGCGTGCTGCTGGAGCGGGAATGGCAAGATCTGCCAGAACCAGCGCGCATCATGGTTTCCAACGTGGCTGGTGAGCAAACGAAGGCGGAACTGTCGGGGTTGTTTTCCCGTTGGGAAGCCGAGCCGCAATGGGCAGTTGCCAGCGCATATCAGTGCGGAGTACGCAACTACTATGCCGATCCGGCGCAACTTGGCAGCGATCGCTGGGCAGCGCTGGTTGCGGCATGGAGGTCGCAACGGCAAGGTTGCCTGGTAGTGAGTGCCGGTACCGCCATGACAGTGGATGCCCTTTCCGACACGGGCGAATTTCTTGGCGGTATCATCGTTCCCGGTCTTGAATTGATGCAGAAAGCATTGACGGCAAACACTGCATCGTTGAAACTTGGAGCAGGGGAGTTCCGTGACTATCCGGACAGCACCGCCGACGCCATCTATAGTGGTGGGGTGCAGGCGCTGGCCGGTGCAGTGGAGCGCATGGTTATACTGCTCACCGCCACTTTGGGTCACGCACCCGACTGCATCGTGAGTGGCGGTGCGGCGCCGCTGTTGCTGGCACGGCTTAATATCCCCGCCAGGATGGCAGATAATCTGGTGCTGGAAGGTTTGGTGGCCATTGCCGAAGAAACTACAGAGACACCGCTGTAAGTTCAGTTGCCGTACGGCCAACAATTAATTTTCCAGTTCCACTACCTCTGATCCGGAAATCCATGTCTCTTTTTCAACACGCGACTTTCTACACCACCGTCAATCACCTGCGGGATTTGCCGCTGCCCGGCGGAGTGGAGATTGCCTTTGCCGGACGTTCTAACGCAGGCAAATCGAGTGTTATCAACACCCTGGCCAATCGCGGCCGTCTCGCCTTTGTCAGCAAGACACCGGGGCGTACTCAGCATATCAACTTTTTTCAACTGGGAAATGATCGTTTTCTGGTCGATCTTCCTGGCTACGGCTATGCCAAGGTGCCGCTGGAAATCCGCCAGCACTGGGAACACCTGCTTAGCACCTATCTGCAAGCCAGGGAGTCGCTTCACGGCATGGTGCTTATCATGGATGTGCGTCATCCTTTAACCCCGCTTGACCAGCGGATGCTGGATTGGTTTGCGCCAACCGGGAAAGCGGTGCATGTGATACTTACCAAGGCGGACAAACTTACCCGGCAGCAGGCCAGAAAGACTCTTAAGGAGGTGCAGGTTTTTTTGCAGGAAAGCTATCCACAATGCAGCACGCAACTCTTTTCCAGTCTGGCCAAAGAAGGTGTCGAAGAGGCTACTACCGTGCTGGGAAGCTGGCTTGAATTGGACGCAGCTTTGACTCTGGAATCAAATCCGACGGCTAAGCCTGAAATAAAAAACCCCCGGTTAAAGGGGAATAAAACCGGGGGCAAACTGCCTTAACAAGTATTAAGGCCCCGCTCAGGGAGGGGAAGCGGGAGACAGTCAAACATCGTCTGTCAATAAGACGATAGAGTCATGGAACAAGTTCCCGGAATCTTAAATTTTTGTTAAATTTGTTTTTTTATCTCTTATCATGGGCAGATGATGTCAATTTTTAGCCAGTTTCCACAGAAAAGGATGCGGCGTTTACGTCGCGATGAATTTTCCCGCCGTCTGGTGCGAGAAAACCATTTAAGTGTAGATGATCTGATTTACCCGGTGTTCGTGCTGGATGGAGAAAAACGCGAGGAAAAGGTTGCCTCAATGCCGGGAGTAGTGCGGCAAAGCATTGATATTCTGATGTATCAGGCGGAAAAATGCCTGCAGCTTGGCATCCCGGCGCTGGCGCTTTTCCCGGTGATCGAGTCCGGCCTGAAGAGCCTCACTGCCGCTGAAGCCATCAATCCCAAGGGGCTCGTCCCACAGGCAGTGGGCAAGCTGAAGAAACGCTTTCCTGAGCTCGGCATCATCACCGACATCGCCCTCGATCCCTACACCAGCCACGGTCAGGACGGGTTGATTGATGCCAGTGGTTACGTGATGAACGATGAGACCGTGGCGGTGCTGGCACAACAGGCGCTGGTACACGCTGAAGCCGGCGCTGACGTGGTGGCGCCGTCTGACATGATGGATGGGCGTATCGCCGCAGTACGGGCGGCGCTTGATAGTAAGAAGTACATCCACACCCGCATTCTTGCTTATTCAGCGAAATACGCTTCCGGTTTCTACGGCCCGTTTCGCGATGCGGTAGGTTCTGCTGCCAACTTGGGGGCGGGGAATAAATACACGTATCAGATGGATCCGGCCAATTCAGACGAAGCGCTGTGGGAAGTGGGGCTGGATTTGGCGGAAGGTGCTGACATGGTGATGATAAAGCCCGGCATGCCTTATCTCGACATAGTGCGCCGGGTGAAGAGCGAGTTCGGCGCACCCACGTTTGTCTACCAGGTTAGCGGTGAATACGCCATGCTCAAGGCTGCCGCACAAAATGGCTGGCTCGACGAGCAGACCTGCGTGCTTGAATCGTTGCTGGCTTTCAAACGCGCCGGGGCAGATGGCATTCTGACTTATTATGCACTGGAGGCAGCGGGCTGGCTAAAGCAGGAGAAATAGAGGATGGTCGCGAGTAGCGTGATGGCCTGGGTGCTGCTACAACAACCGATCCGGCACATCGCCTGACGGTTTGGCGACGTCATCATCATCGCGGCTGGCTTCCGGCGGCAACTGCTCTTGCAGAAAATACTCTGTCATTGCGCCATGCGCTTCTCTCAGACCGGTTACCGGATTGATTCTGGTCATCGTAACGCCTCGGGGGAGTGTATAGATGGCCATGGGGACATTCTGCAACACCTTACTCATATAACCCATCCATATGGGCAGGGCAGCCCGACCTCCGGTTTCGTTATCACCCAATGATCTTGGATTGTCGAAACCGATCCAGGCCACTGCGACCAGATTGGCCTGGTAACCACAAAACCAGGCATCGATATGATCATTGGTGGTGCCGGTTTTTCCAGCCAGATCAGTACGGCTAAGCTGCTTTGCTCTGGTCGCAGTGCCTCGCTCCACCACATCTTGCATCATGTTGGTCATAAGAAAAGCATTGCGCGGGTCTATGACCTGCGCGGCGTTTTTTGTTACCCGCGCTGGTTGCGCCTGTTCCAGTACATTGCCCTTTTCATCCTCGATACGCTCGATGAAATAGGGTGCGATGCGGAAACCGCCATTGGCGAACGTTGTGTAACCCACCGCCATCTGCATCGGCGTCACGGACCCCGCACCTAATGCCATAGTCATGTAAGGCGGGTGCATGCTGGGGTCAAAACCAAAGCGGGAGATATAATCTTGGGCATACTGGACGCCAATGGCTTGGAGAATACGAATCGACACCATATTCTTGGATTTGGCAAGCGCTTCGCGCATGCGTAATGGCCCCTCGTACTTGCCATCGAAATTCCTTGGTTCCCACAGTTTGCTGCCCGTTTCGGCAGCGCTAAAGGAAAGCGGCGCATCGTTAATGACAGTTGCCGGGGTAAAGCCCTTTTCCAGTGCGGCTGAATAAATGAAGGGTTTCAAGCTGGAGCCCGGTTGGCGCCAAGCCTGTGTGACGTGGTTGAACTGATTGCGGTTGAAGTCAAATCCGCCCACCAGCGCGCGAATTGCCCCATCTTGCGGATCGATAGAAACCAGCGAAGCTTCAACTTGGGGAAGTTGCACAATTTGCCATGCATCTTTTTCGTTTTTCTGTACCCGGATTAGCGCCCCGGGACGGATACGCTGTTGACTGGCGGCTACCGTGTCGGCAAGGAATTTATGCGCGAATTTGAGACCGTCGCCAGTGATCTCGATGTTCTCCCCCCCTCTGCGGTAAGCATGCACGGATTTGGAGTCGGCAGTCAGCACCACAGCAGCATAAATGTCATCGCTGTCGATCATATCCTGCACCACATTTTCCAGCGCCTCTTCCTGATTTGCACCGTTTTTCGGCAAATCAACAACTGCTTCCGGACCGCGATAGCCGCGACGCCGGTCATAATCCATCACACCCTGGCGCAGAGACTGGTAAGCCGCCTGCTGATCCAGTTGCCGCACAGTCGTATAGACTTTGAAACCTCTGATGTAGGTTTCTTCCTGATAGCGGTCATAGACCGCTTGGCGCACCATTTCGGCTACATACTCAGCTCGTATCGGGAATTCCTGTGATTTGCGCTTGATCCGCAGTGGCTGTTCCCCGGTCTCCTTGAATTCCTGAGTGGGAATATGACCGAGTTCATGCATGCGCCGCAGCACGTAGAGCTGCCGCGTTTTGGCGCGCTTGGGATTGACTATCGGGTTGTAGTGCGAAGGCGCTTTGGGCAGGCCCGCCAGCATGGCAGCTTCAGCCAGGTTGATATCAGCCAGGGTTTTGCCGAAGTAGACCTGTGCTGCGGAAGCGAAACCATAGGCACGCTGACCGAGATAAATCTGGTTGATGTAGAGCTCGAGGATTTCATCCTTGCTCAAGCTGTGTTCAATCTTGAATGCAAGCAGAGCTTCGCTGAATTTTCGTGTTAGGGTTTTTTCCTTGGTCAGGAAAAAATTCCGCGCCACCTGCATGGTGATGGTGCTGGCGCCCTGACGGACACCACCGGAGGTGAAATTGGAATAAGCTGCGCGCAGCACACCCGCGTAATCCACCCCGCCGTGCTGGTAAAAGCGATCATCTTCTGCTGCCAGAATCGCCTGTTTGAGGCGTTCCGGCACCTCGCTGACTTTCACCACGGCGCGGCGCTCCTCGCCGAACTCCCCCATCAGCACGCCTTCGGCACTATAGACCCGTAACGGAATCTTTGGACGGTAGTCAGTCAGCGCTTCAAGCGATGGCAGCGTGGGGAGGGTAACCAGCACCGCGAATCCAACCAGCAGGGCGCCGAGCAGGCTCAGCCCCAACAAAGCGACGATTGGGTAAAGCCACCAGCGTGCTAGCATGAAAAATAAGCTTTGAAGTGATGGGTCAAAATAAACATCTTTGAATTATAAGGGGTATATACCCCGTTTTTCCGCAAATGGCTTGTTCTCAAAAAAAGCCACAATAAACGTAAGCCATTATAGGGGGTGTGTTGGTAAAATGCTTTATATGCGTTATAGTTGCCAAGAGCATTTAATCTATTTTATATGCATTGCTCCTAACTAACTAATGTTAAATGGAAAGATTGACATAGATTTTACCTTTCTTCAAACGAGGCCGCCATCGCTGATAGGTGTGGATATCAGCTCGTCTTCGGTGAAGATGGTTGAACTTTCCATGGCCGGAAAGAACAGTAACGTTTATCGGGTCGAACGTTACGCGATCGAGCCCTTGCCCAGGGATGCCATGCTGGATGGCAATATCGTCAGCCTGGAAGCGGTAAGTGAAAGCCTGCGGCGCGGCTGGAAGCGCATGGGAACACGGCTTAAGACGGTTGCCCTGGCGTTGCCGGCGGCAGCAGTGATCACCAAGAAAATCATCGTTCCGGCAGGGCAGCGGGAAGAAGATCTGCTTTTCCAGGTCGAGACCGAGGCCAACCAGTATATTCCCTTCGCGCTGGATGAGGTAAACCTCGATTTTCAGGTGGTGGGGCCAGCACCCGGCAATCCGGAAGAAGTGGAAGTACTGATTGCTGCCTCGCGCAAGGAAAAAGTGGAGGACCGGGTAGCTGTGGCGCTGACTGCTGGTCTGAAGGCTGTGGTCATGGACGTTGAGCCGTATGCCGCGCAGGCTGCTTTCGAGTTGATTGAGAACCGGCTTCCGGGCGGCGGAAAAGACCAGATCATTGCGCTTGTCGACATTGGCGCCACGGGTATAAGCATCAATGTATTGCGTAATGGGCAATCGGTCTATATGCGTAATCAACCGTTTGGCGGCGACCAACTTACCCAGGAAATTCAAAGCCATTTCAATCTTACGCCGGAAGAAGCGGAAGCCGCCAAGCGCAGCGGCGAACTTCCCGATAATTATAAGACCAGCGTGTTACAGCCATTCCGCGAAACCCTGGCGCTGGAAGTGGCTCGTGCCCTGCAATTTTTCTTCACCTCGACCCAGTTCACCGCTGTCAATTACATCTTCCTGGCAGGTGGGTGCGCCGTCATCCCGGAGTTGGACGAGATTATTGCGGCCCGCACTCAAGTTGGCACCCTGGTCGTCAATCCTTTCATCGGCATGGAACTATCCAGCCGGGTTACACCGAAACAACTGAGTGCCGATGCCCCTTCGCTTCTGGTCGCCTGTGGTCTGGCTTTGCGAAGTTTTGATCGATCATGATCCGTATCAACCTGCTCCCTCACCGTGAACTCAAGCGCAAGGCGAGACAGCAGCAAATCGCTGTGCTGGCTGGAGTGACATTCATACTGGGACTCGTAATTGTCGCTGCGGCCCACGTTGCGATCGTTGGACAAATAGAATACCAGAATGGGCGCAACAATTACATGAAAGAGCAGATTGTTATTCTTGATAAGAAAATCGAAGAGATCAAGAAAATCAAGGAGCTAACAGATGCGCTGCTGGCGCGCAAGAGAGTGGTCGAGACTTTGCAGGACGACCGGGTTGAAGTGGTGCATTTGCTGGATCAGTTGGTGCGGCTGCTTCCAGACGGGGTCTATCTCAGTAGCATCAAGCAGACCAACCATGACATTAATCTGGCAGGGTATGCCCAGTCCAGTTCACGGGTGTCGGTTCTGATGCGCAATCTGGAATCGTCACCCTGGCTAGAAGCGCCATCATTGATTGAAATCAAGGTTGCTACGGTGAATAACGCCCGCCTCAACGAGTTCAATCTTAATGTAAAGCTGTCCGGGAATGCCGATGACAAGATTCCGTCTGCGGATTTGGCAAAACCTGTAGAAAAGCCAACAAATTAAATCGCCATGAGCCTATCCGAAGAAATAAGACTACTCAATCCCCGTGATCCGGGCGGCTGGCCTGCGAGCATAAAAGCCGGCGCCCTCGCCACGTTGCTGATGGCGATCATTGCTGTAGGCGTTATGCTGGATTGGCAGGGGCAGTGGGAAATTCTGGATCGGGCCAAGACAGAAGAAACGGAACTGAAAGAAGCCTATCTAGCAAAGAGAAGGAATGCGGCCAATCTGGATATTTTGCGACAGCAATTACAGGATATCGAACAGTCTCTCGGTACCTTGTTAAAACAACTGCCGAGCAAATCCGAAATGGATGCACTGCTGATAGACATCAATCAGGCAGGGCTGGGACGTGGCTTGCAGTTTGAGTTGTTCAGGCCGGCGGCCAGCGAGACCATGACAGAGTTTTACGCTGAGCTGCCTATCACGGTTCGTGTCACCGGCAGCTACCACGACATCGGTGCATTTGCCAGCGACATCGCGCAGTTGCCGCGTATCGTAACGCTGAACAATATAAGTATTGCTCCCGACACTAAAGGAGACTTGGTGCTGGATGCCACGGCCAAAACGTTTCGCTATCTCGATGAGGAAGAGGTGGCAAAGCAGAAAAAGGCTGCCGCACTGGCGGCTGAGGGTAAGAAATGATGCAGCGGTCTCATCTGCCGCTGCTGATTTCATTAGCGCTATCTGCTTGCGCTGAGAGTACCTATAGCGATCTGGATCAATTCATCAGAGATTCCGGCAAAGATCTGCATGGCAAGGTGGTTCCGCCACCCGTGATCAAGCCCTATGAGCGCTATCCCTATGACGCATTCGATATTCCCGATCCATTCAAGCCGCGCAAGAGCGAGTCGATGAAAAGTGGCGGCGGTGGACTCCAGCCAGATCTGAAGCGACGCAAGGAGTTTCTGGAAAGCTTCCCGCTGGAGAGCCTGAAAATGGTTGGCTCGTTGCAACAAAATAAGGCGATCTACGCACTGATCAGGACACCGGACAATACCCTCCACCGGGTCAGAGTGGGTGGCTATCTGGGTCAGGATTTCGGGTCGATAACCGCAATCTCGGAATCCGAGGTTAGGCTTAAAGAAATCGTGCAAGACAATACCGGTGACTGGGCAGAACGTGTCAGCACCCTAATACTGGAAGATCAGGAGCGAAGTCAATGAACACACCGACTGTTATGAATCGTTATGCGTGGCTGGGATGCATCTTGTTATTGGCCATGCTCCCGCCCGCAATCGCGGCTGACACGGAACCGGCTGCTGCTGTGCAATACAATATTGAAGACATCAGTGTTTCCACCGCTCAAGGTAATCTGACGGTGGTCAAGGTGACGATGAATCAGCCGCTGACTGCCCCTCCCGTTGGCATTTCCCTGAGCAACTCAGACTCGGCACGGATTTATTTCGATTTCCTCAGCACGTCCAATGCACTGGGTAAGAATATTCTGAGAATTGACGAAGGGGGAGTGCGCAGCCTTAATATTGTGCAGGTTGGAGGCCGTACCCGTCTGGTGATGAATCTGTCTCGGCCGATGAATTATGTTGCTGCAATCGAGGATAAAGTCGTTTTAATCACCTTGCGGGGCGTGATCGCTGAACCCACGGTGAGCGGTACGGCCACACATTTTGCCGAAGTCAAATCCGACAGGTCACAGCTCCTCAGTTTACGGGATGTGGAGTTTCGTCGCGGTGCCGACGGTGAAGGGCTGGTACAGGTGGACTTGTCGGATGCCGGTATCGGAATTGATGTGCGCCAGCAGGGAAAAAATATCGTAGTCGAATTCATCAAGGCATCCCTGCCGCGTAATCTGGAGCGGCGGCTGGATGTAGTGGATTTCGCCACGCCGGTACAAACCATCGAAACCCTCACGCATGGGGAAAACGTGCGCATGGTGATCGAATCCAAGGGGCCATGGGAACATTCGGCTTATCAGACGGATACCAAATTTATTCTGAAAGTGAAGCCGGTGGCAGAGGATCTCGACAGACTCGCGAATGGAAAATCAGGCCGTGGAGGTTTCAAGGGCGACAGGCTGTCGCTCAATTTTCAGAACGTGGATGTGCGCGCAGTGCTGCAGGTGATCGCTGATTTTACCGGACTCAATATCATCACCAGCGACACAGTCACCGGTAATCTTACGCTGCGTTTGAAGGATGTCCCATGGGATCAGGCATTGGATATCATGCTTCAGGCCAAAGGATTGGGCCAGCGCCAAGTCGGTAACGTCATTCTGATTGCGCCACGCGATGAAATTGCCACCAAGGAGAAGCTTGATTTGGAGTTCCTTCAGCAGATTTCCGATCTGGAGCCGATCCACACCGAGAGTTTCCAGATGAGTTACCAGAAGGCCGACGTAATCAGAACCATGTTGGCTGACCCGGTGCAGAAGATGTTGTCCAAGCGTGGCAGCGTGGCGATGGATGCCCGCACCAACACTTTGTTTGTGAGAGATACGCCCACGCAATTGGAAGAGCTGCGCAAACTGCTCGTAAAAATCGACATACCCGTGCGGCAGGTGATGATCGAGGCACGTATCGTCGAGGCGATTGACACATTCAGCCGTAATCTTGGTGCCCGCTTCGGTGTTCAGAGTAACAGTGTCGGCGGCCTCGGAATTTCCGGCCCTCAGACGGGTTCCAGCGCCTTGGCCCTTGGCGGTTCCCCGAGTGGCTCGAATCTGTTTAATAACGTCAACATGCCAGCAATCGGTGCTGCAGGTGCCGCCGCCGCATTGGGTGGGCCGTTTACACTGGGCCTCAGCCTGATCAAGATCAATAATGGCACTCTGGTCAACCTGGAGTTGTCCGCACTGGAAACTGACGGCAGAGGCAAAGTCATTGCCAGCCCGCGAATAGTGACTGCCGATCAGGTTGAAGCCACCATTGAACAGGGTGCGCGCATACCCTTCCAGCAGGCGACCAGCAGCGGCGCCACCAGCGTTGTCTTCAGGGATGCAACACTGCGCCTCAAGGTTACGCCACAGATCACGCCTGACAACAATGTCATCATGAACTTGAACGTCAATCAGGACAGCATCGGCACGATTACAGCCACTGGTGTGCCGACCATCAATACCAAGCAAATCACCACGCAGGTACTGGTGGAGAATGGGGGGACGGTAGTCATTGGCGGTATTTTCTCCCGGGACGAAAATACTTTGACCAACAGGGTGCCTCTGCTGGGAAATATTCCGTTGCTTGGAAACGTGTTCAGGAATAACGCAATAAGGGACAATAAAACAGAACTACTGATTTTTGTTACCCCGCGCATATTGAAAGACAGCCTTAATATGCGCTGACCACGGAGAATTTCTCCAGCCTCGGCAAAGCCCGCTACGGTTTTTTGTGTTTACGCGGATGCAGGCATTTCCGCTACAATTGCCCGAATGAATTCAGCTAAAGCGACAACGGTGCCAGACCATGCTGCGGCAGAAGCGGGCGGAAATATTTTTCTGGTGGGCATGATGGGCGCGGGAAAAACCACCATCGGCAAGTCTTTGGCCAGCCATCTGGATAAAACATTTTTTGATTCAGATCGTGAAATCCAGAAACGTACCGGAGTCGGCATACCGGTAATTTTTGAAATTGAAGGCGAGGCCGGTTTTCGCAAGCGCGAGATGGAAATGCTACAGGAACTGGTAAAATTAAAGAATATTGTGCTGGCCACAGGGGGTGGTGCAATACTGAGTGCGGAAAATCGTGAGCTGTTAAGGCGTAATGGTACCGTAGTCTATCTGCGAGCCACAGTGGATGATCTGTGGCGGCGTACCCGGCACGACAAGAGCCGGCCACTGCTGCAGACCCCGAATCCCCATGCCAAACTGGCTGAGCTCTACGCGCAACGTGATCCACTTTACTGTGAAATAGCGCATATCATTGTTGAAAGCGGAACGCAGAGTACTCGTCAACTGACTCAATCACTCGCGCAACAGCTAACGGGTGCTGATTTGAACATAGACGGGACTTATTCAGAGGTTCCTTGATCCACCTTGGCAGTCTTGTTGCAACACCCATGAAATCCATACGAATACCATGCAAACCATTACGGTAGAGTTCGCCTCTGCAGCAAACGAGCGTAGCTACCCGATACTTATCGGCGCTGGCATATTGGATCAGCCCGACCTTATTCTGCCCTACCTGCCGCAGAAGCGGGTTGCCATCGTCACCAACACCACGGTGGCGCCGCTTTACCTGGAACGATTGCGTATGGGACTGGAAAGCCATGGGGTAGCGGCTATCTCCATCATCCTTCCCGACGGTGAGGAGCACAAAAACTGGCAAACGTTGAATCTTATTTTCGACGCTCTGCTATCAAACCGCTGTGAACGCAACACTGCGGTCATCGCGCTGGGTGGCGGAGTCATCGGTGATCTGGCCGGGTTCGCTGCCGCAACTTATCTGCGTGGAGTGCCGTTTATCCAGGTTCCAACCACGCTGCTGGCGCAAGTGGATTCTTCGGTGGGCGGCAAGACCGGCATCAATCACCCGCTCGGCAAGAACATGATCGGTGCTTTTCATCAGCCGCGCGTGGTGGTGGCGGACAGCGCAACACTCGACACCTTGCCCGAGAGGGAATTACGTGCCGGCATTGCGGAGATCATCAAGTATGGATTGATCCGGGACCCCATCTTTTTCGAGTGGCTGGAACAGAATATGACCAAGCTGCTAGCGCGCGATCCGGATGTGTTGAACGAAGCAATTCGACGAAGTTGCATGAACAAGGCCGAAGTTGTCGCGGCTGACGAACGCGAAAGTGGTGTAAGGGCGCTGCTCAATCTTGGCCATACCTTTGCTCATGCCATCGAAAATGGCATGGGCTACGGCGTGTGGCTGCACGGCGAAGCCGTGGCAGCAGGCACGTTGCTGGCTGCGGAATTGTCACAGCGCATGCACCTGATCAGTACAGCCGAAGTCGGGCGCATCCGCAAGATTTACCTGCAGGCCGGGCTTCCTGTTGTTGCGCCCGATCTTGGTGTGGAAAAATACCTGCACCTGATGGGAATGGACAAAAAAGTCGAAGGCGGGAAAATGCGTTTTGTTCTCCTCAAACGTATTGGTGAAGCTGTGATTCATGCCGAGGTACCCGCGGCTGTACTAACCGGCACTCTGGTGGAATGCATTGTCAATGCATAAGTTCTCGCCTTACGCAGTATCGTCGGCAAATTCACGCGGCCGCCGTGTGCAGGAGGAATCCCCGTCCGGGCGCAGTGAATTCCAGCGCGACCGTGATCGCATCATTCATTCCACCGCATTCCGCCGGCTTGAGTACAAAACCCAGGTTTTCGTCAATCATGAAGGAGACCTGTTTCGTACCCGTCTGACCCACAGCCTGGAAGTGGCGCAAATCGGCCGCTCCGTCGCGCGCAATCTGCATCTTAACGAAGACCTGGTTGAAGCCATTGCCCTGGCGCATGATTTGGGGCATACGCCATTCGGTCACGCCGGGCAGGATGCGCTGAACGACTGCATGAAAAATCATGGCGGTTTTGAACACAATCTGCAATCCCTGCGTGTGGTCGATGTGCTGGAAGAGCGTTACGGCGCGTTTGACGGTCTGAATCTGTGCTTCGAAACCCGTGAAGGCATACTTAAGCATTGCGCGAAGAAAAATGCCAAAAAACTCGGGGACGTGGGCGAGCGCTTCCTCTCTAATCAAAGGCCGTCACTGGAAGCACAGCTCGCCAATCTGGCCGATGAAATTGCCTATAACAATCACGACGTGGACGACGGTCTGCGTTCCGGCCTCATCGCTCAGGAGCAACTGGAGCAAGTCGGCATATTTTTACGGCATCTGGCGATGGTGAGAAAACTTTATCCTGCGATCTCGGGACGGCGTCTGGTTCATGAAACCGTGCGACGCATGATCAACACCCTGGTGGCGGATCTGATCAGACAAAGTGCGGCCAGCATCACTGCCGCCCGGCTGGAAGACCTGCCTGCGGTGCGAATGGCCCCGCTACTGATCGGTTTCAGTGAGAAAATCAGGTTGGAACAGCAGGAGTTGAAGAAATTCCTGCGCGACCATCTTTACCGGCACTATCAGGTGGCGCGCATGAGCAACAAAGCGCGGCATACCATCGAAATGCTGTTCAATGCATTTAGCTCGGATACCCGTTTGCTTCCGCCAGAGCACCAGATCAAGTACCAGCAGGACGGGCATCAGGCCATCGCCGACTACATCGCCGGCATGACCGATCGTTACGCGATCCGGGAATACCGGCGGCTGTTCGCCATCGAGGAAAGCTGATTAAAAAATGGCTCAGCCATATTCAGATCGGTCGCTGTGGCACTGCTTCTGGACGACGCGCACTGTGTACGCAGAAGCCAATCGCTGGTAGTATCTGGTTGAATTTATGCGATTGAGTGGGCTTGCAAATGACAAAACTAAAAAACGATACGTTGATACGCGCGCTGCTGCGCCAACCCACTGAATATACGCCGGTATGGCTGATGCGTCAGGCTGGACGCTATCTCCCTGAATATAACCAGACTCGTGCCCGTGCTGGCGATTTTCTTTCGCTGTGCAAGAGCCCCGATTTCGCCACTGAAGTTACCATGCAGCCGCTGGCACGATTTCCACTGGATGCGGCAATACTATTTTCCGACATCCTTACCATTCCGGATGCGATGGGACTGGGACTTTATTTCGCCGAAGGCGAGGGCCCCAAGTTCGAGCGGCCGTTGCGTGAGGAGTGGGAAATTCGCGCGCTTACGGTGCCCGATCCTGCCGTGCATTTACGTTATGTGATGGACGCGGTGGCACAAATTCGCAAAACGCTGGATAACCAGGTTCCGCTGATCGGTTTTTCCGGCAGTCCGTTTACGCTTGCCTGCTACATGGTGGAAGGCTGCGGCGGCACTGATTTCCGGCAAATAAAAACCATGCTTTACCAGCGGCCCGATCTGCTGCACCACATTCTCAACATCAATGCCCAGGCAGTCACTGCTTATCTCAACGCGCAGATCGAATCCGGTGCGCAGGCAGTGATGATTTTTGATACCTGGGGCGGAGCTTTATCGCATAACGCCTATCAGGAATTTTCCTTGCGTTACATGAGCCAGATACTGGCTGGAATAACGCGTGAGCATGGCGGCGTACGTATCCCCGCCGTCGTTTTCACCAAGGGCGGCGGACTGTGGCTGGAGAGCATTGCCAACAGCGGGTGTGATGCGGTCGGACTCGACTGGACCGTGGATATCGCGGAAGCGCGTCGGCGCATCGGCGACAAGGTTGCGCTGCAAGGCAATCTCGATCCGGCAGTATTGTTTGCTGCGCCGGAAGTTATTACCGCTGAGGTGGAAAAAATTCTTGCCGGCTATGGCAACGGCAGTGGCCATGTGTTCAATCTTGGCCACGGCATTTCCCAGTTCACGCCGCCGGAGAGTGCCCTGATCCTGGCGGAAGCTGTGCATGCCCTGAGCCGCAAATATCACCAGTGACCAGTTTGATGGGGTACTTCTAACAACCCGGATTTCAGCGCGGCATCTCTTTGTAATGTTTCAGCAGGACACTCATTCGTGCATATACTCATAATCGAAGACGATCCGGCAATCGCTACCAATCTCTACGATTTTCTGGAAGCCCGCGGGCACAGTGTCGATGCGGCCGCTGACGGCGTCACTGGCCTGCATCTCGCGATTACACAGCACTTTGACGGTATTCTGCTTGATCTTGGTTTGCCGGGTATGGACGGCATCACATTGTGCCGCAAGCTGCGGCAGGAAGCGCATCTGGACACGCCGGTGCTGATGTTGACCGCGCGCGACACGCTGGAGGACAAGCTGAAGGGTTTCGAACACGGGGCCGATGACTATCTGGTCAAGCCGTTTGCATTGAAAGAAGTCGAAGCGCGTCTGGTTGCAATGCATAAACGCCATAGTGGCAAGGTCACCAGCCGCACGCTGGAAACCGGCGATCTGACATTCGACCCGAAAACGATGTCGGTCAAATTCGCCGGTTCAGGGGTCAAATTGCCGCCAAAATGTATCCGTCTGCTTGCTCTCATGATGGGCGAGCCCGGCCGCGTCTTCAGCCGGAAAGAACTCGAATCGGGAGTGTGGGGAGGTGCGCAGGAAACCAGCGATACCCTGCGCAGCCATATGCACGAACTGCGCCGTGCACTGGTCCGGGTTGGCGGCTACGATCCGATCGAGACGGTCCACGGCCTCGGTTATCGTCTGATTACTCGTGCTCGAGCTTAAGCGCGGCCTGCGCCTGCGCATTGCGCTGGCGTTCGCAATATTCTGCATATTCGTCGTCGGTACCCTGGGCATCAGCCTTTATGTCGCTTCCGGCGATATCGAAGAGGCGCACATCGAGCAGGTCATTGAAATGGAGATGGACCATCTCATTGAGCGCTATCGTCAGCAGCCTGATTTTATTCCACAAGCGGGCTCCAACCTCGAAGAATACATCTTGCGCGACCATACTGAGGAATTGCGGCTGCCGGGTTACCTGCAGGGTCTCAACCAAAGGCGGCACATGGTATTTCGCGGTCCCCAGGAAGTCCGGGTCGCGGTACGGCACGTCGATGGGGTCAAGTTTCTTGTTGCGTATGAAATCGGGCTGCATGAGCAGCGCAAACAGGAGTTCGGGCTGCTGATCGGGCTGTCGCTGATCTTGCTGGTCGGCGTAGCACTGGTGGTGGGATACCTGCTCGCCGGACTGCTCGTCAGAGAAGTCGCCGACCTTGCCGAGAAGGTAAGGAATCTCGCGCCCGGCAATGTGCAGGGCGTAACACTGACACAGCCAGGGATGGATGAAGAAGTGGCGCAGCTTGCACACGCACTGGATGATTACCAGAGTCGTATCAGGCGCATGCTGCAGCGTGAACAGGAATTCACCGCCAACGTAAGCCATGAAATGCGTACCCCGATCACCACGATCCTGACGAGTTGCGAGTTGCTGGCGACCGAGCCGAACATGTCCGAAAAGGTGCGCACCCGCATCGGCATGATCGAGGCGGCAGCGACCCGCATGGGCGAACAATTGCAGGCTTTACTGTTTCTTGCCCGCGAACAGGCGCTGGGCGTCACCGAACCGGTTGCAATCGCGGAATGCGTGTACGATGCGGCGGAGCCTTTACGCCCGGAAATCGCGCGCAAACACCTTGACTTCGAGGTGGCAGTGGAGCCGGAAGCCGTCCTCACGCTCAACCGTCAAGCGCTGCACACTGCCTTGGTGAACCTGCTGCGCAACGCCGTGCAATATACCGCGAGTGGTTCTGTGCGGGTGAAATTCAGCGGCCGCCAACTCACGATCTCCGATTCGGGTATCGGTATCGAACCCTCTTACCTGCCTTTCCTGTTCGAACGCTTTTTCCGTGGCTCGACCCAGGGCGAGGGCTTGGGGATCGGGCTGGCCATCGTCAAACGCATTTGCGATCACTACGGCTGGCGCATCGAGGTCGACAGCACGCCCGGGCAGGGCGCGACTTTCCATATCACCTTTCCCTGACACAATACTCTAGGCCTCACAAATTAATCACATCTAAAAGATGTTTTCTTCACATTCGCTATGCTAATTTGCTGCACTCGTATTACCAGTAGAAAAATAATCAAATAGGGAGATGACGTATGCCAACCGTACAACCAGTAGTACTGTTTTTCATCTTGGGGGTTTTGGCCGGAGTGCTGAGATCCGATCTCAAGATCCCCGAGGCTTTATACAAAAGCATGAGCCTTTTCCTATTGATCGCGATCGGTCTCAAGGGCGGGGTATCGATGGCCAAGTACGAAATCATGGAGGTGCTGCCCATTGCCCTGTCCATGGTTGTACTCGCGGCACTGGTTCCGTTGTGCGCCTATCCCATATTGAAGCATATAGGTAAATTTAACCAAGCTGACTCGGGAGCCATCGCCGCCCACTACGGCTCGGTGAGTGCGGTGACCTTCGCCGTGGGCATTGCCTTCCTGGAAGGTGTAGGGCAGACGTCCGAGGGCTACATGGTACTGATCATGGCGCTGATGGAGATACCGGCGCTGGTAACCGGCACGATTCTGGCACGACGCGGCGCCGGAGGCGAAACCGCGTGGGGCAAACTGATGCACGAGATCCTGACCGGCACCAGCATTTTCCTGATGGTTGGCGGGGTTATCATCGGTTACTACGCCGGTATCGTGAAATTGGTCTCACCGCTGGACAAGATGTTCATGGACCTGTTCATGGGCGTGCTGGCTTTCTTCCTGCTGGAGATGGGTCTGCTGGCATCGGCGCGGCTGGCGGCAATCAGGAAAAAAGGCGCGTTCCTGCTTGTATTCGGCATCGCGTTCCCGCTAGCAGCCGGGCTGCTCGGCTGCTTCCTGGGCAGCGCATTTGGCCTGTCGTTGGGCGGCACCACGATGCTGGGTGTGCTGTACGCCAGTTGCTCCTACATCGCCGCTCCCGCAGCCATGCGCATCGCGGTACCGGATGCGGATCCAGCGGTATCGATCGGCGCTTCCCTCGGGGTGACCTTCCCATTTAACATATTTATCGGCGTGCCGATTTACTATGAAATGGCGAAATTCTTCGTCGGCGCTCCAGCATAGAACGGACGGATTCCAACTCAATCAATATTGATCATTTTCAGGGGAAGTTATGAATAACTCAATAGCAATGAAACGATTCGAGATCGTTGTTGATGAAGAAAAACTCAACGAACTGATCGCGTTGCTGGGGGCGGCTGGCGTGCGCGGCTACACCTTCATCAAGAATACGGGCGGCCTCGGCTCACGCGGCGAACGGCGCCCCGATGGCCTCTTTCTGCAGGAAGAGAATGCCATGGTAATTCTCGCCTGTCAGGAAGAGCAGGCGCAGAAGTTAGTCGCGGCGCTGCGTCCCAAACTGAAGGAATTCGGCGGCATGTGCCTGATTTCAGACTGCCTCTGGGTGGAAGGGCCGGCAGTCTCATACTGATTTTGATTTTTCCATCAGGCGTCGCCGATGGGCAGTGGTCGAGTGCAGACAGTCTGCACTACGTCACTTCACTAGGCTAAAAAAGTCCCAGCTATGACTGACTGGCTTCCCCTGATGCAACCTTCTCAACTCATTAAAACGGTGACGGCTGCATGGTCGCAGTGACCATGCAGCCGTTTAATCGAGGGTTGGCAAGAGAGCGTATTCGTCCTGTTGGGTGAAGCAAGGCCCAAGACATTGTCGTGTCAGAAAAGGGGAGGGGCAGGGATGCGGGATACTTCCGGTGAGCGAGTTCGCGTCGAGTGTGACCCAGTTGCGGCTAGTGTGTTGCGTGCGCAACTGTTTTCCTGCATTAAATACATCCTGCGAAATGTAGTATTTACTATGAGAGCGGCGGATCTGTCGCTGACCCGCATCTGCCAAGGAGATTTTCTCTGGGGCGTACGCTTTCTCAAGTCTCGTCTTCAAGCGTAAAGGCAGGCGACCATGGGGATACTCAGCTTATTGCTTTGGACCCCGATTGTCGGCATTCTGGTTTTGTCTTTCACGTCTGGTCAGGATACCCGTTCGATTCGTTTCTTCGCCAACCTGTTTGCTACCCTCACATTTTTGCTGAGTTGCTGGCTGGTCATCATTTACGATCAGCAGGATAGTGCCATTCAGTTCGGTGAACAGTTTACGCTCAACCCCAAATTAGGCAGTGCTTTTGCCCTGGGTGTTGACGGCCTGTCGATTCCCATGCTGGTGTTGGCGACGCTGCTCACATCCATTGCAATGCTCGCTTCTTTTACCATTTCAAACAGTATTAAAAGTTTTCATATTTGTATCCTGTTGCTGGAGTTCGGCATGTTGGGCGTATTTCTGGCACAGGACTGGGCGCTGTTTTACATCTTCTGGGAATTGACTTTAATCCCGCTGTTTTTTCTGATTGACCGCTGGGGCGGTAAACGGCGGCACACGGCCAGTCTCAACTTCGTACTGTACACGATGGGCGGTTCGATTTTTATGCTCATCAGTTTGCTCGCGATTGGTCACTACATGCCCGAACATGGCGGTTCGTTGATGGCCTCGATGAGTGAGGCGGCGCAAAGCATGCCGCGGGATGAGCAAGTCTGGGTGCTACTGGGTCTTTTGATCGGTTTTGGGGTCAAGATGCCGATTTTCCCAATGCATGGTTGGCTGCCTTTGGCCCACGTTGAAGCGCCCAGCCCGGTCAGTATTCTGCTGTCTGGCATTTTGCTGAAAATGGGTTCTTATGGCCTGATAAGGGCCGTGGTGATGCTGCCGGAGGCTGCACAAATATTGCAGCCATGGCTGGTTTTCCTGGCGTTATTCGGGATGATTTACGGTGGCTTGCTGGCCTGGCGGCAAAGCGATCTCAAAGCGATGGTGGCTTATTCTTCGGTCAGCCACATGGGCATTGTTTTGCTGGGCATTGCCGCCTTGAATGAAACGGGACTTACCGGCGCAGTTTTGCAGATGACCGCTCATGGATTGATTGCCGGCGCGATGTTTCTGCTGGTGGGGTTGCTGTATGAACGCACCCATACCCGCAACATTCAGGATTACAGCTCATTGGTCCAAGTGATGCCGCGTTTTGCCTTGTTCATGACTTTGACCCTGTTTGCAGCGATGGGCTTGCCGGGTTCGGTAGGTTTTATTGCCGAATTGCATGCCGTTATCGGCGGCTATCAGCAATGGGGCAGCTTGATGGTGTTTTTCAGCCTGAGCATCCTGATCAGTTCTGCCTATGCCATTCGCACCATCGGCCTGTTGTTCACTGGCCCGGTAAAACCGCAGATGCGAGAGATCGAAGATTTGCGTACCCCCGAGTTATTGGCAGCCGGTTTACTGGTTACAGGTATCGTGTTGTTTGGTCTGCTGCCTGAGCCACTGATTGACTTGTCGTCAGCAACCCTGGGCCACATGAGCAACTTGATCAGTCAACGTATTCAATAGGATATTGCCATGCATATAACCTCTGAACCACTTGGCAGTCGTGAGCAGATCATCGCGGCGCTGGATCATTTGGATCATGTCCTTCCTGGGCAAGGGCCGATTCATGATTTTGTCCATCACAATACCATCCATGGTTTTCAGCATCTGCCATTTGAACAGGCGCTGGCAGCATACGAAGCATTAACCGGTACCTTCGGTTATCTTCCTGAAGCACAAAACCGGGAGTTCTATCAACAGGGACGGATTAATGACCGGGATCTGTTTGCCGCGCTTGCGCATAACCCGCAGTTACAGTCTGAGCAAATCGTTGGTACAGCGGGTGACTTAACGATTACGCGCAAGGATATTTATCGCATCGCCATGTTGTTTGACCTGCAACCCCTCACTGTCAGTCAGTTGAACTGGCAAATAGAAGAACTGGATGCTCTGGGCACAGTGCAGGCTGATGTGCCTGAGCAAGTTCGCAGGCGGTTGCTGGCAAACAGCACCGACCAGAGTGCTGGCGTCAGGCAGTTGTGGGAAAGTATTTCGGATAAGCTGGGGCTGGAGCAGGTCAACCTGCATCCGGAGAACATGCTGGATTTATCGCTGGATCAGGCTGAAGTCTGGCTGGAGAAAATTCATTCCAGTGATCCGGATAGCAGCGGTCTTACGCTGCATCAGCGCATGCGGCAACAAGCCGCCGCTTCACTGGATGAGTTGCTGGCTCAACTCGGCGACGGCATTACCCTGCGCGGTTTTGTCCTGGCATTGAGCGGAATTGATATTCTCTACTCCGTTCGTCCACAAATGATACGCATCTGTGCATCTGCTCTGGACGAGGGCGTGGCAGCCTGGCAACTGCCGGAACGCAGCCGCTTGGGCCTTTACGCTGCCTGGCGGGCAACAGCTCAATACGACATGAGTCCGTTCTTGCACGACTTGCCCGGCTGGCAGCAGATCGTGGCTGAGTCTCCAGAGGATGCGGTCGATACCATTATCCAGCAACTGACCCAACTGGAAATACCGCATGATAAATGGGAAGGGTATCTGCAGCGGCTGGCGCTTGAATTGCCGGGTTGGTCGGGGTTGATCAACTGGCGGCAGCATCATCCGCAATACCATGCCGAGAACGATGCGGCACCGAAGCTGGCGGATTATCTGGCCATCCGGCTGATTCTGGACAGACTCTGGCTTAATCAGGCCTGTCATGAAACCTGGAAAATTGAAGCCAAACTGAGTTCACTGCAATTCTATTTTCGTAAGAATCTATCGGAATTCATGGTGCGCAGCCAACTGTATCAGGGCGGCCTGCCGGAATACCTGACGCAGCCGGCCGAATCATTGATAAGCCGCACCGGTTCCGAACGGCATAAACAATCCGACTGGCAGCAGCTCGCCGACCTAGTCTGGACCTGGCAATTCAGCCCGATGGCGGAAACCAACGCCGGAAGCTGTGGCTTCAATGGTGGCTGGCGCTTGTTTCGTCTATGCCAGCATCTGGGACTCAATGCCGCATATGTTCAGCAACTGCAGCAAAAAGATTTGCAACAGATGCTGGCGCTACTGGATGAATTCAACCTGACTGAGCGCAGCAAGGTTTGGCTTGATGCTTACGAGTATCATTACAGGGAAGAATTATTTCAGGCGTTGCGCGCCAACCATAACCGTGGCCGCTGGGCGCGGCGCGATAAACGTCCTCAGGCACAAGTGGTATTTTGTATTGATGAGCGTGAAGAAAGTATTCGCCGTCATCTGGAAGAAATCAATCCTGCTATTGAAACACTTGGTGCCGCCGGGTTCTTCGGGATCCCGATGAATTATAAAGGACTGGACGACCATCACCGGACAGCACTGTGTCCAGTGGTCGTGACGCCAGCTCACGAAGTCGACGAGATCCCGAGAAAAGGCGCTGACGAGGTGCTGCATGCACATAACAGCGGGCGCAACCTCTACAAACGACTCGCTTATTTGCTGAACCAGAGCCTTCGCCGCAATGTGTTGTTATCGTATGCAGCCATTGATGCGCTGGCTCCATTTACTTTAACCACATTGTTAAGCAAAACATTTCTGCCTACCTATTTTAATGCAGCCAATAGCAACCTGCGGCAGAGTATCTTACGCGAAGTGCCGACTGAGTTGCTATTCACTGCCGCAGATACGGCTGGCCCGGCAACCCCTGAAAATCCGCGATTGGGTTTTACAACGACTGAACAGGCTGACCGGCTTGCCGGATTCTTGCGCAACGCCGGCCTGACTTATGGCTTTGCGCCGATCGTTTGTTTTATGGCACATGGTTCAACCAGTCAAAATAATCCCCACGAAGCTGCCCACGATTGTGGCGCTTGTAGCGGGCGGCGTGGCGGTCCGAATGCACGTGTATTTGCGGCAATGGCCAACCGCCCCGAAGTGCGTGCCTTGTTGGTGCAGCGGGGAATCGTGATTCCTGAAGATAGCTGGTTCGTCGGTGCCGAACATGATACTTCCAGTGATGTCGTTACCTGGTACGACGTAGAAGACGTTCCGCAAAAATTACGATCTGCTTTCGATGACTGTCAAACCTGCGTTTTGCAGGCTCGGGCTGCCTCCGCTCAAGAGCGTTGCCGGCGCTTTTTTTCAGCCCGCAATCCGGCATCGCCAGAAGCAGCCATGCGCCATGTGACAAATCGTTCCAATGATTTGAGTCAGGTTCGTCCCGAATACGGACATGCCACCAATGCCTCAGCGGTCATCGGTCGACGCTCCGTCACGCAGGGGATATTTCTGGATCGGCGCGCTTTTCTTATTTCCTACGATGCAACCCAGGATCCCGATGGCAAACTGCTCGAAAACGTTCTACTGACGGTAGGTCCCGTTGGCGCCGGGATTAATCTGGAATACTACTTTTCCACGATCAATAATGAGCGTTTTGGCTGCGGTACAAAAATCCCCCACAACATCATCGGTCTATTTGGCGTGATGGAGGGGGCCAGCAGTGATTTACGTACCGGCCTGCCAAAACAAATGGTAGAAATCCATGAAGCGGTGCGTTTACAGATTGTGGTTGAAGCAAGAACCTCAGTGCTCGGAGAAATTTATGGCCGTCAGGAAAGTTTGCGTGAGCTGATAGGTGGTGGCTGGGTGCTGTTGAGCGCGATAGACCCTGACAGCGGTGAAATTTCCGTGTTTGAGCGTGGCGTGGGTTTTGTCCCGTGGCAAGCTGAAGTTGAAGAATTGTCAGTGGTTGAGAAATCAGTGGATTGTTACCAGGGACTATCGGTGCCGGTATCGCCAGTGTTGGTTAAACAGCCTGAAGAGCTGGGAGTTTAAAGCAATGGATGCATTGGTTGTTCTGATCCTGTTGTTACCATTGACCGCTGCCGCGGTGATCGGCATCGGTCATGTCTTTGGCATGTTGCGTGGTGTGGCCGACGAAGCGGTCACGGCGCGTATCGCTAGCTGGGCGATTACCTTGTCGTGCCTACTGGCTCTGACTCTGCTGGGCGCCGATTTGCTCGGTAAAAACACCGGCTCGTTCAGTGCGGGGCAATGGCTGGGCAGTGATAGCCTGAGCATAAAGGTGAATTTCATCACTACGGGTTTTAATGTCGGCTTGGCAGCGCTGTTTTCGATATTGCTAGTCATTGTCACTCGTTTCTCAATCAATTACCTGCATAAAGAACCCGGTTTCTACCGATTCTTCTTCGCCCTGAGCTTGTTTTCTTCGGCAATGTTGTTGCTGGTGTTATCGGGTAACGCTGTTGGTACTTTTGTCGGCTGGGAAATTGCCGGGCTATGTTCCTATCTGTTGATAGCCTTTGCATATGACCGTCCAGTCGCTGTTATCAATGCAACTCGTGTATTTGTCACCAATCGCATCGGTGATGCCGGTTTTATTCTGGGAATAGGCATCAGCTATTTTTATGCCAGGAACATTGATTGGAACGGTCTGAATGCAGTGGCGACGCAATTGACCACCCCTACCGCCACTGTAATCGCTATGTGTTTCGCCATAGCAGCTTTTGCAAAATCGGCACAGTTGCCGTTCACTCCCTGGTTGGCGCGGGCGATGGAAGGGCCGACACCGTCGAGTGCGGTATTTTATGGTGCGATCATGACGCATGCTGGGGTCTATCTGGTGATTCTGCTGCAGCCAATTTTTGAACAGGCTCCATTTGCAATGGGGTTGCTCGCCGTTGTGGGATTAGGCACTGCCATCTATAGCTTTGTGGTCGGACTCACTCAAACCGACGTTAAAAGTTCGCTGTGTTTTGCTATATCTGGCCAACTGGGTTTGATGTTCCTGGAGTGCGGTCTGGGTCTGTGGCAACTGGCCAGTTGGCATCTTTGCGCTCATGCTGTTGTACGCTGTTATCAAGTATTGACCGCGCCGTCGTTTCTGCATTATGTACACGGCAACCCGATGAAGCCGGTTTCGCGCGACATCGCCGGACTACGTTGGCTATATACCGCATCGATACAGCGTTTCTGGCTGGATCCGGTTACCGATCGGGCTTTGGTAAGACCGGTTCACGGGCTGGGACATGATCTGGGCTATTTTGATGACCACATCGTTGACCGCATCATGGGCACACCTGCGCGCGCAGGCCGCGCCATATCATCGCTGGCGCAACTGGAAGGGAAAATACTGAGTTCCCGGCCGGATCATGACGCTGATGAATTCAGTCGTGGCAGTGGATTCGCGGGCAAATTTTTCCAATGGACAGCGGATATTTTCAATTGGTTTGAAGATCGCCTGGTATTGCGGGGCATAGGCATAGACGCGATCGACATGGGGCGCCAGCTTGGATTTGCCGCCAATAAATTTGAAAAATTAATACTGAAACCCCGCTACCTGGTGGTGTTTGTATTCACAGTGTTGCTGCTTGCAGCTGCAATCTGAGGGACTGATGGCAATTACTCCTGTTATCCCCTGGTCAGAATCAGCAGCGTTTCCGTTGCTGACAATGCTGACGCTTATCCCGCTGGCAACGATGGCCGCTATTCTATTGTCACGTTCATCGTCGGTAGCATTGCGTATCGGTTTTGCCGGAGCACTGTCGACGGTATTGCTCAGCTTCTACCTGCTGAGTGTTTTCGATGCTGATCGTCCTGGTATTCAACTGGCTGAAGAGATACACAACCTTGGCTTTACTTACAGCGTGGGCGTTGATGGCGCCAATATATTGTTTATTCCACTGACGGCCATTTTTACACTACTGGTTTTGGTTTATACCTCGATTACCCGGCACGCTACTGATCGGCTAAAAATCGCATGTTTTCTGGGCTATGAGGGCATCCTGATTGGCGCGTTCTCGGCGATGAATCTGATGCAGTTCTGGCTATGGTGTGTGCTGGAACTGATTCCGGTGGTGCTGTTGACGATTCGTGCCGGAACCGGGGAAAACCGGCGCTGGGTGGTCGCATTTTTGCTGCAGCACTGGCTGAGCGGGTTATTGATGACCCTGGCAGGTTTCATGTTGCTCGCCTTTGGCTTAATGGGTGCAACACCTGACGCCGAATTGACTTTTGACTGGTTGAAATTGAAAGAAGTCAGTAATGCGCATTTACAGTATGGATCGCTGATCTTCTTTCTCCTGTTTTTTGGTTTTGCCATCCGTATGCCGATATTCCCGTTTCACGGTTGGCTGCCGGTATTGGCGGAACAGGGCACTGTCGCCAGTGTGGCCATTTTCCTGGTGGGCCTGAAACTGGGGGTTTACGGAGCTATCCGTTTTATTTTACCGCTGATTCCGGAGATAGCCGAACAATGGTCCGGATTTGTATTGACACTGGGTTTAATCAGTATCGTTTACGGCGCGTTGCTGGCACTGATGCAAATCAATATCCGCCGCTTGCTGGCCTTTGCCGTCGTCAGTCATACAGGAATGCTGGTCATCGGCATTTTTGATTTCAACAAATACGGCATGGAAGGAACCATCCTGTTATCCGTTGCTTATGGACTCGCGACAGCGGGCATGTTTTTCAGTGTCGGTCTGATTTATGAGTGGACTCGCACTGCTTTTATCCCCCGCCTGGGCGGACTGTTTGATGCCAATATCACCATTGCATTTCTGTTTGTGATCTCTGCACTGACCACCATGGTCATGCCCGGTACCCCTGGGTTTGACGGCGCGCATCTGCTGATTGAGGGCACCGCCACCAGATACGGCTGGCTGGTTGTCAGTGCGATATTGCTAGGCAACCTCCTGGCTGCAGGTCTTCTGCTGCGTGCTTTTCAACAGATGTTTATCGCCGCGCCTAAACGGTTTCTGCAACCTCACAGCAGCGTTCAGCAACCCGCCAGAAAGGAACAGGTTATCGCTGTAGTGATTTGCGCATTGCTCATCGGCACCGGTTTTTACACGACACCCTGGGTACATGTGATAGACCAGAACGTAGTGGCCTCCATGAGCGAGCTGGATGCTGTGTTGAATTCCTCACATCATGGTACAAAACAGTCCGGCACGGTGACTGTGCCTGTCGGGGCCAAAGGCGGACATAATGAGTGAAGCCGGTTTCCCGCTACTGAGTCTTGCCATTCTGTTGCCATTACTGGGTGCTATTGCCACCGGGTTCACCCCTACCGTAAAACTGGCCAAAGTGATCGCGCTGGCAATTGCTGGTTGCGAACTGCTGTTGACGCTGCTGATAGTGCAGTCGTTCAATGCCGGTAGCGGCGGTTTCCAACTGGTCGAAAAGTATCCCTGGATACCGTTCCTGAATATCGACTATCTGGTCGGTATTGACGGCATCTCAGTGTTGTTCCTGCCTATGTCAGCACTGTTGACGCTGACTGCGATCGTTGCTTCGTGGAATTCGGTGCAACAGAGTCCCCGCTTTCATTTCGCATTATTGCTGGCACTGGAAGGGGTCACCATCGGGGTATTTACGGCGCTGGATACGGTGCTGTTCTTTTTATTCTGGGAATTGACGCTGCCGCCTTTCTTCTTTTTAATCGGTTTATGGGGCATCGGTTCGCAGCGCCGCGGCGCTGCGATGAAATATACGCTGTTTATGCTGTTTGGCGGGGTGCCGCTACTATTTGCAATCGTCATATTAGCAACCAATCACGCTGTGGCAGTGGGCGGCGCTATTCCCCAGGCACTATCCTTCAGCTTGCCGGTCCTGCTGGAAACACCTTTGGCGGCTGATTTGCAACCACTGGTTTTTCTACTATTACTGCTTGGTTTCGCTGTCAAAGCACCTTTAGCCCCCTTCCATACCTGGTTACCCACTGCTGCAATGGAGGGGCCGGCACACGTAACGGCGATACTGACTGGTATGAAGCTGGGAGCTTACGGTATCTTGCGTTTTACCATGCCGTTAGCCCCTGCTGCAGCGGTCGAATACAGTTGGATATTGGGTATTCTGGGTACGGTTACGCTTGTGTATGGTGCGTTGATCGCCTTGCAACAAACTAATTTGCGCCGTCTGCTGGCTTATGCCAGTCTCAGCCACGTCGGTCTGGTGGTGGTTGGTATCGCGTCCCTGAACATGCAGGGTCTGCAGGGTGCGGTTTTCCAATTGCTCAACTTCACTTTGGTGGCTAGCTCGCTGATGCTGATTGCCGGCATGATTCAACACCGGTTGGGCAGTACCGAAATTATCCACTTGGGTGGTCTGGCCAAAGTGATGCCACGGCTGACCTGTTTTTATTTCTTGTTTACCCTGGCCAGTATCGGGGTACCGGGAACCAGCGGTTTTCCTGCTGAACTGATGTTGATTATCGGTGCATTAAAAGCACACGCTAGTTTGGGCATCGCTGCATTGGTCGGTGCAGTCCTCGGTGCTGCATACATGTTGTCCTATATCCGCCGTGCGTTTTTCGGTCCGATCACGCAATCCGTTGTCAATCAGGCGCAAGACCTATCCCCGCGTGAACTGGCTCTGCTATGTGTTCCCGCTCTGCTGGTTCTGGTGTTTGGGTTTTTCCCGGACAGCGTGCTGCATATCAACCAAATGGCGTCAGAAGTATGGTTGTCGCGGCTACTTAATCCAGCTCCTTAGGGCGTAACCGCTAGAAATTTTTGTATCCCCCAGGGCTTTTCTTTTTTACCACCCATTCGCTATAATATTGCATCTAACTGTGGAGATAGACCTATGAATACCGGAACTGATTACCTGCTTGATTTGAATGCGCGCCACTCTCGAACTTTTATTGATTTGGCCATGGAGCGCCGCAGATACCGGGGTGAGCACCCCACTGAAATAGCGGCGCTCAAATGCATGGATGGCAGGCTTCATTTGCCGGTCATGACGCGAACCGCAGTTGGCATCATCCAGCCTTTTCGCAACTTGGGTGGCAAGTTTGATCTGGGCTGGCCATTTTTTCAGGCAACCTTGGACAACTGGGCGCAGTACTCCATCAGCCGCGGCAGGCACTGCCTGATCTTTGTGACCTATCATTTTGCGCGCGGGGATGTTCACCGTGGTTGCAGAGGATTCAATTACGATACCAATGCTGCCAGAGATACGGCCATAAAGCTCAAGAACCAGTTTGAGCGTATTTATGGCAAGGGTGCCGTGGTGCCCATTGTGTGTGGCATTGAGACCGACTTGGACGCTTTGATCCTGCATGGCGAAGATGGTCGTGTTGTTGATCTGGCTGAAGTGAAGGAAGGCTTGTCCGGACTCGAATTGGAAAGCATGCTGCGTTCACTGTATCCTTCAATGCCGGAACGGATTTTCAAGGATATGACCCCGCTGGTTGAAGGAAACATCAAACACTCTCGAATGATCCGTACTTCCAACAGGCCGATCGAGGATGCCGAACACAAGGAATGGGTCTTGGGAGTAGGACGCGGCTTTGACTGGCTGCATGCCATCAATACGGCTTTCATAGTCGGGCCGTTTGATCCGAATCTTTTCGATGCGATTGGAACTGCGGCTGTATTGCTGAAAGGCAACATCGACGATGGCCGGGTCGACCCAAGCGGTATTGTGCTCATGACTTCGGCTGCTTATAGACAAATTGGTCCCGAATATGAGCTGGCGAAAGAGAAAGCCAGATTCCTGAGTAAATTTGCGCTCGATGTCATCAAGGCCAAGGTTCCGGATCTGGTGCCGCATTTGAACATACTCACCGGGTGTACCGATCTGAACACAAGAAAATTTGAAGTGCTGGAGCGTTTGGACAAGGTTTCCAACCCGGTAACTTACAAAGCGGCTTAGCAGGGACTACAAACGGCAGCGCCAGTTCAAGAGGGAACTGGCGCTGCCGCTTTTTTTACTCACGCCAGATTCGCGCCGCGATGCGGCACAAACTGAATTCCTGTCCGCCGTGAACAAGTTATCGCAGCAAAAATAGGTGGTTGCAGATTATCCGCTTGACGGCAGAGGTTACGTCATCTATGAAATTAACAGGAAGCACTCAATTCAGAATTACGTTTCGGAGAAACCATGAATAATACGATAACAATGAAACGGTTCGAGATCGTCGTCGATGAGGAGAAGCTCAACGAATTGATCGCATTGCTGGAATCAACCGGTGTGCGCGGCTACACTTTCATCAAGCATACGGGCGGTCTCGGTTCGCGCGGTGAACGGCGCCCTGACGGTCTCTTTTTACAGGAAGAAAATGCCATGGTGATTCTTGCCTGCCAGGAAGAGCAGGCACAGAAAGTGGTTGCGGCGCTACGCCCCCAGGTTGAAGGAATTTGGTGGCATGTGCCTGATTTCAGACTGCCTCTGGGTGGAAGGGCCGACGGCCTCATACTGATCTGATCTTTTACTCAAATTTCCCGCCCGTTCGGCAAAACAGACGCTGGAATCTGTCTGTCTGACATTATTCATTGCAACTGACTGCCCGGTATAGCGGGTAGCGTCAAGACTTCACCGTAACACCGCACTGCGGATGCGACGCTCCTGCCCTGTTCTATTCTTCTTGAGACCCTGTGATTATGGCTTAAACATAATAATATGTGGGTCTATCTCTTATTGTGCGATATCGTCGTGTTCTCGGCGAATGTCTAGGTGAGGATTTTCTGGTGAATTTCACGAGATCGAAAGACTCGCCGTGGTGGGCGCGCAGTGTCGAAGAGACAGCCCAGGATATCGATACATCGATTGATGGCCTCAGCACGGCCGAGGCGACTGAGCGGCTTAAACATTTTGGTGCCAACGCACTCGAGGATAATGGCGCACCCAGCGTTGTTTCCTTACTGTTGCGACAGTTTGGCTCTCCTATTGTCCTGATCTTGATTGTCGCAGCGATTCTGTCGTTCGCGGTGCACGACCCGAGCGATGGGTTCATCATTCTCTTTATCGTTGCCGCCAGCGGTTTGCTGGGTTTCTGGCAAGAATTCCGTGCCGCGACGGTCGTCGCCAGCTTGCAGCAAATGGTCGAACTAAGTGCCATGGTCATGCGCGATGGTGCGGCAACCAGAGTGCCGCGGGATGAGGTGGTGCCAGGTGATATTGTTCTCCTTTCCGCAGGTTCTGGCGTACCTGCAGATTGCCGCTTGTTGGAGTCACGCGATCTATTTGTCAACGAGGCAACCCTGACCGGGGAGACATTCCCGGTCGAGAAGGCCGCGGCCGATTTGCCGGTAGACACGCCGCTGGCACGCCGCACCAATGCGCTGTTCCAGGGCACCCATGTGGTCAGTGGGAATGGCCGGGCTCTGGTCATACGAACGGGCCGCAACACGGAATTCGGTGCGATCGCACAGCAGTTGCGGACTCGGCCGGAGGAAACGGATTTCGAGCGCGGAGTGCGTCAATTTGGCACATTGCTGATCCGGTTGACGCTGATCCTCGTGATCCTGATCTTTGCCTTCAACGTCCTGTTGCAGCGGCCGGTCCTCGATTCGTTTCTGTTCGCGCTGGCGCTTGCTGTCGGTCTGACCCCCGAATTGCTGCCGGCAATCATTAGTGTAAATCTAGCCAGCGGGGCTCGCCGGATGGCCGCCAAGAAAGTTATCGTTAAACGACTCGTTTCGATCGAGAACTTTGGCAGCATGGACGTGCTGTGCTCGGACAAGACAGGCACGCTTACAGAAGGCAAGGTCAGCCTGGAAGGCGCGCTGGATGCAGAAGGGAATCCAAGCGAGCGTACGCTGCAGCTGGCAGCAATCAACGCGACATTCCAAACTGGTTTTAACAACCCGATCGACGATGCTATTACGGTGGCGGCCAATCACGGGACTTTTGGCGCAGTGCGCCTTGACGAGATACCGTACGATTTCACACGCAAACGTCTGAGTGTGCTGGCAGCCATGGATGGACAAGCCGTACTCGTGACCAAGGGAGCGCTGTCACAGGTGATCGAGGCGTGCGCTACGGTAGAGTTGAGCGACGGCGAGATTGTTCCGATTGCGGGGCAGCAGCAGGCGATCCTTGAGCGCTATGCCGCGTTTAGTGCACGCGGGCTGCGCACGCTTGGAATTGCGATAAAGTCATTGCCGGGGCGCTGCGTTGCCGGACGGGAAGACGAGACAGATCTCACGTTTGTCGGCTTTCTGCTATTCTCGGATCCACCGAAAGCAGGGATTGCGGCAACGATCCTGGAGCTGCAAGGTCTTGGTATCGCGCTCAAGGTGATTACCGGGGACAATCAGTTGGTGGCGCGAGAAGTAGCCAGGCAGATCGGCCTGGTTGATGCGCGTATCGTGAGCGGGCAGGAACTGCGACAGGTAAGCGACGAGGCGCTGCCACAGTTGGCGCGGATGACAGACATTTTTGCCGAGGTTGAGCCGAACCAAAAAGAGCGCATCATCCGTGCACTGCGCACGGCAGGCCATGTAGTTGGCTACCTGGGCGACGGCATCAACGATGCTCCAGCGCTGCACGCGGCGGACGTCGGCTTATCGGTTCAAGGTGCCGCGGATGTAGCGAAGGAAGCCGCTGACATCGTGTTGCTCGAGCCGGATCTCGCCGTGCTTGCTGCCGGTGTGCGTGCGGGCCGTGCAACCTTTGCGAATACCATGAAATACGTTTTCATGGCCACGAGCGCAAACTTCGGCAACATGTTCAGCATGGCCGGCGCATCGCTTTTCCTGCCTTTTCTGCCGCTGCTGCCAAAGCAGATTCTGCTCACCAATTTGATGACTGATTTGCCGGAAATGACCATCGCCACGGACAGAGTAGATACCGAATCGGTCGAGCGGCCCCAGCGCTGGGACATGAAATTCATCCGCGACTTCATGCTCAAGTTCGGGTTGCTCAGTTCCGTTTTCGACTTCCTCACATTCGGGGTGTTGTTCTTCATCCTGGAAGCTTCTCCCGAGCTGTTTCGTAGCGGCTGGTTCGTCGAATCCGTCGTGTCGGCTGCGCTGGTTGTGCTCGTCATTCGCACTCGCGGTCCGTTCTGGAGGAGCAGGCCGTCCACAGCACTGACGCTGGCGACGCTGGCTGTAGCCGCTGCTGCTGTCGCGCTCCCGTATACGCCGCTCGGCAATCTGTTTGGCTTTGTGCCGCTTCCGCCCCTCTTTCTCGGACTCATGGGGCTGATTGTGCTGGGGTACATCGGCTCAGCCGAGCTCCTGAAGCAAACATTCTACCGGCAGTACGAACAAGGGAGCCGGGCTGCGGCCTAGCAAGCCGTTGCCTCCGGCAGCCAACGCTGGCCCTCACTTCCGCGACGCATTCCCCAGTGATGCGGCCAGTTTCCGGTAGAAAGCAAGACGCCGTGGGTGGATTCTTCCTTCTTCTGCCGCTTGTGCCAGCGCGCAGCCAGGTTCGCCGGTGTGCCGGCAATTGCTGAATCTGCATTGCCCGAGGTAGGGGTGAAATTCGATGAATCCCCACGCCAGATCGGCTTCGTCAATATGATGCAGACCGAATTCCTGCATGCCGGGGGAATCGATCAGGCGGCTATTCTGATCGAGGTGATAAAGCCGCGCGTGGGTGGTGGTGTGGCGTCCAGTATCGAGTGCGACGGAAATCTCTGCAGTGGCGCGTTCTGCAGCCGGGATGAGCGCATTGATAAGGGTGGATTTGCCCATGCCCGATTGTCCTACCAGCACGCTGAGCTGGCCTTGCAGATATGGCAGCAGCGGGGTGACATCTTCCTTGGCGCTGAGCTGCAGCAGCGGATAGCCCAGTTCCCGGTAGAGCAGGAGAGTAGCGGCAGCAGCGCGCGTGGGGTCAGCGAGATCGGCCTTGTTGAGCACGATCAACGCTTTGATCCGCTGGCTTTCGGCGGCGGCGAGGCAACGGTTCACCAGTTCTTCACTGAAGCTGGGAACAGCAGCTACCACGATGACGATCTGAGTGACGTTGGCGGCGATCAGTTTTTCGCGGAAAGCGTCGCTGCGGTAAAGTAGCGTGGAACGTGGCAGGATGGTTTCGATCACGCCTTGTCCGGGCGTGGCGGGCTGAATCAGCACTTGGTCACCGCAGGCCGCACCGCCTTTCTTGCCGCGCATCACGCAGGACAGGGTTACCCCGCTTGCGGTTTCAACCAGATAATGCCGGCCGAATGCGGCGACGATCTGTCCTGCAACAGGTGCGGGTGAGACAGGCGAGGAGTGGCGGACCGGGCTCAAATCCTGAACAGGGCATCGATCTTTGCCGCGCAAATAAAATCATTCTCGGACAGTCCATTGACGGCGTGAGTGGTGTATTCCACGCGGCATTTATTGTAGCCGACCGTGATGTCCGGATGATGATCCTCGCGGTGCGAAACCCACGCAACGGCGTTGACGAACGCCATGGTCTGATAATAATTCTTGAAATCGTAGGTTTTTCCGATCCGCTGGTCGAGAAGCTGCCAGCCCTCAAGCTGCGGCAGCAGCGTGGCAACTTCAGTGGGCGTGAGCGGCGGCATGCCGCCTTCGCAGGGTTTGCATTGCTTGGTTGCGAGATCGCAGACGGAAGTATTCATGGTCTCTCCTATGCTATGTAAGGTGGAGGAACGAGTCGAGATTTCTACGTTAATTATGCGCTAGGTTCTGCAGCCGCGCTATCCTTAACGCAGCAGGCGGATGAGAGTCATAAAATGCCGAATGCAGCGGGTCGGGAGTGAGCGTTGCGGCATTGTCCTGGTAGAGCTTTACCAGTGCACGGATGAGATCGGTGGCAGAGGCTTTGTGTGCGGCGTATTCGTCAGCTTCAAATTCGTGTTTGCGCGAATACAGGCTGGACAGCGGCTGCAACAGGAAGGTAAACACGGGCATCACCAGGAAAAACAGCAATAGTGCCATTGCGGTTGAAGGTACGGCCGCAACGGTTACGCCCAATCCCTGATAGAACCAGTCCTGCTGCATCAGGTAGCCCAATCCCCACAAGAACACCAGGCTCATGGCGAAAGTCCAGACGATGCGTTTCATGACGTGGCGGCACTTGAAATGTCCCAGTTCATGCGCCAGCACTGCTTCGATTTCGGCCGCGTCGAGGCGCGAAAGTAAAGTGTCGAAGAAAACGATACGCTTGGTTTTGCCGAAGCCGGTGAAATAAGCGTTGCCGTGACTGCTGCGGCGCGAACCATCCATCACGAACAGTCCGCTGGATTCGAAGCCGCATTTTTGCAGCAGTTGTTCGATACGCGCCTTGAGCGCAGCATCTGCCAGCGGCGTGAACTTGTTGAATAGCGGCGCAATCCAGGTGGGATAGATGGCCAGAACCAGCAGGTTGAATACCATCCATGCGAACCAGGCGTAGAGCCACCAGTGCGCACCCATCTCCGCCATCAGCCACAGCACCCCGAACAGCAGCGGTATGCCGAGCAGCATACCCAGCGCAGTCTGCTTGATGAGATCGGCAAAGAACATGGCGGGTGTCATTTTATTGAAGCCGAATTGTTGCTCGATGACAAACGTGCGATAGTAACTCAAGGGGATTTCTACTACACTCATCAGCAGCATGGTGCTGATGATCAGCGCTATGCCGTGGGTTATCGGGTAATTTGCTGAACTGCCGTCGAGCGGTATCGGAACACCCAGCCAGTCTGACCAGAAAGCGGCCAGGGCATTCAACCCGCCGCCGAGGGTAAGAGCCAGTAGCAATGCCGCTTCCAGAAATATGTTGAGATAACCGAGACGGGTTTTGGCGCAGGTATAGTCGGCTGCTTTCTGGTGCGCCGCCAGATCGACTTGCGCGGAAAAGTTGTCGGGCACGCTGGCGCGGTGGGCGCGGACATGGTGGATGTGCCGCGTTGCGAGCCACATGCGCACACAGGTGGTGAGCAGCAGGGCGGCAACAAAGACGACAGTGAAGATTTGCATGGACAAGTTGAGACTAGAGGTTAGCAACGGGCAGTGAGAGTGACGGACTGCTAGCGGTATGACACAATTACACCCTGAAAATTCAGGGGAAGGGTCGGATTATGGCACAAGATAACGGTAACCTCATCTGGATCGACATGGAAATGAGCGGACTCAGTTCGGATCGCGATCGCATCATCGAAGTGGCCCTGGTCGTGACCGATTCGCAGTTGAACGTGGTGGCGGAGGCGCCGGTGCTGGTGGTACATCAATCAGACGCGGTGCTGGATGGGATGGACAACTGGAATAAATCCACTCATGCCAAATCCGGTCTGATCGACAAGATCAAGGCGTCAACCCTGACAGAAGCCGAGGTGGAGGCACGCATGCTTGCGTTCCTGCAGCAGCACGTTCCAGCCGGGATTTCTCCCATGTGCGGCAATTCCATCTGTCAGGATCGCCGCTTCCTGGCGCGTTCCATGCCGCAACTGGAGGCATATTTTCATTATCGCAATCTGGATGTGAGCACCCTGAAGGAGCTGGTCAAACGCTGGAAGCCCGAGATTGCCGCAGGTTTGACCAAGCAAAGTAAGCACGAAGCGCTGGCGGATATTTACGATTCCATTGTCGAAATGAAGTATTACCGCGAGCATTTCCTCAGAGCGTAGCAGAGTGATGCGCAAGTTACTTTTCACACCTATCGTCTAGCCTCTGTTAAGGGAATTTACGTATGTCCTCCGGCACTGTATTCAATCTCGCAGTCAATCCCAAAATCCCCCGCCGGCTGGTCCGCCTGGAGGAGTTAGCCAACAATCTCTGGTACAGTTGGGATCGCTCCACGCGCTCGCTATTTTCCCGTTTGCATCCCGGTTTATGGGGGGCAGTGGGGCATAATCCCAAGGCTTTTCTTAAACGCGTGGACGAATCCCTGCTATTGGAAGCCGCAGAGGATCAGGTATTTCTCGCCAATTACAACAGCATTTTGTCGTCCTACGATTCTTATCATTCCGAACCGTTACGGCATAACGGCGCCGAAGGTCTGCGTCCGCATGACCAGGTGGCGTACTTCTGTTTCGAGTTTGGCTTTCACGAGAGCTTTCCGATTTATTCCGGCGGCCTTGGCATCCTGGCTGGCGACCACTGCAAGGCGGCGAGTGATCTGCGCTTGCCGTTTGTCGGTGTCGGCCTGCTCTACCGTCAGGGCTATTTCTTCCAGACCATCGATAACCAGGGTAACCAGCAAGTCACCTACGCCGATTCGGATTTCGAAGACTTGCCAGTGGCACCGGTGCTGCACGCAGATGGCTCGGAGGTGCGGGTCGAAGTGGAATTGCCGCAGCGCAAGGTGGTGATAAAAGTATGGCAGGCGCAGGTGGGCCATGTGACGCTGTATCTGCTGGATGTCGATTTGCCGGAGAATTCCTCGCAGGACCGCGATATTACCCATCAGCTCTATGGCGGCGACAAAGCCATGCGCATCGAGCAGGAAATCATACTCGGTGTCGGTGGCGTGCGCGCATTGCAGGCGGTGGGCATGCGGCCGACGGTATGGCACATCAACGAAGGTCATGCGGCGTTCATGATGCTGGAACGCATGCGCAATCTGGTGCAGCAGGGTCTGGATTTCGCCAGCGCACTGGAAGCGGTGGCAGTGAACACGGTGTTCACCACCCATACCGCGGTACCGGCGGGGCACGACCATTTCAGCGCCGATATGATGCAGACATATTTTGAGGGATTCTACCGCGATCTCAGCATCGCGCGCGAAGAATTCATGGCGCTGGGCCGTACTCCCGACAGCCCGGATTTCAACATGACCGCGCTCGCCATCCGCAGTTCGCGCTCGCATAACGGCGTGAGCAGGATTCATGGCCATGTGTCGGCGCGCATTTGCCAGGATTTGTGGCCACAGATCGAGCCGGAAGAAAATCCGATGGGATATATCACCAACGGCGTGCATGTGCCGACGTTCCTGGCGCAGGAATGGTCCGATCTGTTCGACCGCCATCTCGGCCACGAGTGGCGCAACAAACTGTGCGACACCGAGTATTGGTCGCGCATTGAGACGATACCCGACCACCAGTTCTGGAGCGTGCGGCAGTCGCTGAAATCGCAAATGCTTTACGGCGTACGTTCCCACCTCGCCGTACAAAATGCCCATAACCATGGTTCTGAGGCGCATCTCGACCGATTGCTCAAGTTCACCGATCCGATTAGTCCGAATATCCTGACCATCGGTTTTGCCCGCCGTTTCGCCACTTATAAACGCGCCACGCTGCTATTTGAGAATCTCGATTGGCTGCGTCAAATCATCCTTGACCAGGAACGCCCGGTGTTGTTTATTTTTGCCGGCAAGGCGCACCCGGCGGATATTCCCGGGCAAGATTTGATCCGGCGTATCAACCAGGTCGCCCGCCTGCCGGAATTTGAAGGGCGGCTGCTGCTGATCGCGGGCTATGATCTGCGGCTTGCGCGGCGGCTGGTGGCGGGGGTGGATGTGTGGCTCAATAACCCGGTGTACCCGTTGGAAGCAAGCGGCACTTCCGGGATGAAAGCGGGCATCAACGGGACGATTAACCTGAGCGTGCTCGATGGCTGGTGGGGAGAAGGCTACGACGGCAAGAATGGCTGGGCCATCAAGCCGGGACCGGAGGATATGCTGCCCACGTTGCGCGACAAGGAAGAGAGCCAGACTCTCTACGAAATCCTGCAGGATAGGGTGGCACCGCTCTATTACCATCGCGACAAGCTTGGTTACTCGCCCGAGTGGGTGAGAATGGCCAAGCATTCGATGATGTCATTGCTGCCGCGCTATAATGCCACCCGCATGCTGGGCGAGTACCTGAACAACTTCTATCTGCCGGCCAGCAACCAAGGTGCACTCTATACCGAGAACGGTTTCGATGGCGCCAGGAAAATCGCGGCCTGGAAAGCCCATGTGAGAAATGCGTGGGGCGGAGTGACGCTACGCCGGCTGGATACCCCATGCAAGCGCATCAGTTTTGGCGATGCCGTACATTTCAGTGTCGCCGCAAAACTGAACGGCTTGCAGCCCGAAGATGTGGTGGTGGAACTGTTGGTTTGCCGCCAGTTCAAGGGCAGCAAGCCATGCGATTTCAAGCACTTCAGGTTTGAAGCCAGCGGTGTCGAGGAAACGGGCGAGCATCTGTTTCAACTGAATCTTGCTCCGGAACTATGCGGTAGGCTGGAATATTACATCCGCATTTATCCGTATCAGTCGCTGCTGACACATCCGCTGGAAATGGGCCTGATGGTATGGCTGTGAGGTTATGCTGGGAGGGTAGGGAGTAGGGAGTAGGAAGTGGGGAGTGGTGAGTAGTGAGTAGTGAGTAGTAAGTGGGGAGTGGGGCGCTACGCTTTGCGCTTCCGTTTTGCTGCAATTGGAGTGGCATGGGTTGGTTTCGATGGCCGGGATACCAGCGACAGGTAGATTTCGCGGTAGGCCGCAGCGCTGGGGCGCCAACTGAAATCTTTGGTCATGCAGTTTTTCTGCAAGCGGCGCCAGGTTGGTTTATCGTGGTAGGCGATGCTGACACGCCGTATGGCGGCGAGGAAATTGCCGGGGGTCATGGGGTGGAACAGAAAACCGCTGGCGCTTCCGTCGGCCAGCGTTGCCGGGGTGCAGTCCACCACCGTGTCGAGCAGACCACCGGTGGCATGGACCAGTGGTGGTGTGCCGTAGCGTTGGCTGTACATCTGGTTCAAACCACAAGGCTCGAAGCGTGACGGCATCAGGAAGCTATCGGCGCCGGCCTCGATCAAGTGTGACAGCGCCTCATCAAAGCCGATGCGCACAGCGATTTTCCCAGGGTGAGTTTTTGCCAGCAGCGCCAACTGCTGTTCCAGCGCCGCTTCGCCGCTGCCTAGAATGACCAGTTGTGCGGGAAGTCTAGTCAGTTGCGGTGCGACCTGCAGCAGCAGGTCGTAGCCTTTCTGGTGAGTGAAACGACTCACTGCCCCAAACAACAAAATATCCGGATCGACCGGCAGTCCCAGCGCCTGCTGCAACGCGCGTTTGTTGGCGGCCTTGGCGGCAAGTCTGCGGGCAGTATAATTGCGCGCAAGACAGGGATCGGTGGCGGGATCCCATTCAACCGTATCGATGCCATTGACGATGCCGCTGAGATGTTTGCGGCGTCCTGCCAGCAAGCCTTGCAAGCCGAAACCCAGTGATGCCGTCTGAATTTCCTTCGCATAGGTGGGACTGACGCTGACGATGTGATCGGCATAATAGAGTCCGGCCTTGAGGAATGACATTTTGCCGTGGTATTCAACACCGTTGATGTTGAAGCTGGCGGCAGGCAGCCCCAGTTGGGTTACGCTGCCGGGCGGGAATACACCCTGAAAAGCGAGATTGTGTACCGCCATCAGGGATGCCGCTTTTATTCCCCGATGAAAATGCAGATATGCCGGCGTGAGGCCACTTTGCCAGTCATTGCAGTGGACCACCTGCGGGTGCCAGGCGAGCGGGCTGGCATCGCATGCCAGAATTGCGCCGACTTTTGCGAGCAGACCGAAACGCAGTGCGTTATCCGGCCAGTCGCGCCCGGCTGCATCCAGGTATGGACTGCCTTCGCGCCGGTAAAGGCCGGGGCAGTCGATGATGAATACGGGAACGTCTGTGGACGCACTTACCGGCAGTCTGGCGGATAACAGCACGGCTGGCGGAAATTGCGCCAGATCATCCAGCTCTGCCACTTTGCGTTTATGTTTGAGTCCCGTCAGCACTTGCGGGTAACCGGGGATCAGCAGGCGCACATCCACCCCCAATTGCCGCAGCGCCGCCGGCAGTGCTGCGCTGACGTCACCCAGACCGCCGGTTTTACTCAGAGGATGGACTTCGGATGTGATGAATAGGACGCTAGTGGATGGCGTGGGCGGCATGGAGTGAATTTGTATGTGGTAGTTATCTGCCGCTCTGTTGCTAACAGTTTGCCTTGAAATAATTCATCAGCCCGTTGCTGGAGGCATCATGGGCAGACACGGGCCCATCCTGCTCCAGTTCGGCCAGAATTGTCCCGGCCAGTTGTTTGCCCAGCTCCACTCCCCACTGATCGAATGGGTTCACGTTCCAGATCACACTTTGTACAAATACCTTGTGTTCGTACAGGGCGAGGAGTGACCCCAGGGTTTTGGGATCCAGTTGCCCGAACAGAATGGAAGTGGTGGCATGGTTACCGGGGAAAATCTTGTGCGGCAGCAGTTTCTCCAGCGCTTCTGCAGTCATTCCCTGGGCTGCCAGTTCAGTACGGACTTCGTTTGCGTTCTTGCCGCGCATCAGCGCTTCGGTCTGGGCAAAGAAATTGGCCAGCAACAGGCGATGATGGTTGCCGATGGGATTGTGGCTGCGGCAGGGCGCCAGAAAATCCGCCGAGATGGTTTGCGTACCCTGGTGCAGTAACTGGTAGAAAGCATGTTGACCGTTGGTTCCCGGTTCACCCCATACCACCACGCCGGTGCTGTAGTCCACCGCGTTACCGTCACGGTCTGTGCGCTTGCCGTTGCTCTCCATTTCCAGTTGTTGCAGATAAGCCGGGAAGCGCTGTAGATATTGATCGTAAGGCAGCACCGCATGGGTTCCGGCACTGCAGAAATTGATCTGCCAGATACCGATGAGACCGAGTATGACCGGCAGGTTTTGTTCCAGCGGCGTGCTGGTGAAATGCCGATCCATTTCCCTTGCCCCGGCGAGCAGCGCATAAAAATTCTCCATGCCGATCGCAAGTGCAATCGGCAGGCCGATTGCCGACCACAGCGAATAGCGTCCGCCCACCCAATCCCAGAACTCGAACATGTTGCCGGAATCAATGCCGAATTTCTCCACCTCCGCACGGTTGGCGGAGACTGCAACGAAATGGGTGGCGACATCTTTTTCTTTGCCGCCATGGGCAAGAAACCACTCCCGCGCGGCGCGGGCATTGGCCATGGTTTCCTGGGTAGTGAAAGTTTTCGAGGCGATGATGAACAGCGTGGTTTCCGGGTTCAGCCGCCGTAGCGTTTCGGCAAGCTGGGTACCGTCGATGTTGGAAACGAAGTGTGCAACGAGATGGGGCGAGCCATAAGGTCTGAGCGCTTCGACCACCATTGCCGGTCCCAGATCGGAACCGCCGATGCCGATATTGACCACATCGGTGAAGCGATTGCCGGAGTAACCTTTTAACTTGCCGCTGCGCACAGCGTTCGAGTATCGCTCCATCTGCGTCAGCACCCGTTTGACCGCGGACATGACATCGATTTCGTCCACCAGCACCGGACTCTCGCCGCGCAGCGCAACATGCAGGGCGGCACGGCCCTCGGTATTGTTTATTTTCTCTCCACGGAACATCCGTGCGATCCAGTCCTCCAGCCCCTGCTGGCGGGCGAGTGCCAGCAGCAGGGTGATGGTCTCCGCGCTGACGGGCTGCTTGGAATAATCCAGCAGCATATCGTTAAACCGCAGCGAGAATTTGTCGAAGCGCTGACTATCCCGTGCAAACAGCTCGCGCAAATGCTGCTTTGCCATGACTGGCTGGTGGGCCTGCAATGCGAGCCAGGCAGGGGACAGGGTGAGAGTGGACATGTTGCTTTGTTCCTGATCGTGGAAAAATTTAGGGTTATAGGCGTTCGAATATTGCCGCGATGCCCTGACCGCCGCCGATGCACATGGTCACCAGCGCATAGCGTCCGCCGCTGCGGTGCAGTTCATAAATTGCCTTGACCGTGAGGATGCAACCGGTCGCGCCGATGGGGTGCCCCAGCGCCACCGCACCGCCGTTGGGATTGGTTTTTGCCGGATCGAAATGCAGTTCTCTTGCCACCGCGCATGCCTGAGCAGCAAAGGCTTCGTTGGACTCAATCACGTCCATGTCGGCCACCGTGAGGCCGGCGCGCTTCATGGCATTTTGCACTGCCGGCACCGGGCCGATGCCCATGTATTTTGGATTGACCCCGGCGTGAGCGTAGGACACCAGTCGCGCCATCGGTTTGAGACCGCGCTTCTCGGCGGCATTGCGCTCCATCAGCACCACTGCCGCTGCGCTGTCGTTGATGCCGGAAGCGTTACCGGCCGTGACCGTGCCGTCTTTCTGGAACACTGGACGCAGCCCGGCCAGACCTTCGATACTCGCATCCGCGCGCGGATGTTCGTCGGTAGCAAAAATTGTCGTACCCTTACGGGTTTTCAATTCAATGGGCAGGATTTGTTCCTTGAAATAGCCATTCCTGATGGCATTGATGGCGCGGCGGTGGCTTTCCAGCGCGAAGCTGTCCTGCTCTGCGCGGCTGATACCCCATTTGGCAGCGATGTTTTCTGCGGTAACCCCCATGTGCACGTTATCGAACGGGTCGGTCAGTGCACCTGCCATCATATCCACGGTGCCGCCGTCGTTCATGCGCTGTCCCCAGCGCAGTGCCGGCAGCAGATATCCGCCGCGACTCATCGATTCCGCGCCGCCGGCGACGGCTGCATCGGTATCGCTCAGCAGGATGGTTTGCGCGGCGGAGATGATGGCCTGCAGGCCGCTGCCGCACAAGCGATTCAGGGTCAGTGCGGCGGTGCTCTGCGGCAGGCCGCCGTTGATACAGGCCACCCGTGCGAGATATAGGTCGCGGGTCTCGCCATGGATCACGTTGCCAAAAACCAGATGGCCGGCTTCGTTGGGATCGATCCCGGCGCGCGCCACTGCCGCGTGTACCACCGTTGTCGCCAGTTCGGTAGCGGCAACATCCTTGAGCGCGCCGCCATAATCGCCGATGGCGGTGCGGACACCGCTCAATATCACTACTTCGCGCGCATTCATGACGTTTTCTTTGTTTGCCAAAAATATTTTTCTTTATTCGTGCGCGTTCGTGGCCAGGTTCCCCCGGGTCACTTGCCCGCCCCGATCGTTACTGCCGCGCTGCTGCCTAAGTCATCCAGGGAGAGAATGATTCCTGCCAGCGGCGGCAGCGTGATGACAATGGAATCCGGCAGTCCCATCCATGACTCGCCGCTGGTGGCGAGATGTCCCAGGTTGCCCAGATTGCTGCCGCCGTAGTAGGTGGAATCGCTGTTGAATATTTCTTGGTAGTTTCCCGCAACAGGAACGCCAATACGATAGCCTACCCGCGGTACTGGGGTGAAATTAAGCGCGATCAGCACGAATGAACCATTCTGTGCTCGGCGCAGGTAAATGATTATGGAATTATCGGCATCGTGGCAGTCGATCCAGGCAAAGCCTTCTGGCGAGAAATCCAGTTGATACAATGCAGGAGTATTGTTGTAGAGATGATTGAGGTCACGCAGCACCGCCTGCACACCGCAGTGCTGTTCGTATTTTAGCAGGCTCCAGTCCAGCTCCCGGCTGGCATTCCATTCGCGTCCCTGGGCAAATTCGTTGCCCATGAAATTGAGTTTCTTGCCGGGGTAAGTCATTTGATAAGCAAACAGCAGGCGCAGGTTGGCGAATTTCTGCCAGGCGTCACCCGGCATTTTGTCCAGCAGCGAGCCCTTGCCATGCACCACTTCATCATGCGAAAACGGCAGCATGAAATTTTCGGTGTAGGCGTAGAGCTGCCCGAAAGTGAGCCGATTATGATGAAACCGCCGGTGCACCGGGTTTTGCAGCATGTAGGCAAGCGTATCGTTCATCCAGCCCATGTTCCACTTCATCGAGAAGCCCAGTCCGCCAGCATAGGTGGGACGCGATACCGCCGGCCATGCGGTGGATTCCTCAGCCAGCGTCAGCGCACCAGGAAATTCTTCATGCACCATGATGTTCAATTCACGCAGGAACTCTATGGCTTCGAGATTTTCCCTGCCGCCATATTTGTTGGGCAGCCATTCATCTTGCTTGCGGGAATAATCCAGATAGAGCATGGATGCAACTGCGTCCACCCGCAGTCCGTCAAAATGAAATTCCGCTAACCAGTAATGGGCGCTGGATAGCAGAAACGATTTAACTTCGTTACGTCCGTAATTGAAAATATAGGTGCCCCAATCCTGGTGGAATCCCAGGCGCGGGTCTTCGTGTTCGTACAGCGCGGTGCCGTCAAAACGGGACAGGGCAAAGGCGTCCTGCGGAAAGTGCGCCGGCACCCAGTCGAGAATCACACCGATACCCGCCTGGTGGCAAGCATCGACGAAGAATTTCAGATCATCCGGTGAACCATAGCGGCTGGAGGCGGCGAAATAGCCGGTGGTCTGGTAACCCCAGGACTCATCGAGCGGGTGTTCTGACACCGGTAGCAATTCGATATGGGTATGGCCCATTTCCAGTACGTAGGGAATCAGGTGCTGGGCAAGCTCGCGATAAGTATAAAAGCATCCGTCCGGATGCCGTTTCCACGATCCGGAATGAATTTCGTAAATATTCAGCGGCGCGTGCAGCCAGTCCCATCTAGCGCGGTTCGCCAGCCAGCCGGCATCCTGCCAGTTGGCACCGTCGCCGGAGGGTGTGCGCGCGGCGGTGCCGGGACGCAGTTCGTAGTGCGTGGCATAAGGATCGGTTTTCAGCACGACTTCACCGCTATCGCGGTTGCGGATCTCATACTTGTAGAGTGAGTCCGGCGGCAGGCCGGGGATAAACAATTCCCAGACACCGCTGGAACCGTGCACCGTCATCGGATACACCCGTCCATCCCAGCGGTTGAAATCACCGACTAGGCTGACCCGCTCAGCATTGGGTGCCCATACCGAAAAACGCACACCCGCGATACCGTAAATTTCAGCAGCGTGAGCACCCAAGGTGCGGTACGCCTGTCGTAACCGGCCTTCGTTGAACAGATACAAGTCATGGTCAGAAATTTGCGGCGGGAAAGCGTAAGCATCATAAGTTTCATATACTGATATATTTTGCGCTGCGTCATGGTCCTCAACGCGTAGCAGATAGGGCATAGCGGGCAGGGCCGCGCTGCACCACTCGAAAACCCCACTGGGATGGGCGCACGCCATCGGCTCAAAACCGCTGGTGGTCTTGATCCAGACGTTGCTGGCATGGGGACGGAACACCCGCACCAAGCCGTGGTCTTGCTGCATGCGGGCGCCAAGAAAAGTGAAAGGATCGTGCAGCCGTGCTGCCAGTAGCGCTTTCAGCAGCGGCGCAACTTTAACGGATGTGACGGGTTTCACGAGGCTGGGTTGCATGAGCGGGATTATAGCTTGCATGTGACCGTTGATTCAGATCAAATTTCATTGTGGGAAAGTGCCATAATGTGAAAATATTATAGGCTGAAGCGCGGTGCCATAATCAAGGGAGCAATATATGCCTGAGAACTCTTACCCGATGAAGCACGATGCTGATCTGCGTGTTCATAGCCAGATTACACGTAATGCGATAGCGCTGATACTGGCGGGTGGACGCGGCAGCCGCCTGCAGCAACTCACCGACTGGCGCGCGAAGCCTGCAGTGCCATTCGGCGGCAAGTTTCGCATCATTGATTTCCCCCTTTCCAATTGTGTCAATTCCGGTATCCGCCGCATCGGTGTTGCCACCCAGTACAAGGCACAGAGCTTGATAAGACATATCCAGCACGGCTGGGGTTTTCTTGATGGCCGCTTCAATGAGTTCGTCGAATTGCTACCTGCACAGCAGCGGATTGAGGAGGCTTGGTACCAGGGAACTGCCGATGCGGTATTCCAGAATCTTGACATCCTGCGCCGCCATGAGCCGAAACACGTGCTGATTCTGGGGGGCGATCACGTTTATAAAATGGACTACAGCAAGCTGCTGGCCGAGCATGTGGAAAAATCTGCCGATATGACCGTGGCCTGCCTGGAAGTGCCGCTGGAAGAGGCGAGTGGCTTCGGTGTCATGAGCGTCAATGATGAATGGCGTATCACCAGTTTTGCTGAAAAACCCGCGAACCCTGCACCTATTCCCGGTCAGCCGGGGCAGGCGCTCGTCAGCATGGGCATTTACGTGTTCAACGCCGCGTTTCTTTTCGAGCAATTGATTCGCGACCATGATGAACGCAGCTCATCGCACGATTTCGGCAAGGATCTGATTCCGTACCTGGTGCCCCGCCATCGGGTATTTGCCCACCGTTTTTTTGACAGTTGCGTCAACATGGTCTCAGGTGTACCGTACTGGCGGGACGTGGGCACGGTCGATGCTTACTGGGAGGCCAATCTTGATCTCACCCATGTGACCCCGGAGCTCAACCTGTACGATGAGGACTGGCCGATCTGGACTCACCAGGAACAACTGCCGCCCGCCAAGTTTGTGTTTGATGATGAGGACCGGCGCGGCCAGGCGCTGGATTCGATGGTGTCGGGCGGTTGCATCATCAGCGGTGCGACGGTACGCCGCTCAATACTGTTCTCCAATGTGCAAGTCCGCAGCTACAGCAGTATCGAGGACTCGGTGATATTGCCCAACGTCGACATCGCCCGGCATGCGCGCCTGCGGCGGGTGGTAGTAGACAAGAATTGCATGATTCCTGAAGGACTGACGGTGGGGTTTGATCCGGAGGAAGACCGCAAGCGGTTTTATGTCACCGAGAAAGGCATCACGCTGATTACCCCGGAAATGCTCGGGCAGAATGTGCATTATGTCAGGTAGCCGGATGGCTGAAGATCACAAATAGGGTATGATTTTCGCTACCTGAAGTCGTCCCGCTGAGTTTTCAGAGAGTTTCTACCGTAAATGCAACCACTAAACCTTGTCCTGCTGTGGCACATGCACCAGCCGGATTACCGTAATTACAAGACCGGCGAATTTACGCTGCCGTGGGTGTATTTGCATGCCATCAAGGATTACACCGACATGGCGCATCACCTTGAAGCGCATCCGCGCATCAAGGCAGTAGTGAATTTTGTGCCGGTGTTGCTGGACCAGTTGGAAGATTACGCCGCACAGTTCGCCCTGGGGCGGATGCGCGATCCGTTATTGCGCTTGCTGGTTGCTCCCGACCTGGAGCAGGTATCCGCGAGTGAGCGTCTGCGTGTATTCGATAGTTGCTTTAGCAGCAACCATACCACCATGATGCAGCCGTATCCGGCGTACCAACGCCTGTATGACTTGCACGAAATGCTGCGTGGACATGGCGAGGCCCAATTGGCCTATCTTTCCGGCCAATACCTGGCGGACTTGCTGGTGTGGTATCACTTGGCATGGACCGGCGAGAGTGTGCGTCGGGGCAATGAGGTGGTGGCGCGATTGATGGCGCAAGGCGGGAGTTTTAGCCATGCTGACCGGGTTGAATTGTTTAATCTGATTGGAGAATTGATTCAGGGGTTGATTCCGCGCTACCGCAAGCTGGCCGAGTCGGGTCAGATCGAGCTGTCTACTACGCCGCATTACCACCCCCTCTCGCCGCTGCTGATTGATTTTATTTCTGCCCGCGACAGTCTGCCCGGTGTTGCTTTGCCGGCGGAAGAGGTTTATCCGGGGGGGCGCAGCCGTGTCGCATTTCATGTGACATCGGCGATCGAGAGCCATGCCCGGCGCTTCGGCATCAAGCCTACTGGCGTATGGCCGGCGGAAGGCGCGGTATCGTCGCCATTGCTGGAAATCCTGGCAGAGCACGGCTGTCAATGGAGTGCCAGCAGCGAGGGCGTGCTGGTCAATAGTTTGCACAAATCATATCCTGACAAGCCGTTGCCGGAGCGAGGCCGTTATCTTTACCGCCCCTACCGGGTGCAGGGGAGAGCCGATGGTGTGACCTGTTTTTTCCGTGACGATAAACTATCGGACATGATCGGTTTCGAGTACGCCAAATGGTTCGGACGCGATGCCGCCGAGCATCTGGTGCACTCGTTCGAAGAAATTAGTCGTGATGCCCCAGCGGGAGAGAATCCAGTGGTGAGCGTGATTCTGGATGGTGAGAATGCCTGGGAATACTATCCTTACAACGGCTATTATTTTTTTAATGATCTTTATGAAATTCTTGAAAATCATCCTTCAATCCGTGCCACCACTTACCGCGACTATGTCGCATCCCCAGAGTATGCCGGCGCCGCCGTGCTACCGGTACTGGCGGCGGGCAGTTGGGTGTACGGGACATTTTCCACCTGGATTGGTGACCACGACAAAAACCATGCGTGGGACCTGTTATGTGCCGCCAAGCATAGCTACGATCTGGTGATGCAAAGCGGGCGCCTGACGGACGAGGAAAAAGCCGCAGCCGGACGGCAACTGGCTTCCTGCGAAAGTTCGGACTGGTTCTGGTGGCTGGGTGATTACAATCCGCCGAATGTGGTGGAGGGTTTTGATAAGCTGTTTCGAGACAATCTGGCCAATCTTTACAGTCTGCTGAAACTGCCGGTACCGGCAGCGGTGCTTAAGCCTATCAGTCATGGTAGCGGACATCCCGAGTCGGGCGGTACGATGCGGCGGGCGACGCTGGAATAATCTGATGCCGCCAACCATTTCCCTGCTTTTCGGCGTGCATGCTCATCAGCCTGTCGGCAACTTTCCAGAAGTGCTGGCCGATGCGCACCTGCGCTGTTACAAACCCTTTCTGCAGGTACTCTACCGTTACCCGGATTTCCGCTTTGCGGTACATTTTTCCGGCTGGTTGCTGGATTATCTGATCGAGCATTATCCTGAAGACATGGCACTGTTGCGGGAAATGGTGGCGCGGGGGCAAGTGGAATTATTCGGCGCGGGCGATACCGAGCCGGTGCTGGCGGTGATCCCCAACCGTGATCGTATCGGGCAAATCCAGACTTTTTCCGACAAGCTGGAAATGAAATTAGGCCAGCGTCCCCAGGGCGCATGGCTGACAGAACGGGTGTGGGAAGCAACGGTAGTTCCGGCGCTGGCCGATTGCGGCATACGCTACGTGATTGTGGACGACTATCATTTTCTTTGCACCGGTAAAACGGTGGCGGAATTGAATGGTTATTTCACCACCGAGGAGGATGGGCGCACGCTGGACCTGTTCCCCATTTCCGAAACCTTGCGTTACAAGCTACCGTTTTCTCCGGCCCACGAAGCGGTGGCATATATCGAGTCTCTGGCCGAGGGCAGTACGGCAGACGGCGGCAATGCAGCGGTTTATTTCGATGACATCGAAAAATTCGGCATTTGGCCGGAAACTTACCAATGGGTATACGAAAAAGGCTGGCTCGATCAATTCGTTCAAGGTGTGCTGGCCTCGCCAAAAATCCGCACCCAGCACTACCGCGATTATCATGCCAGCGGAAAGACTCGTGGCATAGTGTATCTGCCTACCACTTCCTACATCGAAATGAACGAGTGGACGCTTCCTGCGCAACCAGCCAATGCCTACGCCGATCTGGTGCAGCAGGCAAAAACGGACGGTCGCTACGAACGCGATAAAGCGTTTCTGCGCGGCGGCATCTGGAAGAATTTCTTTTCGCTCTATCCCGAGTCCAACTGGATGCACAAGCGCATGCTGGGACTTTCCGCGCGTCTTGCCACGCTACCGCAGACGCAGCGCACTGCCGCAATGCAGCAGAAGCTGTACGAGTCTCAGGCCAACGACGCTTACTGGCATGGTTTGTTTGGCGGCCTGTATCTGCCCCACCTGCGCCGCGCCGTATATAACGACATGGTCGCCCTGGAAGCAATGCTCGATGCCTGTGCGCCACGTCCGGCCCGCTTCATGGAGGACACCGATCTTGACGGGGTAGATGAGGTATATCTGCAGAATGGCATGCTCCAGGCGGTGTTGAAACTCGATGGTAACGCCTGTATCTGCGAACTTGATGCCTATGCGCTCAATCACAACTTCGGTGATACCTTGCGGCGCCAGGCCGAGCATTATTACCGCCGGATTCAACAGGGTGAGGGAAGCGGACATGGGCACAGTGATGCAGGCATCGCCTCGGCGCATGAGCGCGTCAATTTCAAGCACGAAATAAATGCTGCAGACATGGAGGCTGACGATCATGTACGCGGACTGTTCGTTGATCGTCTGAATGGCGTGCTTATGCACTACCGCCACGATCCTTCTACTGCGGGCGGCGTGCATTTTCTGGCGGACACGACTTGCCCGTCTGTGAGCAAAAGTTTCGAACTCGCAGCTAACCACCTGCATGTGTCGTACCGTTTTACCGGCGAAGCGGAGGGCGTATTCAGCACCGAGATCAATCTCGCCATGCCCAGTTGCGACGGCTGGGGCGGACGCTATATTCACCAGGGGAAAATTCCCGGCGGTTTTGGTCAAGCGTTGGAACTGGCTGCGATAGACGAAATAACGCTGGACGATGATGTGCTGGCCGGGAGCGTTACCTTGCATGTTTCCTCGCCAGTGGTGCTGTCCGCGCAGCCGCATTATTCCGTATCGCAGTCCGAGGGTGGATTCGAGAAAATCATGCAGGCAGTGACGCTGAAACTGGAATGGCCGGTGACCGCGCAGGAGTTGACCATCACCCTAGGGATCGGCGTGCGCGGGAAAGAAGTTGCATGATGTGGCGGATCCGCCATCATAGCGACGACCCGCTTTATCAAAGTCAAATCACGTTGACGGGTACTTTTAGATAAGTAGTACCGTTCGCTTCCGCCGGCGGCATCTCCCCAGCGCGCACATTGATCTGCACCGATGGCAGCAACAGGGTCGGCATCTCGAGCGTGGCGTCACGCGCTTCACGCATGGCAACAAACTCGTCTTCGCCAATGCCGTCATGCACATGAATGTTATGCACGCGCTGCTCGGCTACCGTGCTTTCCCACCGTGCGGGGCGATTCGCGGGCGGATAGTCGTGGCACATGAACAGTCGCGTTGCCGGCGGTTGTGCGAGCAATCGGCGCACCGCGCGGAACAGGCGGCGGGCGTCACCGCCGGGGAAATCAGCGCGAGCCGTACCCACATCCGGCATGAACAGCGTATCGCCCACAAAGATCGCATCATCGAACTGATAAGCCATGTCGGCCGGTGTGTGGCCTGATACCGCAATGGCTGTCGCGCTCAGTTTGCCAACCTTGAAAGTCTCGGCATCTGCAAACAAGTGGTCAAACTGCCTGCCGTCTGGAATGAAGTCATCGCCGAGATTGAATATCTTCTTGAAAGTTTCCTGTACCTGGGGAATTTCATGGCCTATGGCAATTCTTCCCCCCATTTTTTCCCTGAGATAATGTGCGGCTGAGAGGTGGTCGGCGTGCGCATGCGTTTCGAGTATCCAGGCAACGTTCAGCTGCTGATCATGGATGAATGCAACCAGCTTATCCGCGGATGAGGTGCTGATCCGGGCAGATTTTGGCTCGTAATCCAGGACGGGATCAATAATCGCGCAACTGCCGCCAGGCTCGTCAAATACCACGTAGCTGACGGTCCACGTGGCTGGGTCAAAAAAAGCCTGGATTTGCGGGGACATCGTTTTCTCCTGCATGCAGAATTTGTGTTGACAACAATATATCAACTAATATATTATTCGTCAACATAATGTTTTCCGATTCCAGTTCGAAAGTGAAACGAGGCGATGACGAACGAACGCCGCAGACAGTACCAGTAGTACGGCAAGGCGAGAGTAAGGATATCAACGAAGTGTCACTGATGAAATGGAATTGGAATTATTGGCTTCGCAAGGAGCCGCTTCCCAAAATCAGGCAAGAGGGTAAATAAGATGTTGATCGACTGGAGTCACTTCACCCCGTGGTCCGCGCTGGCAGGCGGGATGGGCATTGGTATCGCGGCAGCGCTGTTCGTATTGCTGAACGGACGTATTGCCGGAATCTCCGGCATAGTCGGCGGATTGTTCAGGGTGCAGACGGGTGATATGGGCTGGCGTATTGCTTTTGTTGCGGGGTTGGTCGCTGCGCCGCTGCTATGGCAACTGTTTCATCGCCTGCCCACTTTTCAGATTGATACCGGCTACGGCATGCTGGCGCTGGCTGGTTTGATGGTCGGCATCGGTACGCGCTACGGCTCCGGTTGTACCAGTGGTCACGGGGTTTGCGGAATGTCCCGACTGTCGCCGCGCTCCATCGTTGCCACCCTGGTATTCATGGGCGCAGGCTTCGTCACTGTTTACCTCATACGACATGTATTCGGCGGGTAGAAATAAAATGGCCAACATCACTGCATTGCTAGCGGGTCTGATCTTTGGGCTGGGACTCATTCTGGCGGGAATGGCGAATCCGGCCAAGGTTCTGGCATTTCTCGATATCACCGGCGCATGGGATCCTTCTCTCGCATTGGTCATGGGGGGCGCAATTGCCGTGGGATCGATCGCTTTCGCCGTGGTTGGCAGGCGCAGCCGCAGTTATCTGGGGTTGCCCATGCACTTGCCTACTGCGCGGGTGATCGATAAGCGCCTGGTGCTGGGGAGTCTTGCATTCGGTATCGGCTGGGGGATGGCAGGCATCTGTCCTGGGCCCGCACTGGTTCTGCTGGGAGCTGGCAGCAGCGAAGGCATCGTGTTTGTGGTGGCAATGCTGCTGGGAATGGGGATTTTTGAAATTCTGGAAAGATCCAGATCCGTTGGCCGACCCAAAATGGGGCGGCATGTCTAAGGAATCATTGAACAAGGCCCATGCAGATGCGGCGGTGGTTTTGCACGAAAGGCGGAGGCGTTTATGAAAACGAAAGCAGATTTGCCTAGTGTTGCGGCGATACGCGCATCGGCGGCGGGAGCCTGCTCCATGCTGAAAGTGCTGGCAAACGAAGACAGGCTGCTCATTTTATGTCAGTTGATTCAAGGCGCCAGAAACGTCGGCGAGCTGGAAGAGTTGCTGGATATCCGGCAGCCTACACTATCCCAGCAACTCACCGTGCTGCGCGCAGAGGGATTGGTCACAACCGAGCGCAAAGGTAAATACATCTATTACAGTCTGTCCAGCCATGAAGTAATTCAAATCATGCAGACTTTATCCGGTCTTTATTGTGACAAGGGTCATTGAGTCATGGAGCAGCAAGCAATCCAGATAACCAGTGCACTGCTAGGTTCTCTTGTGGGCATAATTCTCGCGCTTACTGGCGCAGGCGGCGCCATCATTGCGGTCCCCCTGCTCATCTTTGGTTTGCATCTTGCTGTTGCCGAGGCAGCCCCTATTGCGCTGCTTGCTGTGAGCTTGTCGGCTGCCATTGGAGCCATGCTGGCGCTGAAGCTGGGAAAAGTGAGATACCGGGCGGCCGGATTGATCGCTGTTAGCGGTGTCCTGACTGCACCCATTGGCATCTGGGCAGCGCACAAATTACCCAACGCGCCTCTGACCCTGTTGTTTGCCATCGTATTGGCGTACGTTGCGGTTCACATGCTGCGCCAGAGCAAGGCGGCGGCGGCCAAGGCTGAGGAGTTACGCCCTGCCGCTGTGCCCTGCCAGCTTGATACGGTCATCGGCCGTCTGATCTGGACCGAGCCTTGTGCCAGGGCGCTGGCAATTTCAGGTGCTGTTGCGGGATCTTTGTCGGGCCTGCTGGGGGTGGGCGGTGGTTTTGTCGTGGTACCCGCACTCAGGAAAGCCACCAATCTGCAGATGCAATCCATACTTGCAACATCGCTTGCAGTGATCGCACTTATTTCCGCAACCGGTGTCGCTTCAGCCGTTTTGATAGGCGGAATGGACTGGTCAATCGGACTTCCATTTTCCGCTGGCGCAATCGCCGGAATGGTGGCAGGCGGGATGTTTGCCAAGCGTTTTGCGGGTCCAAAGTTGCAGCAGAGCTTTGCTGTTCTCGCGCTCTGTGTGGCGCTGGGCATGGTTGTTAAAGTGATACTGACTGCGGGCATCGTTTAACAGGCCGTGCGATTATTGGCTATACGGTTGTAGTGATGCCCGTAAAATTTCTGGTAAAATTACGGATTCTCAAAGAACCCCGCAAGGAAGAACCGCCATGACTTACGTAGTAACTGAAAACTGTATCAAGTGCAAATACACCGATTGCGTAGATGTATGTCCAGTGGACTGCTTCCGTGAAGGCCCTAATTTTCTGGTGATCGATCCGGACGAATGCATCGATTGCACCCTGTGTGTGGCTGAGTGCCCGGTAGAAGCGATTTTTGCCGAGGATGACGTGCCGGATAATCAGCAGAATTTCATCTCGCTCAATGCCGAATTGTCAAAAGTCTGGGGACCCATCATCGAGAAGAAAGATGCTCCGCCCGATGCTGATGAATGGGCAAAAGTGACAGATAAGCTGGATAAGCTGGAACGCTGATCCGGCGTAGCGGTAGCTTGTCCCGCCGCATGTCCATCACCCTGAAATTTCCGCAACTCACCCCCACTGATGTTTTCGCACATCTTGCCGCCGGGCTGAAAGCCGGTGGCACGGTCGTTACCCCTAACCGGCGGCTCGCGCTGGCGCTTAAACGCGAGTTCGATGCTGCCCAGGCCGCTCAGGGACTCAGTCTCTGGGATACGGCTGATATCCTGCCATTCCCCGCATTTATCGAACGTGCTTACGAGGACGTGCTTTACTCCGGACAGGCAACCGGACTGCCCATTCTGCTTACCACTGCGCAGGAACAGGCATTGTGGGAGGAGGCCATTCGTCGTGCGGATACGGCTTTGCTTGCGGTTGCGGAAACTGCACGGCTTGCGCGCGAGGCGTGGCAGTTCGCGCATGCATGGCAGCTTCTTCCGCAGCTCAGAAGTTTTCCGCTGAACGAAGACAGCAAGGCATTCCAGGATTGGTCACAGCATTACGCACGCGCTACCGGGCGCAAACAGCAAACCGACAGCGCGCGTCTGTGTGATCTGGTAGCCGGATTGTGGCAGCACGCAGCGGTAAAAAAACCGCAGCGCCTGATCTGCTATGGTTTCGACATTGTCACGCCGCAGCAGGCAGCATTGCTGAGCAAACTCGAGGCGGCTGGTTGCGAAGTGCTGCTGGCACAATCGCAGTCGCAACTGCGGCGGCATCATGGCACTGTACAGCGCGTCGCAGGCGCCGACAGCCGCGATGAGATTCAGCATGCGGCAATATGGGCGCGAGCGCGGATCGAGACTGACGCTGCGGCGCGTATCGGCATTGTTGTGCCGGATCTCGCCAGGCGGCGCAGTGCGATCATGCGCATTTTCAGTGCGGTGATGGAACCGGACGTGCAGTGTGTGTTGCCGGATGCTGCACAACGCGCATTGCCGTTTAACACCTCGCTCGGCATGGCGTTGACCTCATATCCGCTGGTCAGCGCCGCATTCCTGCTACTCGAACTGGCCGGACGGGAGATTGAGTTTGAACGTGCGAGCCGCTTGCTGCGCTCGCCGTTTATTGCGGGCGGCGAGACTGAAATGACCGGCCGCGCACGACTCGACGCCCAGCTGCGCAAGCGTGCCGAACCGGTGCTGACGCTCGACCGATTGCTTACGCTGATTGAGCGCGATGGGATGAGCTGCCCGATGCTCGTGCAGCGCCTGTCCGCGCTCGCTGAATTCCGCAAGGCAAATCTGTTCGGCGCACAGGCGCCCTCAGCGCTGGCCAAAGCCATTTCCGCAGCACTGCAGATTGTCGGCTTTCCCGGCGAGCGCAGCCTCGATTCGACCGAATACCAGACCCTGAAAAAATGGCACGAAGTTGTCGCCGACTTCGCCGCACTTGACAGCGTCATAGCGCGTACCGGCTACAGCGAAGGGCTGTCGCGCCTGCGCCGCATGGCGGCGGAAACCTTGTTCCAGCCCGAGACAGCGGATGTTCCCATCCAGATTCTCGGTGTGTTCGAGGCTGCGGGCATGGAGTTCGATCACCTGTGGGTAATGGGGTTGTCCGATGAAGTATGGCCGCAGCCACCGCGCCCGAATCCGTTCCTGCCGATCGAGCTGCAACGCGCGGCAAAGCTGCCGCAGGGTTCTGCCGCTGAATCACTTGAACTGGCGCGCCGGCTCACCGCTGACTGGCTATGCAGCGCGGATGAAGTCATTCTGAGTCATCCACGGCACAGCGCTGACCGCGGCGGCCAGGAACTCATGCCCAGTCCGCTGATCACGCACATTGCCGAGAGTGAGCCTGCACTCACATCGATACCAGCCGCTTATGCGAACCACCGCGATCTGATCCACAACGCCGGTCAGCTTGAACACAGCGAGGATAATAAAGCGCCTGCGGTCGATCAAGCGATAAACGCCATCAGCGGCGGCACAGCGGTGATAAAAGATCATGCAGCCTGTCCGTTCCGTGCGCTGGCGCTGCACCGGCTCGGTGCGCAGAGCTTGCAGGCCCCGCATACCGGACTGGATGCGCGGGAGCGCGGCACGCTGGTGCATCGTGTGCTCGCACAGGCGTGGAAAAAACTCAAGAGCAGCCGTGCGCTCGCTGCGATCAGCAGCGATGATCTCGAAGCAATGCTGAGGCAGGCTGCCGCAGAGGCGATTGTGCACATCCGCAAAGACCGGCCGACGACACTCGCGGGACGCTTCGCGGAAATCGAACAACGGCGTCTGGTGCGGCTGGCACGCGAATGGCTTGATGCAGACAAAGAGCGCGGCGATTTCACAGTCATCGCCTGCGAAGACAAACGCAGTATCGAAATCGGCGGACTTGCGTTGACCACCCGTCTCGACCGCGTTGACGAACTTACCGACGGGCGCCGCATCGTCATCGATTACAAGACCCGCGCACCGTTGGTTGGCGCCATGCTCGGCGAGCGCCCGGACGAGCCGCAACTGCCGCTGTATCTGGTCACTGCCGAGCTGGATGCCGCAGCGGTTGCCTTTGCCCAGGTCAGGTTGGGCGCCATGCAATTCACCGCACTGGCGCGCGACAACGATCTGTTACCTGGGGTGAAAGCTTTCTCCGAATCGCGCCAGCGTGAGCGGCATGGTTCGTGGGAGGAACTGGTTGCCGCCTGGCGCACCGATCTCACCCGCCTTGCCATAAGCTTCCGCAGCGGCGATGCTCAGGTCGACCCCAAAAAATATCCGTTTACCTGCCGCAATTGCGATGTGCAGCCGTTCTGCCGTATCTACGAGCGCAGCGAGAGCGCGTTTTCCCAGCAGGAGGAGGGGGAATGAGTGCTACGCCCATTCCGGATTCCGCCGAGCGCCGCCGTGCAATTGATCCGGCGCAGTCGTTCATCGTGCAGGCACCGGCCGGGTCGGGCAAAACCGGGCTGCTGATCCAGCGTTATCTGAGACTGCTGGCGTGTGTCGATGCGCCGGAAGAAATCATCGCGATTACGTTTACCCGCAAGGCTGCGGCGGAGATGCGCGAACGGGTACTGGCAGCGCTGGCACCGGGCGGCAAAACTCCTGCAACCGAGCACGAACAACTGACCCGCGAACTGGCGCATGCGGCTTTGCAGCGCGACGCTGCAGCAGGCTGGCAGATTGTGGCGAATCCGGCGCGGCTGCGCATCCAGACTATCGATTCGTTATGTGCTGCCCTTACACACCAGATGCCGTTGCTATCAAAGTTTGGTGCGCAACCGGAGAGTGTCGAGGATGCATCCGAACTCTATCTGGAAGCGGCGCGCGCGACCATCGAGCTGGTTGAAGGTGACGATGCAGTGGCGCAGGATGTCGAGCGCTTGCTCGAGCATCTCGACAACGACGTGGCCCGCATCGAAACGCTGCTGGCCGACATGCTGGCGCGGCGTGACCACTGGCTGCGGCATATCCACGGCAGAGACCGTGACGAGCTGGAAGCAGCACTGAAAAATGCGCGGCGCGAAGCACTAGAACGCGTGTGCGGCATCTATCCCATTCCGGCGCAAGGCGAGTTGATTGAACTTGCACGCTATGCCGCCACCAACCTGGCTGCTGCCGGTAGGAGTTCTCCACTTTGCGTGTGTGACGAACTTGCTGCGTTGCCGGGCAGCGCAGATGATGATGTCGTACGCTGGTGCGGTATTGCCGACTTGCTGCTGACCAAGGAGGGTAACTGGCGCAGACAGCACGATGTCAAGAATGGTTTTCCGCCGGGCAGCAACAAGGCCGAGAAAGAAATTTCCAAATCATGGAAAGAACGTGCACTTGCATTGATCGCGGTACTCAAGGAAAACGATGCGCTGCGCCAGACGCTGCATGACCTGCGCCGCCTGCCGCCGTCTGCTTACACCGACATGCAATGGGCGGTGCTCGGTGCGATCACCCGCTTGCTGCCGCACGCCGTCGGTCAGCTCAAGCTCGTGTTCCAGGTACGCGGCCAAGTGGATTTCACCGAAGTCGCGCAGGCCGCGCTGCTCGCGCTGGGTGAGCCGGATGCGCCGACCGATCTCGCGCTGGCGCTCGATTATCGCATCCGGCATTTGCTGATCGATGAGTTTCAGGATACCTCGATCAGCCAGTATGAGCTGGTGGCAAAGCTTATTGCCGGCTGGGAGCCGGGAGACGGCCGTAGCCTGTTCGTGGTCGGCGACCCGATGCAGTCCATCTACCGTTTCCGTGAAGCCGAGGTTGGATTGTTCCTGCGTGCGCGTGCGGCGGGGATCGGCAACCTCGCGCTGCAGCCGGTTGCGCTGTGCGCCAATTTCCGTTCGCAGCGCGGCATTGTCGACTGGGTCAATGCCACTTTCGCGCAGGTGATGCCGGCACAGGAAAATATCGCTGCCGGTGCGGTGCCATACACATCATCCGTCGCCACGCACGCAATACTTTCCGGCACGGCAGTCAATGTGCACGCATTTTTCAATGATGACCATGTGACCGAAGCGGCGAAAGTGGTGGAGATCATCAAGCAGGCGCAGCACGATGATCCGTCCGCCACAACCGCAATCCTGGTGCGCAACCGTGGCCACTTGCGCGAAATCGTACCGCGGCTCAACGCAGCCGGATTGCGTTTTCGCGCAATCGAGATCGAAGGCCTCGGCTACCGGCCCGTGGTGCAGGATTTGCTGGCGCTGACGCGTGCGCTGGCGCATCCGGCTGACCGCCTGGCGTGGCTGGCAGTTCTGCGCGCGCCGTGGTGCGGCCTCACGCTCGCCGATCTGCATGCGCTGGCCGCATTGCAATCTGCCTCTGCCTTTGACGGCAGCGAGCGCACCGTGTGGGAACTGCTCAACGATGACGCGCGTATGGGGGCAGTTTCCGCCGATGGTGGCGCGCGACTGCAGCGCGTACAGGAAGTGTTGCGAGATTGCATTGGCAACCGCTGCCGTTCATCGCTGCGCACGCTGGTCGAAGCAGCATGGCTGGCGCTGGGCGGTCCAGCTTGTGTCGGCGATGTGACCGATCTCGCAGATGCTGAAATCTATTTTGATTATCTGGAAGCGCATGAGGAAGCGGGTAGCATTCCTGAGCTGGCGCTGTTCGAGCAGGGGCTGGCCCGACTCTATGCGCTGCCCGATCTGGGGGCTGACGACAGGCTGCAGATCATGACCATTCACAAAGCCAAGGGCCTCGAGTTTGATCATGTGATCGTGCCCGGCCTCGGTCGTCTGTCACGCAGCAACGACAAGAAACTGTTCATGTGGATGGAACGCCCGCGCGCAACATTTGCCAGCGGCGGGGAAGACGACAGCACTGACTTGTTGCTGGCACCGATTCAGGAAACCGGTGCGGACGGCGATCCCATCTATGCCTGGCTGGAGAAGCTGGATGCCGATAAAGAGTATTTTGAGGACCAGCGCCTGCTCTACGTTGCGGCGACACGTGCCAGGCAGCGCCTGCACCTGCTGGGCAGTACCCGTCTCGTTCCCGACCGCGATGGCGTGATCGAGCCGAGATTGCCTGCCGGGAAATCCTTGCTGGGCAAGCTCTGGCCGGTGGTTGCACCGGATTACGCTGCGGCTGCCTCACGGGCAATGTTGGCGCATACCCCGCTTGCTTCGGAGGGAGCAGAAGCCGCAACAGAAGAATTCTCTGTCGACCAGTCGCTACGCCGCCTTGCATCCGGCTGGACATTGCCCGCCGCGCCGCCGCGGGTGGAATGGAGTCCACCACGGAGCATGACGCAGGCGCAGGACCAGATCGAATTTTCATGGGTGGGCGAAACCGCGCGTCATGCCGGCAGCGTGGTGCACCGCTGGCTGCAGCGCATCGCCGCAGACCAGATGCAAGGCTGGGATGCGGCGCGGGTAAACAGTCTACGCGCTACGTTCAAACACAATCTGCTCGCATGCGGCATCAGTGACGGCGAGATGGAGGTGGCCAGCGAGCGTGTCATAACGGCGCTCACCCATGCGCTCAGCGATACGCGCGGGCAGTGGCTGCTCGGGCCGCAGCAGGATGCACAGAATGAACTGCGCCTGACCGCGCTGATTGATGGCATGCAGATGAATCTGGTGATCGACCGCACTTTCCGTGATGCAGATGGCCAGCGCTGGGTGGTGGACTACAAAACCAGCAGTCATGAAGGCACCGATGTGGAAGGCTTCCTCGATCGCGAGCAGCAGCGCTACCGCGCCCAGCTCGACCGCTACGCTGCACTCATGCGCAGGATCGACGAGCGGCCGGTGAAATTGGGATTGTATTTTCCGCTGCTAAAGGGGTGGCGGGAATGGGAGAGTGGCGAGTGACGGGGGAGCGGGCGCAGCCGGGCAGGAGTTCAGACTCATTCTCACCGCAGACTACAGCTTTTCTCAGGATAGGAAGATAAAAATGAGCGTAGCATGGTGTTTGCCAGCGGCACTTAAGGCGAGGGCACTTTGGTGCGTGCAGTTGGATTCCCTATCCTGTATTCAATCCGACCCTGGCCCTTTTGATTACCAAACCAAATGTTATAGCTAAAGGGAAAAAATGCCCGAAGTTACACTTGATCATTTCCTGCGAGCATCTGCCGACATCAGCGCACATGGCGACAACGACACACTTCCGTTTGATATCGACACACAGTTTATTTCGCATAAGCAGATTGAGCTTGCACGCGTGGCGTTCGCTTTCTTCGAGCAATTGCAAAGCGATAGTGAACAAAATAGCTCACGAAAAATATCCGAACTCAGCATTTTCAGCGAACGACTTCTAGCGCCAACAGGGCCGACAGGCTTTCGCGTTGTAACCAAGATTCATCCATTCTGGAACATCTACTTCAACGGCCTCGGCGTAGCAATTGCCGAAGCGCTAGAAAATAATCGTGATGGTCAGGTTCATTCTTACCGCTTCCTGCTCAACGGCGGTAACGAGTTGTTCGATAGATCATCTTCGTGGAAAGCGTTCCGTGAAAAAACTGTTGCCGATGCCAAGGTATCAGGCGCCGAAACGATCATTGTTCAAACCGACATTTCAAGTTTCTACGAACACATTTCACATCACCATATTGAGAACTTCATAGACGACCTGTTTCCCGACAACGGACGTATTGGCAATCAGGTGAATGCCCTCCTTAGCAAGTTCTCATCTGGCAGGTCATTTGGCCTCCCGGTCGGGGGGCAGTGCTCTCGAATTCTTGCTGAGCTATTCCTCAATTTAGTTGATCATCGAATGACAGTAGCCAGAATTCGATGGCATAGGTATGTCGATGACTATGTTTTGATAGCGAATTCTCATGCTGACGCCTACAAGGCACTTGCCTTTCTTTCCCACACACTCGCCGATTACGGACTTACGCTGAATAAGACAAAGACAGTAATGCTTACATCGAAGCATTACTCGGACTACGTAACGGCTCAACTTGGCAGCAATGATGACGAAGCTGGGAAACTTAGAGAGATTGACCTGCGCTTTGATCCTTACTCAGATACATCAGTCGAAGATTACGAGTCACTGAAACAAACCGTCGAGAGCCTTCAAGTCCATAGACTTCTCAACCGTGAACTTGAGAAAGCCCTTCCTGATACCTTCTTAGTGACGCAGATAGGGCGAACTCTAAAACTACAGGAGCCTAATGTAGCCATTCAACTAGCGTCCACGCTCCTCAGCCAAGGCAACCTTCACGCTTTCCGCGCATCTTGGTCAACCATCATGCGAGGAATTGCAAATCTTCGCTCTTCTGAAAAATACAGCAGTATCTTTGCAGAACTCGATCAACTTTTAGATCTTATCCCGGAGCATTCGGCACACCTGTTACAGGCAGAAGCAGGTCTTCTCCATTATCTTCGAACGCTGAGGTTCGCGCGAACAACTCAAAGATCGGCCTTCGTCCAAAATATTTACAGTACTACTCGTTCCGATACAGTCAGGAGGTCTTGCATTGATTGTTGGCGACAGTGGAAAGACAGAGATGCTTTCACCTTCCTTCGAAATAGATGGAACGAACTTAGTCCCGAGTGCCAGCGCATTGTGTGGCTTTCGGCATCCGCTTTTGGCGATCAGGGTGATGGGTTCAAACGGCAGATTAGACCAAGCCTAGGTCAATCATGGAGACTCGGGATTGAGCGCCAAGGTGACACTAGTTATGCTTCGATTTATCAGGAGTGGTGCGATGACGCGCAATCCGGCGAATGACCCCAGAACAGTCGCCCGCAACATCCCAGGCGTTTTCGACTCATTATTTCCGCAGCTAACGCCCAGTGTCGTCGCACATTTCAACCGAACAGCACAGCTATCGCTGTGCGAACCTATTCCTATTGAGATGGTGCAGGAGAGTAAGCTTAATAAAGCTATGCTCTTTGAACTCGGTTTCACCGTTGGTGAAAAACTGCTAGCGGGAAATAATATTGACTGGGATGATTGCTTACGGGTTGCTATCGCTCGGCAGAAACGTTACTTCGACGCGCAAGTACCGAGTGAGCTTACCGAGCTTGACAAACAGGTTGCCGAAATGACCGGCAGAAACATCTCAACAATGATTAAGGAATTGGCCGCAGAACGTAACCATCCAATTAGGGCAACTCCTGCCGTACCAGGTTTTCAGTGGATTTCGTCAGGGCATGGTGATTTTGAAATCGGCCCAACCCTTATAGAGGTAAAGTGTAGTAGTGGCAATTTTTCAGCCCCAGACTATCGACAGGTAGTTATGTATTGGTTGCTCAGTTTTGCTGCATCAGTGGAAGATTATCGCGCAGAATGGTCTGAAGGAATATTATTAAACCCACGCTCAGCGAAGTATGTGGTGTTCAAGCTTGACAACTTTTTGCGTGTAATAAGTGGTGGACGAACAAAAGTTGAAATTCTTCAGCTTTTTTCTTCAATGGTAGGTACCCGCGATGTTAAATAAAACAACAGAGTGAAAAGGTCAGACCCTGAGGTTTCCCCACAAATAGTTATTGAAAATCAATTTATTGAAGGGTAATATTC
>CAKKRD010000009.1 GCA_919902515.1 Nitrosomonadaceae bacterium | reverse complement strand
TGGGTTACCAGCGCCTTTGAGGCGCTCAAGCAATAAACCTCCGGCTTTGCCGGAGGTAACTTAATTTGTGGGTGTAGCACAAACAACTAGCCTTGTTGCCACTTTACCACCAAACCCGGCTCTCCTGCAGCCGCCTGAAAGTCACAGTCGATGCCGATTCCCGGCACCCACACGAGATGCTCACCGCTGAACAGCAGTGGCAGCGCCTCCCGCTCCCACGGTGGTAATGCCGCTTCCTGCAACAGGTTCTTGAGGCTGCGGCGCGGACGCTTGCAATCAGGGCGCAAACGTTCCCCTCCCTGGCGCAGGCGGATGGTGACCGGGTTTTCCATCAGCTTGGACAGATTGATCCCCGCGCTTTTCCGCTGCAAGAAACTGATCGTGCCGTCCAGCTCGGCGATTAGCAACTGTTTTTCTCCATGCCAAGCTAACTGCCATTTCGTTGCAGCGGGCGTGGCGAGCGGGCGGATATGCAACACCCCCTTGAAGCAGTGGATTTCAGTATTGCCAAAAGTGATATGCAATTTTGCATCGGGACGGGATGACAGCAATTGCCGCAGGATTTCCTCCAGTTTCACCGTGCTTGGCAACGTGACACCTTGCTGTGACAGGATATGGCGCAACAGGTTTTTCGCGCGCGGGTAGTCTAACTTCCGTAAATCTTCAACTTGGAGCTTTCCCGAAACACTGCAGCTGTTGCTGTCTGCTGCAGCCAACTCATCCAGCAGGCTGGATGCCTCCGCCAGGTGGCGGCTGGTGCGCAGAAATGTGGTGCGGTAGGAGGGGAAACGTTTTTCCAGTACAGGAAAAACTTCATGGCGCAAAAAATTCCGGTCGAAAGAAACATCAGCGTTGCTTTCATCGGTAATCCAGTGCAACTGGTTGTTGCGCGCGTAAGCCTCGATCTCGCTGCGCGGCACTTCGAGCAATGGCCGCAGTATCCGTGGCGCAGGGTCTGACACCTGACGCCTGATTCCTGATGATTGCTTCCGAACTACTGGCATCGCCCCCAATCCTTTCGCTCCGGCGCCACGCAATAATTGCAGCAGCAGGGTTTCGGCCTGGTCGTCCAGATGCTGCGCCAGTACCACATAATCGGCTGTGAGTTTGCCGAATACCTGGTAACGCGCATCGCGGGCAGCCGCTTCCAGGCTTACGCCGGGTTCTCTGCTGATTTTCAGTCTGGCGATTTTTAGCGGAATGTCCAGAGTGCGGCACAGATCGCGGCAGAATTTGCCCCACTTATCCGCATTGGCGCTGATGCCGTGATTGACGTGAACAGCGGAGAGTGTGAACTGCATTTTGACCGACAGTGCGGCAAGCAAATCGAGCAGCACGACCGAATCCACCCCGCCGCTCAACGCCATAATCAGGTGATTTCCCCGCTCGATTTGCCCGCGCAATACCTTCTCGGTGCGGCTGGAGAGGCTACTTGATTTTGACTTCCTTGAACTTGCCATATCCCATCAGCCGCTCGAAGCGTTTTTGCAACAGTATTTCCGTGGAATAGCCTTGTAACTGCTTGAGTGATTCCTGCAATGCCTTCTTTACGAACTGCATAATCAGCGGGTAATCACGGTGGGCGCCACCGGCCGGCTCGCTGATGATCTTGTCGATCAGCCCCATGGTTTTGAGGCGATGCGCGGTAATTCCCATGATTTCGGCAGCTTCCGGTGCCATGTCCGCGCTTTTCCACAGGATTGAGGCACAGCCTTCGGGAGAAATGACAGAATAAGTTGCGTATTGCAGCATTTGCACCGCATCGCCCACTGCGACTGCCAGCGCACCGCCGGAGCCGCCTTCACCGATGATGGTGCAGATCACCGGTATTTTAAGTTCCGCCAGCACATACAGGTTGCGCCCGATGGCTTCGGATTGGCCGCGCTCTTCGGCGTCGATGCCGGGATACGCGCCCGGAGTGTCAATGAAAGTAAACAACGGCACTGCGAATTTTTCCGCTAAACGCATCAAACGCAGCGCCTTGCGATAGCCTTCCGGCTTGGGCATGCCGAAATTGCGATGGATCTTTTCCTTGGTATCGCGCCCCTTCTGGTGGCCGATAACCATCACCGTCTGACCGTCGAAACGCGCCAATCCGCCGACGATGGCGTGGTCATCGGCGAAATTCCGGTCGCCGTGAAGCTCCTCGAAATCGGTAAACAAGTGCTGGATGTAATCGAGTGTGTATGGCCGCTGTGAGTGCCGTGCTACCTGTGAAATCTGCCAAGGTGTGAGCTTGGCGTATATGCCGTTGGTGAGCGACAGGCTTTTCTTTTGCAGACGTGCGATCTCGGCTGAGATATCCAGTGCGGAATCGTCCTGGGCAAAGCGCAGCTCCTCGATTTTTGCTTCAAGTTCGGCTATGGGCTGCTCGAAATCCAGGAAGGTAATTTTCATGGAACACAGGGCGTGATTTGGAAGCCGTAATGATACAGGATTTGCGCCTACTAGCATCCATGAACAGCGCCTGCGCCTTATTTGTGATCTGTCAGAAGCCCTGTCACGGTAAAATGGGCGCCTTGCTCAACTAGATAGCCCAATGAAAAAGTACTCAGCCGCCGATCTGGCGCGGCGTCTCGCCAATCTGCCTGAACCAGCTTATGCTGAAGATCTGCCAGTGGTTGCGCAGCGAGGGGAGATCGCACGTGCGATTGAAGCAAATCAGGTGGTAATCGTGTGCGGCGAAACCGGCTCCGGCAAAACCACCCAGTTGCCGAAGATTTGTCTTGAACTCAAGCGCGGAGTGGCCGGAATGATCGGTCACACCCAGCCACGGCGCATCGCGGCACGTACGGTGGCGACGCGCATTGCTTCAGAACTCAATAGTCCGCTGGGTCACGCAGTGGGCTACAAGGTGCGCTTCTCCGACAAGGTGGGCGCGGATACTTACATCAAACTCATGACCGACGGCATCCTGCTGGCGGAAACCCAAGGCGATCACACGCTCTCAGCCTACGATACGATCATCATCGACGAGGCGCACGAGCGCAGTCTTAACATCGATTTTCTGCTCGGTTATCTCAGGCAATTGCTTCCTCGGCGGCCTGACCTCAAGCTTATCATCACTTCCGCCACCATCGATGCCGACCGTTTTTCCAGGCATTTCAACAATGCGCCGGTGATTGAGGTATCGGGCCGAATGTATCCGGTGGAAATGCGTTATCGGCCCATCGCTGTCGAGGGCGAAGGGGATGCCGATGTCGAGCAGGGTATTCTCGATGCCGTGGACGAGGCGGTCCGTTCGGGCTCCGGCGACGTGCTGGTGTTTCTCCCCGGCGAGCGTGAAATCCGCGAGACTGCCGAGGCGCTACGCAAACACCATCCGGCCGGCGCGGAAATTCTGCCATTGTTCGCGCGACTGTCGTTCGCCGAGCAGGAACGAGTGTTCAAGCCAGGTGGCGCACGGCGCATCGTGCTGGCCACCAATGTGGCAGAGACTTCGCTCACCGTCCCCGGCATCCGTTATGTGGTGGATACCGGAATGGCACGCATCAACCGTTACAGCTACCGCAACAAGGTGGAGCAGTTGCAGGTGGAGAAAATTTCCCGCGCCTCGGCCAATCAGCGGGCGGGGCGCTGCGGCCGGGTGATGAGCGGCGTGTGCATCCGGCTCTATGCGGAAGAAGATTATCTTACCCGCCCGGAATTCACCGTCCCGGAAATTCTGCGCTCATCGCTGGCATCGGTGATTCTGCGGATGAAATCGCTCAGGATCGGCGAAGTGGAAAACTTCCCCTTTATCGAGCCACCTGCGCCGCGCATGATTGCGGATGGCTATCAGCTACTAATGGAACTGGGCGCAGTCAACGATAGCAACGAGCTGACGCAAATTGGCTGGCAGTTGGCAAAGTTCCCGATCGATCCGAAAATTGCGCGCATGATACTCGCGGCGAAAGAAGAAAACTGCCTCAGTGAAATGCTCATTATCGCTTCCGCTTTGAGCCTGCAAGACCCGCGTGACCGTCCATTCGAGCGTCAGGATGCGGCGGACCGGGCGCACCAGCGCTTCCAGGACGAACGCTCCGATTTTCTCGGTTACCTGAAGTTGTGGGATTTTTTCGAGGAATTGTTGCAACATAAAAAATCCAATCGCAAACTGATGGAGCATTGCCAGGAAAATTTCCTTTCGCATCGGCGCATGCGTGATTGGCGCGAAGTCTACAGCCAGTTATACGGACTGGTGTCGGAACTGGGCTTGCGCCCCAATCAGATTCCCGCTGGTTACGATGAAATCCATCGCGGGCTGCTGGCCGGACTGCTGGGCAATATCGGTTTCAAGAGCGAGGAGGGCGATCAGTATCTGGGTGCGCGCGGAATCAAGTTCTCGATTTTTCCCGGATCGGTGCTGAAGAAAGCCAAACCAAAGTGGGTCGTGGCGGCAGAACTGACCGAGACCAGCAAGCTCTACGGATGGTGTGCGGCAAAAATCGAGCCGCAATGGCTGGAAAAAATAGCCGGCGATTTGTGCAAGAAGCATTATTTCGACCCGCACTGGGAAAAACAACCCGCGCAGGTCACGGCATTCGAGCGGGTGACACTTTACGGCCTTACCGTGGTACCGAAGCGGCGGGTGCATTACGGTGCCCTCAATCCGAAAGAGGCACGCGAAATTTTCATCTGCGCGGCGCTGGTGGCAGGCGAATATGAAACCCAGGCAGCATTTTTCGAACATAACCGCAACCTCATTGCCGCAGTGGAACAACTGGAACATAAGGCACGCCGCCAAGATGTGCTGGTGGACGAGCGAGAAATTTTCGCTTTTTATGACGCCTTGATTCCTGATGAAATCTGCAATGGGGCAGCATTTGAGAAATGGCGCCGGCAGGAGGAGCAGGGCAATCCGCGCCTGCTATATCTCAACCGGGAAACCCTGATGCGCCACGGCGCGGGCGGCGTAACCGAGGAGCAGTTCCCGGAAAGCATGACCGTATCTGACCACGAATTTGCGTTGACCTATCGTTTCGAACCGGGGCATGCACTCGACGGCGTGACCCTGACCGTGCCGTTACCGCTGCTGAACAAGCTCGATGCAGCGCAATTCGACAACCTGGTTCCGGGACTGATCCGTGAAAAAGTGACCTGGTATTTGAAAGCGCTGCCCAAGCAGATACGTCGTCATGTAGTACCGGTGCCTGAGTTTGTGACCCAATTTCTGGAAAATCAGGCAACCGCAAAAAACAGAGCGCTGGTGGACGCTCTGGCCGAATTTGTTCAAAGCAAGAGCGGCGTCCCGGTATCAGCCGCTGTCTGGGAAAAAGAGCCCCCGCCACCACACCTGCAGATGAACCACAAGGTGGTGGACGATGCGGGGCGCGAATTGGCGATGAACCGCAATCTTTCGCAACTCAAGGCACAGCTTGGTCAGGCGGCGCAACTGACGTTTGCCCAGTCGGGTGCCGACGCAGGCAGCAGCATTGAGCGCGACCAGGTAATGCGCTGGGATTTTGGCGATTTGCCCGAAGCAATATCTTTTGTCCGCGCCGGCAAGAAACTTACCGGTTACCCGGCACTGGTGGATGAGAAGGAAAGTGTGGCCATCCGCCTGTTCGATATGCGTGACACGGCAGCAGCCAACATGCGCTCGGGAGTGCGGCGATTGCTGCGTTTCGAGCTCAGGGAACAAATGAAGCAACTGGAAAAGAACCTGCCGGGTTTGAGCCAGGCTGCCTTGCAACTACGCACCCTCATCAACCCTGATGCACTCAAGGAAGACATGCTGAACGCCATTACCGACCGTGCCTTTATCGGCGATGATGCGCTGCCACGCAGCGAGAAGGAATTCATGCTGCAGAAACAACGGGCGCGAACGCGGCTGCCTGCAGTAACCGAAGCCGTTGCCCGCGTGACACAGAATATCGCCAATCAATGCTTGCCGCTGATCGCTCATTTATCCTCAGCTAGTGCCGCTACTGGCAGGTTAAGCCGCGAGTTGAATCAACAACTTGCCAACCTCATCTATCCAGGCTTTTTCAGCGCCACCCCATGGGGACGGCTGCAACATCTGCCGCGCTATCTACAAGGCATGACCATGCGGCTGAACAAATATCCCGGCAACCCGGAGCGGGACGGACGCCACGGCCCTGCTGTCGCCGGTTTATGGAACCAGTACGAGCAGCGCCTGGAAAAACATCGCAAAGCCGGAATCAACGACCCCAATCTTGCCGAATTCCGCTGGCAGATCGAAGAACTGCGCATCTCCCTGTTTGCTCAGGAATTAAAAACGCCGTACCCGGTGTCGGTTAAACGCTTGCAGAAGTTATGGGAGAAGGTGCTGGGGTAGGGTGGCCAACTAGCGCATTGCAGTCGCGCCGCGTGGATCGCTGGCGGTAACTGAGCGCCGGGTTTCCTTGTCGAAGAATATTAACTGCATATTGCCCCATTTCTGTGCGGCAATTGTTACCTGATGCCCTTTCAGCTTGAGCCCGGAAATCCATTCCTCATGAAATGAATCCGGCTCAATTTCGATCTGATCCGGCAGATACTGGTGATGAAACCGCGGGTTCCCAGCGATTGCTCCCGGATCGGTTTGCCGGTCATCGACGTAATTAACGATTGCCAGCAGAACCATGCTGATGATGCGCGAACCGCCGGGTGTGCCAACAATCAGTACGCCTTTGGCGTTTTCCACAAAAGTCGGCGACATGCTCGACAACGGGCGTTTGCCTGGCATGATGGCATTGGCCTGATTCCCGTGCAGGCCGTAGGCATTGGGCATAGCGGGAGCAATGGAGAAATCATCCATTTCATTATTTAGCAACACTCCGGTATTGCCGGCGACAAAACCCGAGCCGAAATTCGTATTGATGCTCAGGGTTGCCGCAACCCGGTTGCCTGCCCGATCCATGATCGAGAAATGGGTGGTTTCGGTCCCACCTGCACGCGCTGTCGAGCCATCGTCAAGCCGGACATCCGGTGTCGCCCGATGCAAATCGATCGTGGTTGCCCGTTCACGCCCATAGTCTTTGCTCATGAGTTTTTCTGTCGGCACATCGACAAAATCACTGTCACCCAGATATTCAGCCCGATCCTGATATGCCCGGCGCAACGCCTCCGCGATCAAATGACTCCGGTCGCTCTCGTGCAACCGCACCAACGGAAAATTCTCAAGAATATTTAGCCCTTGCGCCAGAGTTAGCGCACCGGATGAAGGCAGGGGTGCCGTTGTGATAACCGCCTCGCGATAGGTGAATCTGGCCGGCTCACGCTCAATTACTCGGTAATGCGCCAAGTCTGCGTACTCCCAGATGCCGCCAGCCCGTTTGACTGACTGCACCATCTCATCCGCCACCCAGCCGCGGTAAAAACCGTCTGCGCCATGACGTGCAATTTCCGTCAACGTCGCGGCAAGTTGTGGCTGGCGCAGAACAGAACCCGGAACGGGAACCAGATTACCACGCAGAAAGATACCCGCAGCATGCGGATCGGCACGTAATTTATCCTGATAATTTTTGGCCATCCCGGTAAAACGCCGATCCAGCCTGAAACCATTGCGCGCCAAGTCTATTGCCGGCGCCAGACTGTGCGCCAGCGGCAGTTTGCCGTAATTCTGCGCAAGGTGAACCAGCGCAGCAGGCATTCCCGGAATCGCTGCGGCCAAGGGGCCGTTGAGCGATGCTGCGGCGATTGGCTCGCCCTTCGCATTCAGATACATGCCGGCAGAAGCTTTGCCGGGAGCGGTTTCGCGCCCGTCTATCAGTACCTCTCGGCCGTCCCTGGCGCGATGCAGCAGCCACAAACCGCCGCCGCCCAGACCGGAAGAGTACGGCTCAACCACTGCCAGTGCCGCACTGACGGCCACCGCCGCATCAAACGCATTGCCACCCTGTCTGAGGATTCTTTCGCCCGCTGCAGTGGCAAGCGGGTGGGCGGAGGCAATCGCCGCCGCGCGATCAGAACCGGAGGCCCCCCATGCCGGAGCAAGCAGCGCCAGCAGGAGAAGGAAGAATCCTGCCTGCAAAGAAATATGGGAAGATTTATTGCAGTTACATTTCATGGGCATGGGCATATTTTGGTACATCGGGATACCGACCTACTCATACGTAGCATAATCCGGTTTGATGCGACGTAATACTGTCGCCTGGGTCCCCCAGAGCGACTATTGGCAAAGGGATTGATCTTCCATTCTACTTTTGTTTGTGAATCTGGCCGACAACATCCTAAAGGATTTTCGGAATTCATTGCAAAACCATATAAAATAGCGGCCTTTTTGCAGCACCCCTTTTCAGGAAACAAGTTTTGATCACCACCGCCAATGTCACCATGCAGTTTGGGGCCAAGCCCCTGTTCGAAAATGTCTCCGTCAGATTCGGCGACGGCAACCGTTATGGCCTGATCGGCGCCAACGGCTGCGGCAAGTCCACGTTCATGAAAATCCTTGGCGGCGATCTGGATTCCACTTCCGGCAATGTCAGCATCGACGCCAACGAACGTGTGGGCAAGCTGCGCCAGGACCAATTCGCTTTCGAGAACTGCCTGGTGATCGATACGGTGATGATGGGGCATGATGAGCTGTGGCGGGTGAAGGAAGAACGCGATGCGATTTATGCCAATGCCGACGCCAGCGAAGCCGACTACATGCATGCTGCCGAACTCGAAGCGCATTTTGCCGAACTGGATGGTTATTCCGCCGAAGCCCGCGCCGGGGAACTGCTGCTGGGCGTGGGTATTCCGCTGTCGCAACACCGCGGACCAATGAGCGAGATCGCGCCCGGATTCAAGCTGCGCGTGCTGCTGGCGCAGGCGCTGTTTGCCAATCCGGAAATTCTGCTGCTGGACGAGCCAACCAACAATCTGGATATCAACACCATCCGCTGGCTGGAAGATGTCATCAACGCAAGCAAGAGCACCATCATCATCATTTCGCATGATCGTCACTTCCTGAACAGCGTCTGTACCCACATGGCCGATCTGGATTATGGCGAAATCCGCATCTACCCCGGCAATTACGATGAATACATGACTGCATCCACCCAGGTGCGGGAGCGCATGCTGTCTGATAATGCCAAGAAAAAAACCCAGATCGCCGAATTGCAGTCTTTTGTCAGCCGTTTTTCCGCCAATGCCTCCAAGGCGCGGCAGGCAACCAGCCGTGCACGTCAGATCGAAAAAATCAAACTGGAAGACGTAAAACCATCCAGCCGCCAGTATCCCTACATCCGCTTCGACGTGGACGAGCGCGACAAACTGCATCGCCTGGCCGTATCGGTACAAAGCATCAGCAAGAGCTTCCCCGGCATGGAAAAAGCGCTACTGAACAAATTCAGCCTTAACGTCGAAGCTGGCGAGAAGGTCGCCATCCTCGGTCCGAATGGTATCGGCAAGACCACGTTGCTGCGTTGTCTTGTTGGCGACCTGGTACCTGATGCAGGGGAAGTGAAATGGGCGGAGAAAGCGCGCCCCGGTTATTTTGCGCAAGACCATGCCACTGATTTTGAAACAGATATGTCGCTTACCGACTGGATGACACAATGGCGGCGCGAAGGCGATGACGATCAGGCTATACGCAGCATTCTCGGCAGGCTGCTGTTCTCGGGCGACGAAGTAAAAAAATCGGTGAAAGTGATTTCCGGCGGAGAGCAGGGGCGCATGCTGTTTGGCAAGATCATTCTGCAGAAACCCAATGTACTGCTGATGGACGAACCCACCAACCATCTCGACATGGAATCCATCGAATCGCTCAACAGCGCACTGGAGAAATATACCGGCACGCTGATTTTCGTCTCCCACGACCGGGAATTTGTATCATCACTGGCCACCCGTATCATCGAAATGAAACCGGACGGAATTAGCGACTTCAAGGGCCAGTACGAAGAATACCTGCGCAGCCAGGGTGTGGTTTGAGGATGCTGCGAGTTGTTGCAGCGGTTAAAACCGGCGCATCCCGCTGTTATCGCTATTCCTTGCCAGGGGAAGCGGCGTCATCTTGCCTCGCAGCCAGTAACGCAGAACGATAACGCTCCCAGTCAAAATGCGGGCCGGGATCAGTCTTGCGTCCTGCGGCAATATCGGAATGCCCGACAATGTCCGCAATGGGGTAGGCTTCTTGCAGCACCCGGCTCAGCGCGGTCAGCGCCGTATATTGAGCATCAGTAAAAGGCCGGGCATCGCTGCCCTCAAGTTCCACTCCGATGGAGAAATCATTGCAATGGGTCTTGCCCTGCCAGTTGGATATCCCCGCATGCCAGGCACGCTTGCCACAGGCAACGAACTGGATGGTCTCGCCGTCCCGGCGGATAAAAAAATGCGCAGAAACCTTGAGGTTGCGTAGAGTCTGGTAATAAGGATGGGCTGCCGGATCAAGCTGGTTGGTAAACAGTTCGATCACTCCATCGCCGCTGAACTCATCCGGCGGCAGACTGATGTTGTGAATTACCAGCAGGTTTATGGCACACCCGGCCGGACGCCCGTCACAATTGGGCGAAGGGATGAAACGCATGCCGTTCAGACAGCCGTTTGCGTCAATCTGCATTCGTCCGGCCTGCGTTCCACAGTGGCAACCGAGATTCCCTATTCATCGTTAAGTCCCAGCCGTTCCATGCGGTAGCGCATGGATCTGACAGTGATCCCCAGCAATCTTGCAGCGGCAGTGCGGTTATATTTGGTCTTTTTCAAGACTTCAATGATGGATTCCTTTTCCAGTTGGTCGAGATAATCCTGCAATGGCAACCCGTCGCCGGATGCAACTGGTGGTATCGAGGTATCCTGCAATACTCCAACCGATGCCAACTGCAGGCCATCCTGGTCGATTTCGGCATCCTGACAAAGTGCGAGCGTACGTTCCAGGATATTCTCAAGCTCGCGCACGTTGCCGGGGAAATCGTAGTGCGTAAGCGCCTTGAGCGCAGCAGGGCTGAAGCTGCATCCGCTTCTCCCATTTGCCTGACATAACCGGGCGAGAATAGCGTTGGCAATCAAGGGAATATCTTCTTTCATTTCACGCAATGCAGGCATTCTCAGTTCAATCACATTGAGGCGATAGTACAGATCCTGACGGAATTTTCCGTTTTCGACACACTCGCCCAATTTCTGATGAGTTGCGCTGATGATGCGTACATCCACATTTTGTTCCTGAGCAGCGCCAATTTTCCGCACCTGTTTTTCCTGAATTACCCGCAGCAGCTTGACCTGCATGGCCAACGGCAAATCGGCCACTTCGTCGAGAAATAAGGTGCCGCCGTCAGCCGCCTGAAAAAAACCGTCACGTTCGGTATCCGCGCCGGTAAAAGCGCCTTTGCGGTAACCGAAAAACTCACTTTCCATGAGATTCTCAGGGATTGCGCCGCAGTTGACCGGGACAAAGGGTCTGTCGCGGCGGGCGCTGTTTTCGTGTATCGACCTTGCCGCAAGCTCCTTGCCGCTGCCCGATTCACCGCTGATATAAACCGGCGCCTGGCTACGTGCGAGTTTCTCGATCATCGCGCGCAGTTGCTGCATCGGTGGAGATTCGCCGAGCAGGGCTCGCTTGCTGTTTCCGGAACTAGCGGCAGTTTTCGCCTGCAGCGGCAACAGATTCAATGCGGATTTCACCAGAGAACGCAACTGTTCCAGCGACACCGGTTTGGCCAGGTAATCGAACGCACCTGCCTTGAGTGCGGCAACGGCATTCTCGGTAGTGCCATAAGCAGTGATTACCGCCACCGGTAAGCCGGTGCAATGGTCGACGATATGCTGCACCAGTTCCAATCCTTCGCCGTCGGGCAGACGCATATCGGTCAGGCACAAATCAAAATGGCGCGAATCGAGCAAATGCCGGGCATCGCTCACGGTCATCGCGCGCTCCACGTCCAGCCCCATGCGCACCAGCGTCAGTTCGAGCAGTTCCAGGATATCCGATTCATCGTCGACGACAAGTACGGCCGGAATGGTCGATTTGCCGCCATCAGCGGATCGTACAATTCGTTCTCTGTGTGGTTTAGACATGCTTCAACTTTTCCTGCAAACGATTCTGAAATGGCCGCCGATGGTATTCTCCAGACAGTCGAGTGCCGCACCGTTAGCCTTGCACATCTCCCGTGCAATATAGAGACCAAGACCGGTACCGCCTGCCGCAGTAGTAAAGAAAGGCTCGAACGAATGGCTCAGCAGCGCCGGGGGGATGCCAGTACCATCGTCGATCACGTCTAGATTGATGCTGTTCCCAGCCGTTCCTTCAGTCGCCCTCAGCCGGATACTACCCGGCTGCTTGCGGCAATAGCGCCAGGCATTGTGGCACAAATTCCACAATACCTGATTCAAATGCCCCCGATCAAAGTTCACAACATACCGATCGCCAATATCCAGCACAAATATGTTACTGGCAACTTTCTCGGCATGACAGAAATCGGCAACAAACGTGTGCATGAAATCCGCCAGATGCAGCGCTTCCGGCGTGGCGCGATCCCGGCGATTCAGCTCCAGGACATTCTGCACTATCTTGTCGAGGCGCTGGGTATTGTCCCGGATGATGCGTAATAGCCGCATTTGGGTGGGATCGGAGCTCTTTTCTTCCTCCAGCAACTCGGCAGCGTGACCAATGGCCGAAAGCGGGTTGCGGATTTCGTGAGCAATATTGGCGGTAAGCCTGCCGAGAGCGGCGAGCTTCAATTGTTGCGCCTGTGCCTGGATGCGGCTCACGTCTTCGAGGAAGATCAACGTATTGATACGACCATCACTTTTTACCGGTACAAACCGTATTCGCACTGCGGCATCGCTGGCTGGTATCCGCAGCGAGTCAGAATCAATATTCCCACTCTCACGCCAGACCTCCAGTTGCGTCGCCAGAACTGGTGCATGATCAGCAAGCATCGGGGCTGCAGATACCCCCGACGTCAGACCAATGAGTCTCCCTGCTTGCAGGTTATGTTGCCGGATTTTACCGTTCTCATCCACAACCAGCACCCCATCCTGCATGTCCTGAATCACCAGCTGATTCACTTCTGCCATGCTGGCAAGATCAATCGCGCGCTGCAGTGCCAGTTGTTCGCTGGCAATGGTATATTTGGCGAGCTTATGTGCCAGCCATGCGACGGCAAAATAGCCCAGGCTAAGCAAACCTGCTTGCAGATATTGGGCCTGATAACCTTCAACATTGAGCAGGGAATAGGATTCCTCCAGGAGTATGCCGATACTGGCAATGGAGGCATAAAACAATGCCAGTCTGCCGCGGCTGATCAGTCCGGCTGCGGCCAGCGGCACCAGCAGCAAGGGACCCAGCCCGCTTTGTATACCGCCGCTGGAGTACACCAGGATGGCGACGAACACCACGTCGCCGCTAATCTGGATTGCAAGCTGCCGATCGAAATGCAGCCGCTGCATACGGGTCAGCAGCAGCGATATTCCACCAAACACAATATAGGCTAGCGCTGTATACAGAAACAATTGTGGGTTATAGGAACCGAAACTGGATTCGGGAGATAGCCATGTGATTACCACGATCCCGCTTGCCATCAGCAGGCGATACACATTGAAATAAAACAGCGAGCGCCAGAATGGTTCGGGGTGAGTGGCTGCCGGTGTGCCGGCAGTTGATTGCCACGATTTCTCTTGCGGCAAGGAAGTGGTCATGCGTGAGATATCATGCTATGGTAAATTTTGATTAAGCAGTAGTTGAATGAGTCCTTTCTGGCTTGCATTGTTGGTAACAATAGAGCAAGCACCGGGCGCGGATCAAAGGCCGTAGCTTAGTCTACGCTGCTTGGGAGTGCAACGCACCTAACCAGCCGCGCTTCTAACACCCGATTCTACCGCAGCCCGCCGGAGGTTCATCGAGAGGCTGCCTTAACCGTATTCAACCTATGAGCAAAGCATTTATAAAAGAAACTGAAGGGGCCGACGATCCTGAAGAAGATACAGGCATCGATCTCCTGCCTGCCACTGGCAAAAACTATATCACGCCGGATGGTTATGCGCGGCTGATGGATGAGTTCTTGTGGCTGATGAATAAAGAGCGTCCGCAAATGACTGCCACGGTGTCGTGGGCTGCGGGTAATGGCGATCGCTCGGAAAATGGCGACTATATTTACGGCAAGAAGCGTTTACGTGAAATCGATCGACGTATCCGTTTCCTCACCAAACGGCTGGATATGGCCGAAGTAGTGGATCCTGCAAACCCGAGAGACGATGAAACGCAGATTTTCTTTGGTGCCACAGTCACCTATTCCAATCTGGCAGGTGAAGAAAAAACAGTAGCCATCGTCGGGGTCGATGAAGTCAATACTGCCCGCGGCTACATTAGCTGGATTTCACCGATGGCACGGGTGCTGATCAGGGCGCGGCAGGATGATACGGTAACACTGCATGCGCCGGGCGGGGTTGAGGAACTGGAAATTCTGGCAGTCAAATACCAGCCCATCCCGATGGATGCATTCCAGCCGATCACTGCCAGTTAGTATTAATTCTATTTTGCTGCCGCTACGTCAGCAAGAACCTGCAGCGCCAATGCTTCCGCCACCTTGATGCCGTCCACCGCCGCAGAGAGAATGCCCCCCGCATAACCCGCACCTTCACCTGCAGGATAGAGTCCGGCAGTATTCAGGCTCTGGTAATTCTCATTACGCTTGATGCGGATCGGCGCGGAAGTGCGCGTCTCAACCCCGGTCAGCACGGCATCATGCATGGCAAACCCCTTGATCTGCCTGTCAAAAGCGGGGAGGGCTTCGCGTATCGCGGCGACGGCATAATCCGGCAGAGCGCTGCTCAAGTCGCACCACTGCACGCCGGGGGTGTAGGAGGGGATCACCGTGCCCAGCGCGGTGGATGCCCGGCCCGCAAGGAAATCGCCTACCCATTGCACCGGCGCCTGATAATTGCGCCCGCCCAGGTCGAAGGCACGCTCCTCCCACTGGCGCTGAAAGGCAATGCCTGCCAGCGGGTGGCCCGGATAATCAGCCGGCGTCACGCCGACGACGATACCGCTGTTGGCATTGCGTTCATTGCGTGAATATTGGCTCATGCCGTTGGTTACGACCCGTCCCGGTTCCGATGCCGCTGCCACCACGGTGCCGCCAGGACACATGCAGAAACTGTAAACCGAGCGCCCATTGGCACAATGATGCACCAGTTTGTAGTCAGCCGCGCCCAGCAATGGGTTGCCTGCATTGTCACCAAAGCGGCAACGGTCTATCAACGACTGCGGATGTTCGATGCGCAAACCGATGGAAAAAGGTTTGGCTTCGAGATATACCCCGCGGTCATGCAACACCTGAAAAGTATCGCGGGCACTATGGCCCACGGCCAGCATGACATGATTCGTTGCAATATGTTCGCCGCTGGCCAGCATCACGCCCCGTATCTGCCCATTGTCGATTTCAATATCGTCCACCCGGCTCTGGAAACGGATTTCGCCGCCGAGCGAGGTGATGGTTGCGCGCATCTTTTCCAGCATGCCCACCAGCCGGAATGTGCCGATATGCGGTTTGCTCACATAGAGTATCTCGGGCGGAGCACCCGCCTTGACGAATTCCATGAGTACTTTGCGGCCGTAGTGTTTCGGGTCTTTGATCTGGCTGTGGAGCTTGCCATCGGAAAATGTGCCCGCCCCGCCTTCACCGAATTGGACATTGGATTCCGGGTTGAGCTGCCCCTGTCTCCACAGGCCAAAGGTATCCTTGGTGCGCTCGCGCACCGCCTTCCCGCGCTCCAGCAGGATCGGGTGGAATCCCATCTGTGCCAGAATCAGCCCGGCAAATAGCCCGCAGGGTCCGGTGCCAATGATGACCGGACGTGACTGTGCAGCCGAAGCGTATGCTGCGCGCGCAACAAAACGATAGCTCATGTCCGGTGTGGTCGAGACACGTCCATCCGCTTGCAGGCGTTGCAGTATCGCTGCCTCTGCTGCTGCATCCTTCAGTTCGGCATCCAGGGTGTAAACAAAAGAAACCGTTCCGCGTTTGCGTGCATCGTAGCCACGGCGCGCAATCGAAAACCCTGCAAGCTCATCCACCGTAATTCCCAGACGTTGAAGAATAGCGGCCGTGAGTTCGCTTGCGGCATGATCCAGGGGGAGTTTGATTTCAGTCAGGCGCAGCATGGGCTATCAGGCAAAAGACAAAGCGCAACGATAACAGATTTACCCAGTAACCGGATTGCACCAGGAGTGTCACCGCTTGCAAGTATAAGATAAACTGCGCGCTGGGGAACGGTTTCCCGCCAATCGCTGGTACCCGCAATGACGCCAGGCAAATTTATCACCCTAGAAGGTATAGACGGCGCAGGCAAGAGCACTCATCTTGCCTGGCTGGAAAATTTTTTGCGCGGCCGGGGACTGACCGTGGTGGTGACCCGTGAGCCGGGCGGTACGCCCCTGGGTGAGAAGTTGCGTGCGCTGCTGCTCGACAACAGCCAGGCAATGCATGCGGAAACCGAGGCGCTACTGATGTTTGCGGCACGGCGCGAGCATCTGGACAAGGTGATACTACCGGCTCTGGCGCGGGGAGACTGGGTGATCTCCGATCGCTTCACCGATGCGAGCTTTGCCTACCAAGGCGGCGGCAGGGGGCTGGCTAGCAACTGGCTGGATGATCTAGAACGGTGGGTGCAGGGAGAATTTCAGCCTGATCTCACACTCTATTTCGATGTGAGCGTCGAACTGGGCAGGCAACGGGTTAATGCCATCAAGACAGCCGACCGCTTTGAAAAAGAGCAGGACGAGTTTTTTCAGCGGGTGCGGGCAGCTTATCTGCAAAGAGCGCATAAATTTCCCCAACGGATACGCCTGATCGATTCCAGCCAGCCGCTGGAAAAAGTTAAAGAATCACTTCATGATATTATTTCAACCATCTGTTAATGAATAATATCTACATCTGGCAAGCTGCTGTCTGGCGGATGCTGACGCAGGGTCCGGCTGCCCGCGGTCACGCTCTGTTGCTGAAAGGGCGAAAGGGCGTCGGCAAGCTCGTATTTGCCCGCAATCTGGCCAAATCCCTGTTGTGCGAGAAACCATCCGCCGATGCTGAAGCCTGCGGCAGCTGCCCAAGCTGTGGCTGGTTTGAGCAGGGAGGGCACCCGGATTTTCGCCTGGTCGAGCCCGAAGCGCTGACAGCGTTGGCCGATGAAGCCATGGCGGAAGCGGGTGGTGACGCCGATACTGGTGCCGAGACGGGACCCGCCAGCACAAAGGGGAAGAAAAAGTCCAGCAAACAAATCGGGGTTGAGCAGATTCGCGCGCTCTCGGACCTGGTGCATATGTCTAGCCACCGCAATGGCTACAAGATCATCCTGATCCATCCTGCAGAAACGATGAATCTGGCTGCGGCCAACGCTTTGCTGAAGAATCTGGAAGAGCCGCCGCCGCAAACCCTGTTCATCCTGGTGACACACCGCCCGCAGGATTTGCTGCCGACCATACGCAGCCGCTGCCGACAAATCGCCATGCCCACGCCCGACCTTGCCACCGCCGTCGCCTGGCTCAAACAGCAGGGCGTCAAGGATCCCGCAACCAGCCTGGCCGCCGCCGGCTACGCACCGCTGGCCGCGCTGGAGTTCGACGACGATGATTATCTTGCGCAACATGAGGCTTTTATCCGGCAAATCGGTACGCCAGGCGGTTTCAATCCCATCGTGCTGGCCGAAGAAATGCAGAAATCCGATCTGCCAACGGCGGTCAACTGGATGCAGAAATGGTGTTATGACTTGATGAGTTTCCGTACCACCGGGAAAATCCGCTATCATTTACCCATGCTTGCCACCATCAAATCATTGGTATCTGAAATTGACCCGCGCGCGCTTGCCGCTTATTCACGCAGCCTGATCTCAACCCAGCGCCTGGCACGGCATCCGCTCAATCCTCGTTTATTCCTGGAAGAAATGCTACTTTCCTACGCCGTGCTGATCGCCCCCGCCCGGAGCAAGCGCGCTGACTGATGAACTAATGGGAGTCCCTTATGCTCGTTGATTCCCACTGCCATCTGGATTTTCCTGATCTAGCCGTCAATCTTGATGAGCTACTGGCCAACATGCGCGACAACGATGTCAGTCACGCCCTTTGCGTGAGCGTCAATCTGCAGGATTTTCCGCGGGTATTGGCGCTGGCGGAGGTCCACCCCAATCTTTTCGCCTCGGTCGGCGTTCATCCCGATTACGAGAATCTGGCAGAACCGCAGGCGGCACAACTGGCGACGTTGGCTTGTCATCCCAGGGTCGTCGCCATCGGCGAAACCGGGCTGGATTATTTCCGCCTCAAAGGCGATCTGGAGTGGCAGCGGGAACGCTTCCGCCAGCATATCCGTGCTGCCCGGCTATGCGGCAAACCGCTTATCATCCATACCCGCGAGGCTGCAGCAGATACGCTGCGCATCATGGCGGAGGAGGGCGCGGACAGCGTCGGCGGAGTGATGCACTGCTTTACCGAGAGCTGGGAGGTGGCGCAGCAGGCGATGGAGATGAATTTCTATATTTCTTTTTCCGGTATTGTCACTTTCAAGAAAGCTGTTGGTCTAAAGGATATTGCCAAAAAAATCCCGCTGGAGAGAATGCTGGTGGAAACCGATTCGCCCTATCTTGCCCCGGTACCGCACCGTGGTAGAATCAATCAGCCCGCCTTCGTGCGGCATGTCGCCGAAGAAATCGCTGCATTGCGCGGCATCACCGTGAATGAGGTGGACGTTGCGACCACCCGCAATTTCTTCAAATTGTTCAAGGTAGCCTGAATGCTCAATTCACTCAAAATACCCCATTTACTCGCCGCTCTGCTGCTCGCTGCCGGCTTATATCTGCCGCTGCATGCCGCCGCAGATATCCATGAAGACTTGATCTGGGCGGTGGAGGACAGCAACGCTACCGATCTGGCCAAACTGCTGGCGAAAGGCGCTGATCCCAATACCTACGACAAACGCGGAAATACGCTGCTGATGATCGCAGTCCAGAATAAAAGCAACAATCTCATCCACCTGCTGCTGGAGGCAGGCGCCAATCCCAATCTGCGCAATCACTATGGCGAAACTGCCATCATGCTCGCCAGCTACCATGGCGAAGCCGGCATGGCCAAGCAGTTTTATATCAAAGGCGCAGAAATCAATCACAAGGGATGGAATCCATTGATATATGCCGCAACCAAAGGCCACACGGAAATCGTCGAGATGCTACTGGGTGTAGGCGCAAAAATTGATTCGACCTCCGACAACGGAACCACCGCGCTGATGATGGCGGCAAGGGGCGACCATCTTGATGCCGTCAAGCTGCTGTTGAAGAAGGGTGCGAACCCCAATATCCGGAATGAATCCGGCGGCACTGCACTGAATTTTGCCCTGAGCCGTGAGCATTTGCAGGTTGCCGAACTGCTGCGGGTTAACGGTGCAACACATTGATTCATAGTCAACATACCGGATGCCGCGCAGCCTATATCCCGTCATAACCGCTAGGAGCTCGCATGGCTATAATTGGCCTCAATCATTACAACCTGCGCGCACCGCGCGAACTCCTGGACAGGCTCAGAGAATTCTACTGTGAGGTGGTAGGTCTCGAGCTGGGTCAGCGACCGCCGCTGGAAGGCTCCGGCTACTGGCTCTACGCTAGCGGCCAGGACGTGCTCCACCTGAGCCAGACGCAACCGGGCGAAACGCGCGTCACCCATGTCGCCACCACCTTTGATCACGTGGCGTTCACCTGTACTGGGCAGCCGGAAACGGAAACCCGCCTGCAGCGGCACAATATCCAGTTTGAGACAGCCCATATGCCACTGACCGGCAAGGTCCAACTGTTCTTCAAAGACCCGGCAGGCAACGGCGTGGAACTGAACTTTGCCAAGGAATAGAGCGGGGCGTAGATTAAACAATCAGTTAGCTAACCTGCTTGCGAGCCTCTAGATCCCGGAAATCATGAAAGCGCTCCAGGATAAAGTCGCCATCATCACTGGCTCATCCCGCGGCATTGGCGCCGAAATCGCACGTACATTGGCTGACGCCGGCGCAAAAGTGGTTATCAACTATATTGCACGGCAGCAGGACGCCGAGGCGGTTTGCGCTACGATTACGGCTGCAGGCGGCGAGGCGTTGGCCGTGCGGGCAGATGTCAGCAACCCGGCAGAAGTGCGCAGGTTGTTTGACGCGGCCATCGACCGCTACGCCCGTGTCGATATCCTGATCAACAACGCCGGCGTGCTACTCTATAAAAAGATTGCGGACACCAGCGACGAGGAGTTCGACCGGATCTTGAGCTGCAACGTCAAAAGTGTCTTCTACACTTTGCGTGAAGCCGCCACCCGGCTGGCGGACGGCGGGCGTATCGTCACCCTGTCCAGCACCGTCACGCGACTGCTGCTGCCGAACTACGGTGCCTATGCCGCCAGTAAAGGCGCGGTCGAGCAGCTGACGCGTATTTTTGCGAAGGAAGCCGGTGCGCGCGACATTACGGCCAACATCATTTCGCCCGGACCGGTGAATACCGAACTCTTCACTACTGGCAAGAGCGCGGAGGAGATCAAACGCATGGCCAGCATGGCGGTGCTGAACCGTATCGGCGAACCGGAGGATATTGCCCAGGTGGTGCTTTTTCTGGTCGGCGCAGAAGCGGGCTGGGTCACGGGACAGAACATCGGCGCCAATGGCGGCATCGCCTGAGCCTGCGAGACAGTTGGGATCGTCACTGATTTTGTCCGGTATTGAAGCTATAATTTCTTAGAACATCAAACAATTACGCTAGTATCATGAATATCCATTCAAGAAGGATATATCTATGGCCGCATGGTTGATTCCGGCATTAAAGGCGGTGCTCCCGCACGTGGGTTCCATCATTTCAGTCGCAACCCCCGTATTCACCAAGAAAAAAGTCGATGCAACGGCCGATCCAACGCTGCAGCAGCAGATCAGCGAGCTGCAAGCCGCTGCCTCGCAGAGCTCGATCCAGATCAAGGAGCTGGCTGAACAACTGCAGAGTACGGTCGCGGCGTTGGAGCAGGCCGCCTCGGTCGCTGAAGCAAAGCTCAGGCGGGTACTGCTGTTTTGCGTCGTCGCGACCGCTGTTTCGCTCTGTCTGGTACTTTTTCTACTGTTGAGCCGATGAACTTAAACCTGGAATTCGCTTATGGAACCGTGGGTTAGCTACATTACGCTCGGCGTTGCCGACCTGGAAAAGGCCAGCCGCTTCTACGAAGAATGCTTGGGTCTGCCGCGACTCAAATCTCCGCCAGCGGTCACTTTCTTCGCACTCGGGCAGACGCGGCTGGCACTCTGGTCACGCGAAAGTTTGGTGGCTGATGCCGGGCTTGCCCCCGGAGGAACCGGCTTTCCGGGTTTTTCCCTGGCTCACAATGTACGCACCCAGCCAGAGGTGGATGCGCTGCTGCAACGTGTCGCTTCTTACGGGGCCAAAGTAACAAAGCCGGCGCAGCTCACCGACTGGGGTGGTTACGCCGGTTATTTCACTGACCTTGACGGGTTTCTCTGGGAGCTAGTCTACAACCCGAAGTTTCCCCACGCATAATTGAGCCTGACCCGCATTTGATCGCATGTGGTCGTCATGGTATTGATTTATCGATAGATTATGAGAAAAACAGGCCGAAGAAACCATACCGCAATTGCTCATAATGTATATTATGT
>CAKKRD010000008.1 GCA_919902515.1 Nitrosomonadaceae bacterium | reverse complement strand
TTATTTCCTTTGCTGACAGCCTCATACTCAAAACTAATTGGGATGTTGGATATTTTCACAAGGGCATTAAGTGCTCATATAAGCCCGAAAAAATCCTCTATGTAATAAAAGAACTCGATCGCATTTACCAAGAAGTACTTGGCCTACAGATTTATGCAGTTCTTACCCAGGGTAGTAATGAGTACTATGGCGAACCCTTGCTCCACATATCAAAAAGTAAAAATCATATTTGCTTAAATAGTTTGGGGGTGCCCTTTGCTGAACTTCTTGCTATAGAAAGTTCTGCGAAAGATGCAATCAAATCAGGCATTCACCTACCCATGCAGTTGTATTTGGATGAACAGCTCTATCACTCATTGCAATTTAAATATGACTTTAAGAAGAACGATAAGCCTAAGCACACGTATGCGGCCATCATGAAATCTAGTCAGCCAAGCTATTTTTATTCATCTTGCGACGTGCTAATAGAGAACCTTGATGACCGAGAAAACAAACATTAACAAAGTGCTGCTAGGGACAAACCTACGCTGCGATTCGGTTTACCCCAGAGCACAGCGTTAGAGCGCTTATGACGAAAATGACCGCAGAGGAAGCGCACATTGCCGCTAGAGAACTTGAGCAGGCGGCAGCCGCGATTCTTGGACGGATGCTTTTCGAGTTCTCTCGGCTAGATGTCGCGCTAGGTATGCTCCTAGTGTGGGCTGACGAAGGGAGACAACTCGAAGAACTAACAAATAAGGTAGTGGACTACACTTTCCATAAGAAACTCGATTTCTTGGCAGAGCTAGTCGATGAAAAGTTCAAGAAAGGCTCGAACCCACATATCATGTATTCTCAATGGCTAGCAAAGGCGCACAGTGCACGAACAATCAGAAACCAACTAGTTCATGGCCGCTGGTGCGTGAATGCCTATCAGCAGCAAATCATTAACGTAATAGGTTTACCAGCGTCACTTGATCAACGTGAAGTCGGTTACTCGCTCGGCACTCTTGAGGATGTGCTAAGCGACATAAATTATTTGCAGGTTGAACTTCAGAAGCAAAGGAAACAATGGCCTGTATGAGGCGCTCTAACCTTGCATTCAAGAGGGACGCGCTAAAGCGCGCCCCTTAATTTAACGTTACAGTCTGTTTTTTTGAATCTCGACTGACTGCAATGTGTCGATCTCAGTCAGTTAACTGCGATCCGATGAAACAGGAGCTTTACTTTGAATGTTAGTCGGAAAAGCGCATGAGTCGTCGCGAAACCCAAATGACAATCTGGTACTGGGAACAGATTGGTGGAATTCTGATTGAAGAATTTCTCGTTGTGCCTAGAGCCGAAGGACAGGGTCATCGTCTTCTTGATGGTCTCATCATCCTTGGAGAAAAGAAGCAGCGTATGCCGGTGGGTACACGAGAGAGCATTGAGGGCAAGGATGTTGTAGTAGTGCAAACAAAGAATACGCGCCTCGGCATGTATCTGATGGGGCAAACACTGTTTTCAGCACAGCTAATTCGGCGACTTGGACCACGAAGCGTCCAATCGGTTGCCCTGTGTGCTAGTAGCGACAGAATTCTTCAGCCCATGCTTGAGGCTAATGAGGGTTGCAAAGTTATTGTGTGCCCACCAGAGGTTTGCCGGTCAACTCAAACGTCAGCATCCATTACCGGGAAACCAACGGTCTGAAATGTGCCAGGAGCAGACGTTTGGGATTCGAGCTGTGGTCGGCTCGCCAATTCGGACAAACCTGGTAACTGGTTTATCACGATTCCAATTTGATAGACGGAAGGGGCAGCTCACACTAGCACGATAGAGGCGAATCCTCGCCAGATTGATCTTGGTACACTTCATTCGAACGACATGCTGCGTTCGTACTCATGAAACAGCTCATTGCACTTAAACCTGGACTTAATACTAGGGTGGATCAAAGAGAGTCCGCCTGGACGTACGCCTCTGGCTATTAACATAGCGTCGATGTACTCGGCACTGCTCATGGATAAGCCATGACCTGTCGCAAACACACGCCGTCCCGCAGGCGGTTCAGCACGCTCGGAACTTGGTGTCAATAGATCCATGTTCTGCTCGTGGAATGCAAAACCAAGGAAGATAAGTCTGTGAGACATCTTCATATGCGAGCGAATGGAGCCAACTTGACTTGATAATGTGTCAGTGCCTTCCGTAAAGGTCTTGATTTGGCTGGCCAACTTCAGAAGTTGCTCTGGACTTGGAGTGCCACCATACCCAATGGCGCCGTGCGGGTTAAGCCAGGGAAGTGATCCGACAGCACCGTAGGGGTGATAGACCTCGAGGTGATCACGCAGTATCTGAGCCACTTCTGGGGCGTCCATGTGGTAGTAATTCTGTAGTGCGTAATATAAGTAATGCTCGATGCAACGATCATAGTTAAAAATGACGAAGGCAACTGAATTCAGACGGTTTGCAAGATCTGATCGTTTGCAGTTATTAGTAAGCAGTCGGAAGAAGCTGTTGAACCATGTCTTCTCAAGCCGATCGTATTTCAGTTGTTGTTCACCCTTCAATTGATCGACAAACAAAGAATTCGTGGCATTCGTGGCCTCTGCTTCAAGGATTGTACGAATAATTGCAAGTTTTCCACATAACTCAATTTGCTTGTCTCCGCTGTGCGTATCTATGTAACTATCGATGGAGCCAGCTTGTGGCATTGCGTCGCGTATACGTCGGCATGCGTGAAGAAAAGAGTTAATATCGGGGGACGACGATGAACCAGTGCTCTGAGCCGTGGCGTTAAGGGCTCTAAAAATGGTATCGTCGCCGCTAACCATCCGGATACCGGATTCGAACCGAATATCCAAAACCTTGGCTATCGATTCCTTTAGTTCAGAACCGATAGGTAGCCCCACCTCTTTGCTCGCACCTGCGCCGACAATAAAGATGGTTTTCGGGGATGATATAGACGATGAAGCTGATATGGATTTCTCACTAGCGCTATGCATTGAGATTTTTCTTCGCGATTGGCCTAAATTCTGATGGGTATCTGGAGACTTTTATTTCCCCGTTCATGTAACACGGGAACACGGGGGGAGGCTACGGATGGCCGATTATAGACATAATTCACTGCTTGCATCATGGGTAAGAATAACCTGGCATTCTGAATGACTTGTTTTCATACTATTGATCTTTACATAACTCATGACAGTTACCATTAACCGTAACCGTCATTCCCGCGGAAGCGGGAATCCAGGCAATTGACAAGGCTCACACGCAGTGGGACAACACTCCAAACACGGTTTTGGCCACACGCGGAGATCTGATGACAACCTGGATTCCGGCCTTCGCCGGAATGACGAGTTGATGAATTTCGTCTACTGGTGCACTCGTTTCAAATGTTGTCTTCAATTATGTAAAGCTCAATAGTAAACCAGTTAATTCGCACACTCTTACCGTCTCTTATGTGTCGATTTGAGACTTTCGCCACAGAAAAGTAGCGGTGCAGTAAAACTCGTTGAAATACTTCGATGGTGCCGGGAGGGGGAATCGAACCCCCATGACCTCACAGTCGCGGGATTTTGAGTCCCGTGCGTCTACCAATTCCGCCATCCCGGCAAATTTCCCGCGTGTCAGCGGGGAGCGCAATTATCACTGAAATCACCCCTCGCGGCAACCGGCGTGGGTGAATGCGCGGCGCATCGGTATAATGTGCCGATGAAAATCCAGGATTTCGATTTCGATCTTCCTACTGAGTTGATCGCGCAGTTTCCGCCCGAGCAGCGCAGCAGCAGCCGCATGCTGCATCTGCACGGTGGCAGCGGCGAGTTGCGGGATGCGCTGTTTGCTGATCTGCCGCGCTATCTCAGCGCCGGCGACGTGATGGTGTTCAACGATACCCGTGTCATCAAGGCGCGCTTGCACGGGGTGAAGGATAGCGGCGGCAAGGTGGAGGTGATGGTGGAGCGGGTGCTGGATGCGCATTGTGTGCTGGCAGTGATCCGCGCCAGCCACTCACCAAAACCCGGCGCCCGGCTGTTTCTGGCCGATGCGCTCGCGGTGACGGTGCTGGCGCGCGAACACGATTTTTATACTTTGCGCTTCGAGCATGCAGACACGGTAAGCGAACTGCTGGAACGCCACGGCAGCCTGCCGCTGCCGCCCTACATTGCGCGGCCGGCGACGCAGGCCGATGAGGCGCGTTATCAGACCGTCTATGCGCGGCAGGCGGGTGCAGTGGCAGCGCCGACTGCGGGGCTGCATTTCGATGAAGCCATGCTGGCGGCGCTGCGCGCAATGGGCGTGGTGACTGCGCAGGTGACATTGCATGTGGGAGCAGGGACATTCCAGCCGGTGCGGGTGGAAGACATTGCCGAGCATAAAATGCACAGGGAAATTTTTCATGTGCCGGCAGAAACGGTCGCGGCCATTCGTGCCGCAAAAGCCGGCGGCGGGCGGGTGCTGGCAGTCGGGACGACCACCCTGCGTGCGCTGGAGGCGGCCGCCGCAGCGGGCGGGGGCGAATTGCAGCCCGGCTATGGCGATACCGATATTTTCATCACGCCGGGCTACCGCCTGCGCGTGGTCGAGCGCTTGCTGACCAACTTCCATCTGCCGCGTTCCACTTTGTTGATGCTGGTATCCGCGTTTGCCGGGCTGGAGCATACCCGCCGTGCCTATCAGCACGCGATCGAGCAGCATTATCGTTTTTTCAGTTATGGTGACGCCATGCTGATCGAAAGGCAGCCATGAAATTCCAATTGCATCGCAGTGACGGCCATGCGCGCCGCGGCAGCCTGACGCTGGCGCATGGCGTGGTGGAGACCCCTGCTTTCATGCCGGTGGGCACCTATGGCGCGGTGAAAACCATGTCGCCGGCGGAATTGCGCGAAGTCAACGCGCATATCGTGCTCGGCAACACTTTTCACTTGTGGCTGCGCCCCGGTCTGGAAGTGATTGCGGCGCACGGCGGCCTGCACCGTTTCATGGGCTGGGATGGGCCGATCCTGACGGATTCCGGCGGTTTTCAGGTATTCAGCCTGGGCGCCATGCGCAGAATCAGCGAGCAGGGCGTCAAATTCCAGTCGCCGGTAAATGGCGACAAATGCTTTCTCACGCCGGAAGAATCGATGCGCATCCAGCGCGTGCTCAATTCCGACATCGCCATGATATTCGACGAGTGCACGCCTTATCCGGCGGACCAGCCGACGGCATGCACCTCGATGGAATTGAGTCTGCGCTGGGCGGAGCGGTCGAAATGCGTGCATGCAGCCGAGAATAACCCCAACGCGCTGTTCGGCATTGTTCAGGGCGGCATGCACGAGGAACTGCGCGAGCGCTCGCTGGCAGGGTTGTGCGCTATCGGTTTCGACGGTTATGCCATCGGCGGTCTGTCGGTGGGTGAGCCCAAGGACGACATGCAGCGCATACTCCAGCACATTGCGCCGCAACTGCCTGCCGACAAGCCGCGCTACCTGATGGGCGTCGGCACCCCGGCGGATATCGTCCATGCCGTGGCGCAGGGAGTGGACATGTTTGACTGTGTGCTGCCGACGCGCAATGCCCGCAACGGCTGGCTGTTCACGCGCAACGGCGTGATCAAGCTGCGCAACAGCCAATATCGCCTGGATACCGCGCCGCCGGATGAGCAGTGCGGCTGTTATACCTGCCGCCATTTCAGCCGCGCTTATCTGCACCATTTGCAGCGGATCAACGAGATCCTGGGCGCGCGCCTCAACACCCTGCACAATCTGCATTACTATCAGGAACTGATGGGCGGCATCCGCAGCGCCATCGCAGCGGGCCGGTTTGAGGAATTTGCGCAAGGATTTCAAGCCAGTGCTGCATCATGCTAGAATGTGCCGCTTTTGCCCCTTTTGAGATAGTTTTCGGAGAAATGCCATGTTGATTAGTGAAGCGTACGCTCAGACTGCGGCGGCCCAGCCCGGGGGAGATTTCCTGACGACACTGCCGATGATCGTCATGATCTTCGCCTTGTTCTATTTCATAGTGATTCGCCCCCAGTCGAAGCGCAGCAAAGAACAGAAGCTGATGATAGAAGCGCTGCAGAAAGGTGACGAGGTGGTGACCAGCGGCGGCGTGCTGGGGCGCGTGGTCAAGATCAGCGGGAGTTACATCGCGCTGGAAATTGCCGCGAATACCGAAATCAACGTGCTCAAGACATCCATTCAGACCCTGTTGCCCAAAGGCACATTGAAGACCGTCGAGAAGGATTAATCAATACCGGAAAAGATGAGGCGGAAATAATTCTGTACTCATCTTTTTTTATTCGCCCCTCATCCCAAACATGAACCGCTACCCCTTCTGGAAATACCTGATCATCGTGGTTTCGGTCCTGCTTGGACTGCTCTACACCCTGCCCAATTTTTTTGGTGAATCGCCCGCGGTACAGGTTTCACCGCTGCGTTCCGCCGCCAAGGTCGATACCGTGCTGTTGCAGCGGGTGGAAGACGCGTTGAAGAAAGCCAATCTTGCGCCCAGCGGCATGTTTCTGGAAGCGGGCGGCATCAAAGCGCGCTTTGCCGATACCGATATGCAACTCAAGGCCAAGGATGTGCTGCAGTCGGCATTGGGCAACAACTATGTGGTGGCACTGAATCTGCTGCCCAATTCCCCGCAATGGCTGACCAGCATCGGCGCATTGCCGATGTATCTGGGGCTGGATCTGCGCGGTGGCGTGCATTTCATGTTGCAGGTGGACATGAAGGGTGCGCTCGCCAAAGCAATGGACCGCCATGGCGCCGATATCCGCGGCAGCCTGCGCGAGCAGAAAATCCAGTACGCCGGGCTCGACAGGGAAGGTTCACAGATTATCGTCAAATTCCGCGACGCCGAATCGCGTGCCAAGGGGGAAGCCGAAATCGGCAAGACCTACGGCGATTTGAATTTGCGCGAGCAGGATGTGAGCGGCGAGTTCCATCTCAGCGCCACCCTCAAGGAGGAAGCGCAGAAACGCATCCAGGATTCCGCAGTACAGCAGAACATCACCACCCTGCGCAATCGCGTCAACGAACTGGGCGTGGCTGAACCCATCATTCAGCAAGCTGGCGCCGACCGTGTGGTGGTGCAATTGCCCGGCGTGCAGGACACGGCCAAAGCCAAGGATATTCTGGGACGTACCGCCACGCTGGAAGTGCGCATGGTGGACGAGGAGCGTGACGTCGAAGCCGCGTTGCGCGGACAAATTCCATTTGGTTCGGAGCTGCATAGCGAGCGCGGCGGTGCTCCGATACTGGTGAAGAAGCAGGTGGTATTGACCGGCGACCGCATCAATGATGCCCAGGCCGGTTTCGACAGCAACAACCAGCCGGCGGTGCACATCAACCTCGACAACAACGGTTCGCGAATTTTCAAGCAGTTGACGCGCGACAATGTCGGCAAGCGCATGGCGATTCTGCTGATCGAGAAGAACCTGGTGGAAGTCGTCACGGCACCGGTGATCCGCGAGGAAATTGGCGGCGGGCGGGTGCAGATCAGCGGACGCATGACCACCGAAGAAGCCCGCGACGTGGCGCTGCTGTTACGTGCCGGTGCGCTGGCTGCGCCCATGGACATCATCGAGGAGCGCACTGTGGGCCCCAGTCTCGGTGCCGACAACATCTCCCGTGGCTTCAATTCGACGCTGTACGGGTTTCTGGCGGTCGCCGTTTTCATGAGCATTTATTACATGATGTTTGGTTGTATTTCGGTGGTGGCGCTGGGCGTGAATCTGCTGCTGCTGATCGGACTGCTGTCGATTCTGCAAGCCACCCTGACGCTTCCGGGCATGGCCGCAATTGCGCTTACCATCGGTATGGCAATCGATGCCAATGTGCTGATCAACGAGCGCATCCGCGACGAATTACGCAATGGCATCTCGCCGCAGGCGGCGATCAGCGCAGGCTATGAACGTGCTTTCGGCACCATCCTGGATTCCAACGTCACCACCCTGATTGCCGGCATCGCGTTGTTTGCCTTCGGCAGCGGCCCGGTGAAGGGATTCGCCGTGGTGCTGTGCCTGGGCATTCTGACTTCGATGTTCAGCGCGTTGATGGTGTCGCGCGGCATGGTCAACCTGATGTACGGCAGCCGCCGCAAACTGGAAAAGGTGCCCATCGGCCAGGTGTGGAAACCGGTGAGTGAGAAACGTTGATGTCTAGGTTGGGCAGGGCGGGCATGTCCTGCACTGCCAGCGAATAAGGGTTTTACATGGAATTTTTCAGAATCAAGCGTGACATTCCCTTCATGAGTTGGGGGAAATACACCACTGCCATCTCGCTGGCGACTTTTATCCTGTCGGTATTTTTTCTCTTCAGCAAGGGTCTGAACCTGGGTGTCGATTTTACCGGCGGCACGGTGATGGAAGTCGGCTACAGCCAGACTGCCGACCTTAACCGGGTGCGCGCTGTTGTTGCCAAACTGGGAATGGGGGATGCCAGCGTGCAGAATTTCGGCACTTCGCGCGATGTCCTGATCCGCCTGCCCGCCAAACCGGAAATCTCCAGCGCCCAGTTGTCCGAGACCGTGATGGCGGCATTGCGGCAGGATGATAGTTCGGTGGAAATGCGCCGGGTGGAATTTGTCGGCCCGCAAGTCGGCAAGGAGCTGGTTGAGAGCGGCGCGCTGGCGCTGCTGGTCGTGTCATTCGGCATCGTCGCTTACCTGGCGATGCGTTTCGAGTGGAAATTCGGTGTCGCCGGCATCATTGCCAACCTGCATGACGTGGTGATCATTCTCGGCTTCTTTGCATTCTTCCAGTGGGAATTCTCGCTCACTGTACTGGCCGCAATACTGGCGATCCTGGGTTATTCGGTGAACGAGTCGGTGGTGATATTCGACCGGATCCGCGAAAACTTCCGCAAGATGCGCAAGGCTACGGTGGCGCAGACCATAGACAACGCGATTACCCGCACCATGTCGCGCACCATCATCACCCACGGCAGCACCCAGATGGTGGTGGTCTCGATGCTGTTGTTCGGTGGTGAAGCGCTGCATTACTTCGCATTGGCGCTTACCATCGGCATTCTGTTTGGTATCTATTCTTCGGTGCTGGTAGCAAGCCCCATCATCATGCTGCTGGGCGTTACGCGCGAGGATCTGGTCAAGCCGGAGAAGAAGAAGGAAGAAACAACAGAAGCGTTACCCTGACAGTATCCTCTCAACCTCTTCCCAGGGAAAGAATACGCGTGACACGGAGTTAGTGGCAGCACACCAACCGCACTTCATCAAGCATCAGACAAATTCGAGGTGAGGCAGCTTGTACGAAATCATCGACTGGATTGTCCGCACCGTAGGTGGTCTCGGTTATCCGGGCATATTCATCATGATGTTCCTGGAATCCAGCTTTGTTCCCTTCCCCAGCGAAGTAGTCATGATCCCGGCCGGCTATCTCGCCTACAAAGGCGAAATGAATCTGGTGCTGGCTATTCTGGCCGGAACTTTGGGAAGCTTGACGGGCGCGCTGTTCAATTATTACCTTGCTGTCAAGCTAGGCCGTCCGTTCCTGCTGCACTACGGGAAATATGTCATGTTCAGCGAAGCCAGTTTGCGGAAGATGGAAGATTTTTTCGCCCGCCACGGCCATATCTCCACTTTCACCGGCCGGCTGATACCGGTGGTGCGCCAGTACATTTCGCTGCCGGCTGGTCTGGCGCGGATGAATCTGGCGGTTTTCAGTTTTTATACCAGCCTGGGCGCCGGTATCTGGGTCACCATCCTGGCGCTACTGGGTTACTTCATTGGCGGCAACGAGATGCTCATCCGGGAATACCTGCGCGCCATCATCGTAATTCTGGCTGTCGCCATCATTCTCGGAATCACCGCTTACTGGCGCTGGCAGCGTAACAATAAACACTAAGGAAGCGCAGATTAAATCCGTTCGCATTGAGCTTGTCGAAATGCCGCCTGTATAAATCAGCATGTTGACAAAGGCTTCGACAAGCTCAGCCCGAACGGACTGAATAAATCGGCATTCCCCTAATACTTCACTCCTTGGCTCCCAGTTGCAGCGCCCGCTGCCGCGATCCCGTCAGTTCTTCTTTTGATTGTTCCAGACCCAGCCAGCCTTGCAGATTGCTGAGGGCAATGTCGGCCAGTGCCTCTATCCAGTCGTCGCGTTCATTCAGGCAGGGGATGTAATGAAACTCGTGGCCCCCAGCCTGAACGAAAAGGGCTTTGCCTTCCATGGCGATTTCTTCCAGAGTTTCGAGGCAGTCGGAAACGAATCCGGGGCAGACCACATCCACGCGGCGAGTGTGCTGTCTGCCGAGCTGCTCCAGCGTTTCCGTGGTGTAAGGGCGTAACCATTCGGTCTTGCCGAAGCGCGACTGGAAACAGATCTGGTATTGGTCGGCATTCAGTTCCAGCGCTTCGGCCAGCAATCGCCCGGTTTTCTGGCATTCGCAGTGGTACGGATCACCCTTGTCCAGAGTGAAACGCGGCACGCCATGAAAACTCATCACCAGCTTGTCGGGTCTGCTGCCGCTGCCGTCAATGCGCAGCCAGTAATCGCGCACATTTTGCGCCAGTGCGGCAATATAGCCGGGGTGATCGTGATAATGCTTTACTGTGCGGATGGCGGGTGCGTTGCGCATTTTTTCCAGTTGCGCGAAGACCCCATCGAATGCCGAAGCAGTGCTGCTGGCGGCATACTGGGGGTAGAGCGGCAATACCAGGATGCGTTCACAGCCCTTCTGTTGCATGCGCCCCAGCACCTCGGCAACCGAAGGACTGCCAATGCTCATGGCGTACTCCACCACGGGTACGGGCTGGATGCGTTCCCCCAGGAAGTCCAGCAACAGCCGGACCTGGCGTTCGGTATGCACTTTCAATGGCGAGCCTTGCGGCATCCAGATATGCGCATATTTCTTTGCTGATTCTTTGGGGCGGGTATTGAGTATGATGCCGTTCAAAATCGGCCACCACAGCCAGCGTGGCATTTCCACCACTCGCGGGTTGCTGAGGAATTGCTTGAGATAAGGCCGCAGCGCCTCGGCGGTAGGGGCTGCGGGGGTGCCAAGGTTGACCAGCAGAATTCCGGTCTGGCTGGGGGTGCCGTGCTGGTAAGCGGGTTCAGGCGACATGGGTCTAGTATTGAGCGTTGAACAGGCAGTCGGTAGACGATGCGGCAATGATGCCTGATTAATGCTGCGACAGTGCGCTGGAGAGCAGCCTGGCAGTCACATCCACGATTGGGATGATACGTTCGTAAGCCATGCGTGTGGGTCCGACCACACCGACGGTACCGACGATTATCCCATCCACTTCGTAAGGGGCAGTGACCACACTGAATTCATCCAGTGTCACCACGCCCGACTCGCCGCCGATGAAAATCTGCACGCCTTGCGCCTGGCGGCTGAGTTCCAGCAACTGCAGCAACGCGGTTTTGCGCTCGAACAGATCAAACAGTTTTTTCAGGCTGGTCATGTTGCCGGCCAGATCATGCACATCCAGCAGCTTGCGCTCACCCGCCACCACCACGGCATCACTGCTTTCCCTGATCGCCTCCCCGCCCACCTCGATGGCTGCGGTCATGAGATCGGTCATGTCGTGGTGCAATTGTTTCAGCTCGCCCTGGAGGCGGCTGCGGATTTCATCCAGGTCGCAACCGGCGTAATTCTGGTTGATGAAATTCGCTGCCTCAATCAATTCGGTTGAGCTATAGACTCTGTCGGTAAAAAGTACCCGGTTCTGCACATCGCCTTCAGGCGTGACGATGATCAGCAGGATGCGTTTCTCCGATAACGCCATGAATTCGATATAGCGGAATACCGCACCGCTGCGCTTAGGAGTGACCACCACCCCGGCAAAACGCGTCAATTCCGACAGCAACTGCGAAGCGGAATTGATCAGTTGTGACGGGTTGTCCAGATGCAGTTGGTCTTCCAGGTGGTGGATTTCGACACTGTCCAGCGGCCTGACCACCAGCAACGTGTCGACGAAAAAACGGTAGCCGCGCGGAGTCGGTACGCGCCCGGCAGAGGTATGGGGGCTGGTAACAAAACCCATTTCCTCCAGGTCAGCCATCACGTTGCGGATGGTGGCGGGGCTCAAATCCAGTCCGGAGAATTTGGAAAGCGAGCGGGAACCCACCGGATGGCCTTCGGTGATATAGCGTTCGACCAGAGTTTTGAGCAGGATTTGGGCGCGTTGGTTAAGCATGCGCTCATTCTACACCAGGATTCAGGCAGGGCAGGTGCAGCTACCCATAATTCAGAATTCTTTGTCACCCCCAGCCCGATATGGTTTAATCTTGAACGATAAAGGGCTGGCTTACCTGCGGCTCAATAATTATTCATATCCAGCGATGAGTTCTCCATTCAAAACCATAGCCCTGATCGGCAAGCATAAGAATCCGGAAATCGTGGCGCCGCTGTTGCGTCTGGGGCAATATCTGCAAAGCCGCAATCTTGAAGTGCTGCTGGATTGCCTCACCGCCTCCGAAGTAACAGCAACAGCGTATCCCGCCCTTGCGCTGGAGGAGATCGGTGCGCGCGCCGACCTTGCCATTGTTCTGGGTGGTGACGGCACCATGCTCAATATCGCGCGCAAGCTCGCACCGTTCGACGTGCCGCTGGTCGGGATCAATCAGGGGCGGCTTGGTTTTCTCACTGATCTTTCCATCGACACCATGCTGGAAACGGTCGGCGCCATGCTCGATGGCCGCTATGCTACCGAGCGGCGCATGTTGCTGTCTGCCGAGGTCATACGCAGTGAAGCCAGCGTGTTCGGCGCTCTGGCGTTAAACGATGTGGCGGTGAACCGGGGCAGCGGCGGCAGCATGATCGAATTCGAGGTGCATATCAATGGTGAATATGTTTACTCGCTGCGCGCCGATGGTTTGATTGTAGCCACTCCCACTGGTTCTACCGCTTACGCCTTGTCATCGGGTGGGCCGATCCTGCACCCCAGCCTTGACTTGATCGCGCTGGTGCCGGTGAGTCCCCATACCCTGAGCAATCGTCCCATCGTCGTGGGGCCTGACGCCATCGTTGAAATCCTGATGCACCGCACTGCGGACGCGCGCGTCCACTCCGACAGTCATTTTCATTTCGACTTGCAGGAGAATGACAAGGTTGTCGTGCGGCGTTCCCCGCACACAGTGAGATTGCTGCATTCCGCCGATCACAGCTATTACCGCATGCTGCGCGAGAAGCTCGGCTGGAGCGGTTTTCCGCAAAAATAGGCATGAAACTACCACCATGCTGAGATTCTTGAGCATCCAGGATTTTGTCATCGTTGACCGGATGGAGCTGGAATTTTCCCCCGGTTTCACCGTGCTCACCGGCGAAACCGGCGCGGGCAAATCCATTCTGATCGACGCGCTGTCACTTGCCTTGGGCGAGCGCGGCGAAGCGGGGCAGATACGCAATGGCTGCGAGCGTGCCGAAATCAGCGCGGAGTTCGACGTGAGCGGATCGCCGGGATTGGCAGACTGGTTGCACGAAAACGATCTGGAAAACGATGGCGATGACAGCGGCACCTGCCTGCTGCGCCGCGTGATAGACGCCAGCGGACGTTCGCGCAGCTTCATCAACGGCCGTTCCGCCACCCTGCAGCAGTTGCGCGCGGCGGGGGAGCAACTGATCGATATCCATGGCCAGCATGCGCATCAATCTCTGCTGCGCAGCGAAGCGCAGCGTGATTTGCTCGATGCCTTTTCCGGCAGCCGCGAATTGGCGCAGACAGTGACTGCAGCCTATCGCCGCTGGCAGAGCTTGCAGCAGCGGCGCATGACCTGGGAGCAGAACGCCGCCGCATTCCTGCAGGAGCGCGAACAACTGCAATGGCAGGTGCGCGAACTCGCCACGCTGAACTTTTCACCCGGTGAGTGGCAGACCCTGCAGGCCGATCACAGTCGTTTGTCGCATGCCGCGAGCCTGCTGGAAGCAACGCAGATGGGGCTGGAGATTCTGTCGGAAGGCGAATTGGCTACGCTGGCACAAATCAACTCGGTCATCTCGCGGCTGCAGGGTTTGCTGGATTACGACAGCAATCTCAAAACTGTGCTCGATTTGCTGGAGTCGGCGCAGGTCCAATTACAGGAAGCGGTGTACGAACTGGGACATTATCAGCAGCGCCTCGATCTCGATCCGCAACGCCTGCAGGAGATGGAACAGCGCCTGACCGCGATTCACGCTGCCGCCAGAAAATATCGCGTGACTCCCGACGAACTGCCGTATCTGTTGGCGACATCCACTGCGCGGCTGGAAGAGCTGGCCCAGGGCGGCGATGGTGAGGCGCTGGCGAAAGAAGAAGCAGCGGCCAGGGAGGAATATCTCAAGCTTGCGAGGAAATTGACCACAGCCAGAGACAAGGCGGCCAGAACACTGGCGCAGCAGGTCAGCGCCGCGATGCAGACTCTGGCAATGACGGGCGGGGAGTTCGCCGTGGCGTTAATCCCGCTGGCACAAGGCAACGCACATGGCATGGAACAAATCGAGTTCCAGGTTTCCGCGCACCAAGGACTGCCACTGAGACCTCTGGCGAAAGTCGCTTCCGGTGGCGAATTGTCGCGTATCAGTCTGGCGATACAGGTCATCACCAGCAAGATCGGCACGGCGCCAACGCTGATATTCGATGAAGTGGATGCCGGCATCGGTGGACGCGTGGCAGAAATTGTCGGCGCCATGCTGAAAAAACTCGGAGAGGAGCGCCAGGTGATGTGCGTCACCCATCTGGCGCAAGTCGCGTCGGCGGCAGATCAGCAATGGCAGGTCGTAAAATCGGCCGATCCGGCCAACGGCGGGAAAATAACCAGCCGTATCACCGTGCTTGATCAGCAGCAGCGCATCGAAGAGATTGCCCGCATGCTGGGCGGGGTGAAGATCACCGAGACCACGCGCCAGCACGCCGCCGAAATGTTGCAGATACAGAGTAAAGGGTAGCAGCGCCTTTCCCGGAAGCATTCTGGTATCGGCTGATCGACCGGCGCAACAGCGCAGGGTCAAATTCAACGTCAGCTATCAGTGTCCCTCATACACGCCCGTTTCCCCCGTCCGGCGCAGCATCTTATTGACTGCATCGGCATGCATCTCCTCTTCGGTGATGAGGCTGCGCGCGTATTCTTCCAGCAGTACCGATTTGCCCTGGGCCAGTTCCAGCAGTTGATAATAGGCCATAAGAGCCTCGCTCTCGTGCGTCAGGGATTCTTTGAGTATGTCGCCGATGTTGTGCTGGTGCGTCTCCAGCAGCGGTCCGATGGCAAGCGAGGGATGTCCGCCTAGCAAGGTGACAAATTCGCCCGCCTGGCGGGCATGCAGCAACCCTTCCTCGGCCTGCTTCTTGAGCCAGTCCACGATGGGAATGCGGTTGTAGCCGTAGACCATCAATGAGTAATGCGTATAGCGCACCACCCCGGCGAGCTCGAGTTCCATGATCTTGTTCAACAGCGCGATAGCCTTGCCTTTATCGAAGTCCATGTGCTTCTCCTTGATGGTTGCAGAAAAATGCCGGGATGGGACAGCCGTCCCCGGCTCACAGCTCCGCAGCGTGGGTGCCGAGATATTCGGCCACGCCCTCGGGGCTGGCCTTCATGCCGGGTTCCCCAGCCTTCCAGCCGGCCGGACAGACTTCGCCGCGGGATTCGTGGAATTGCAGTGCGTCCACCATGCGCAGCATCTCGTCGACATCGCGCCCCAGCGGCAGGTCGTTGACCACCTGGTGGCGCACGATACCTTGCTTGTCGATCAGGAACGAGGCGCGCAGGGCGACGTGATCCGGATGACTGACACCATAGGCATGCATTACCTCGCCGCCCACGTCGGCCACCAGCGGGATGCCCACCGGACCGATGCCGCCCTTGTCCACCGGGGTGTTGCGCCAGGCGTAGTGGGTGAACTGGGAGTCCACCGACACTCCCACCACTTCCACATTGCGTTTGCGGAACTCCTCCACCCGATGGGAGTGGGCGAGGATTTCCGAGGGGCAGACGAAGGTGAAATCCAGCGGGTAGAAAAACAGTACCGCGTACTTGCCGCGGATCCGGGCATGGAAATTGAAAACCTCATCGAAGCTGCCGTCGGGCAGGACGGCGGGCTTGGTGAAGTCGGGAGCGGGAAGGGTGACGAGTACGGACATTGGTATTCTCCTTTCTGGTTAAGTGGGCCGAAATTGGTTTCGGAAAATAATACGTTGCGCCAGCATTCATTTTTAGCAGCTAGCCAGTCATGCATACAGCAGGATACCCAATATTATTATTAGTACAATTGTACAATTTCTTTCCATTTATGGAAATTGAAAACCCCATTGAAGCTGCCATTGGGCAGGACGGCGGGCTTGGTGAAGTCGGGAGCGGGAGGGGTTACGAGCACGGACATTGGTATTCTCCTTTCTAGTTGAGTGGGACGGATTGGGCTTTGGAAAACCATGCGCTGCGCCAGCATTCATTTTTTAGCAGCTAGTCAGTCATGCCTGCGGCCTAATGCCTACGGATTCTCTGAATAATAAGTCATGCCCTGGCCGTTAATTCTTCTTAACCGTACCGATCGAGATCCATCGATCCCACGCGCCATAATGGCTATTAATCGGCCCGAGTGGCAGTATAAGCAGGATCAATAACACGCCAGCTATTACGCTTGTTGCGGCAGCCAAGCTCGAATAGCCCATTAACAGAAAGGGCGCCGCAATCAGCCAGCCGCCGAAGAGGATGTTCGCGAAGCGCAGCGGGCGCGCTACTTCACTCAATGCCATGATCGAGAACGTGACGACAAGCGAACCGATCACATGATCATTGTCTGCAGCCGTCCCGGAAGTACCAAAGATGATGCGTGTAAACATCAGTGCGATACCGATGGCAATACTTGCCACCATAGTCCACGTAAAGCGAACGCCGGTTAGCACTATTTGACGCAGCACGGTGATGGGTGATGCACTAAATTCGTCTGTATCGTCCATTTTGCCATTTTCCATTGTGTCTCCATGCCATAAAACGTGCCACAACGATTTTCCTTTCTGCCGCCGGTCTTTCAGGAACTGCAGTGTTGCCAGGATTTCATCGAAAGAGTATGGAATCTGTAGCAGCATGGCTGCCGCAGCGATAAGGCATAGGGTGCACCACGTGCCGATTACAATGGGCTGGATAATAATGAAGTAAATACTGACCACCCCAAGCGGCACGATCAGAATACCGAAAAACAGCACCATCCATGGCATCGTACGCCAGCGCCGCTTGTCGCCGATAACGCCAGTGACAATTTCCATCACATACACTGCTGCACCCAATCCCGCATCTGCGACCGGCCAAGCCTCCGATACTTCGGACGTAATGATGCGCGCGGTACCATCGCCAAAGAATGGATCCCAGACACGATCAATATGGCCCAGCTGAAATGCGGCCATGTAACGCGAAATAAGTAATCCCACAACCGTAAGCGCTACAATCGGTGTTCGATTGATCATTCCGGAAGGACTATAGCTCCAATCTGGCGGCACGTCGGGACCCGTCATCCGGGCAACCGGACTGATGCCGGGGGGCGGTGAAATCACCACTGCGAACAAAATGACGAGCATGCCAACCAGCGTATCATTGGCATAGGCTGCCGCGCTCGGAGTCCAGAAAAAAAGCGGCGCGAAAAATAACCAGACACCCAGTAACGCTGTGATCCATCGGGCCCAGCCGTAGTCACGCGAAAGTGACAGAAAACCAAAAATCATGATCAACAGGCCCGTGATCACATCGCTTGCCGTCATCCACGTGTCTGACAAAGGCAAGCCGCGCTGGGTTGGAGATGCCAGGATCCCGGCTTCCATCCACGATCCGGCAAGTCCAAAAGCAAAGGGGCTCGATATCAACCACAATCCAAGCGCGATGTTGGCAAAGTGGCACCAAATAGTTTCCCTGTGCTCGCGACGTTCTTGTTCACGGCTGTCGCCGATTAGCGTCATACTCGGAATGGCGCTTTCTTCAACGTCTTCCAGCCATCGCGGCAGAGGAATTTTATTGCGTTTGTACCAGGCTTCCGGGTTACGTTTCAGATTCCCGGTAATTGTTGGCAATGTTTCGCGTAACGTATGCCTGGGTCTCCAATTCAGAAGTTTCCTGGCGCGTGAAATATCCAGTTCAAAATGGTCGTCCGATAATGCCACCATAAAAGGCTTGACGAAGGGTTCGATCCCGCGATCAATGGCATCGGGAATAACGTCTTCCATTTTGTTCTGCAGCCATGCACCGGCAACTCCAACCGTTTTTGGCACCTGATGCGTACTCCAGGGTTCGCCATGAATCATCTGCCCCATCAAGTTCTGTAGCCCCTCATAGCTTTCCGTGATTGGCTCACCGATCAGCATCGTAACTTCTTCAGGCAATTGCGCGCGCCGCTCGACCGTTTGACGAAATGCACGCGCTACGTCATCTATATGCACAAAGGACTGACCATGAGAAGGGTTGCCGGGAAATACATGGCTCTGAAGCTGCCGCTCATAAATACGTTGAATCTGAGTACTCAGCGAGGGCACTTCGCCCCACTCGGTGTAGACTCCGGCTAAGCGAAATATCACGAACGGAATGCGTCCGTGATGAGTACGCACCTCGTTTTCCGCCGCTACCTTGGATTGGGGGTAGGGCCATTTTGGCTCAAGAGGCCCTTCCTCGTTGATCGGCAAGCCTGGCGCCGTAGGCGCATGCACCAGCATAGTGCTTGCGTATATGAATTGCTCGACGTTGAATGCTTCAAGCGCCTTTAACAACCGCCGCGTCCCCTTTACGTTGACTTCATCATACAAAGGATCCGGCTCATCGGAGAAATTGTAAAAGGCAGCCAGATGAATGACGGACGCAATCCGTTGCCCATAGTGCTGGCGTAGTTGTTCGCATGCGCTCGACATTGCCTCATCAGACGATATATCGACGGTAATGCAGTTTGAACCAGTGGCGCATTTTTGCTCGAAACCGATGACCGTATAATCGTCGCCCAGCGTTGCTGCAATTGCCTTGCCGATTCTGCCTTCCGAACCAGTGATAAGAACGAGTGGTTTCTGCATAGACATGTAATTTTTCGTTCAATTGCCAGACGCGATGCATGCGATGGTTCTAGATGGTTCTATACGGCTGCCCTCTCGCCTCAACCTTTCCCGAGTAACCTCTGAATAATTTCCACGTGGGACGCAACTGCGGCTTTGCGCGATGAGTGCCGGTGCGGCGAAGATTCGAATGGCCAATTCCCTTCGTTAAAAGGCATGAGACAAGCCGGCAAAGCAGCCGCCGCGAAGCCTTATCTCAAGGGGATTGCGGTAAAATCGGGCGCTCGTTGCGTTGCATTTTTAACATTATAGACCCGGTAGACCAGGTTACGATGTTTGTTGAGATAACAATCGAAAACGATGGAAACGATGGTAGATCCTATACTTCTTATGTGTCATCAGGATATCTATGCCAGGGTTGAGGAACTTCTGTGGTTGCGCAATGAGCCTGGACGGAACTGCCTACTGGATCTGGGTTGCGGCAATGCACGCTACCGGGCACCCTGCCTGAAACGATTGCCTCCCACGATCTATGAAGGGGTGGATTTGTCCGAGGCGGCGCTAGCAGAAGCGTAGAGCCAGCGCATGTTATCAAGACCCCGTGGTTTTTTACGTAGTTTATGGGTACAAGGTTGCACCGGCTTCTCAGGAAAACCACCTCAGGAACGCAGCGGCGGTCAGCGCCGTCGCAGCCAGCGTAGCGAGCGCGCGCCAAGTGGCTTGCTGTGCCCGCTCGCTCCACGCGATGCCACTATAGAGATACGCGGCGGCAAGTATGAATCCCGCAGCGGCGCATACCATCTTGATCAACAGCGCGGCGACTGCGATGCCATGGATATCCGGAAAGCGTCCGTAATAAAGCCAACTGACTCCGCCGAAGGCGCCGCCGCTGGCAGCTTGCGCGGCCCATCCCGCCAGCATTACCCATGCCAGCGGTTTGCGCATCTCTGCTTGCCATGGCCCCGGCCATAATGCGTAGACCGCACTGCCGACAACGGCGACGGCGCCGAAATTGTGAACTACCTGGATGACCGCATAGGCCAGGTTTTGTATATCCACGAGGGCTAGTTGACTGTCACCTTGACGCACTGTTCCACGCCGATGGGCGTATGGCCCTTATCCACGACCTTGACGCAGATGTCGTGCTTGCCGGGCGCCAGGGTTTCCAGTGCGTAGCTGCCCTTGAGCTGACGCAGGATGGCCGCTTCCTTGTTATCCACGTAAAGGTGGACATGGTCGCCCTTGGGCCCTGGCATGACTTCATAGACAACCTTATTCTGGGCTATGGCATCAAGCTTAGCGCCGTCCGTGGGGGAAGTGATCTTGATGGATGCACTCTCTGCAAGGCTAATCTGTGAGTAAGCGAACAGCGCGGCGCCGAGGATTGGATAAATAGATGAAATACGCATTGCGACCTCCTTTTCGTTAGGCCGAATGCCGGAGCGCGCACATTACCTCCGGCCAGTTCGGTTATTTTTTTATAGCACAGCATTATTGATCCGGCACGATATAAATTATCGTCCGGAAATTGGGGTCCACTATACTCAACGACAAAGCGACATGACGATAAGCGAGGAAAGCATTATCAAAGAATAAGAAGTGACATGCGCAACAGCGCCATGTAAAAAAATGTCGATTATGTCAGCATAGCGTTGGGACGCTTCTTGCAAATCGAGGTCATACTTCAACCAAGACTTCATTTTTGCCTTGAAATCTTGCCCCAGAATGTCTACGCATAAGGAAGAGGAATATTTTCGCGCAGGCATTGTCCGGCAGTCCTCTTCTCCACAGATTTTTTTGCGGAGTTTCACTTGTCCCATTACTTTCTTCTTTCACGCAACAGGAGAATTCCAGATGAAAACCATTACCATCGAAACACCCCTCGTTTCCGAGTGCAGCGTGACTGAGTGCGCATACAACCTCAACAGCGACTGCCACGCTCGGGCCATCACCATCGGCGATGGGGTGCATCCCGGCTGTGACACATTCTTCGACAACAGAAATCACACCAAAGCTGCCATGCGCACGGCTGGGATTGGCGCCTGCAAGGTTGAAGCATGCAAGTTCAACGATGACTTTGAATGCATAACCGAGAACATCCGGGTTGGGCGCAGCAAGGGTGAGATCAGCTGCCTGACGTTTGCACCGCACTGATCTCCGGTTTCAAAGGAGAGGGGTTGCAGCGGCTACTATTACTAGGTTCGCATCCGCTGCGCTCATCCGTGTGCTGTGACTTACCGAGCTGTCGGTGCATAGTGTTTTGACAGGGCAGGAAGTAATCTGCGCCCGCAATGCCGCTTAAAGCAGGAAACCCAGCATGGTATGAACCTTCCACCTCTCCTACTTCAGTGCGAGGAATCGCGCGACATGCAAACGCCACCGCCCCATCCAGACTCACAAAGCGACGCGGAGCGGCTGCTTGGCATCGTGCGCGATCTTGCCCGCAAGCTGCGGCTGAATGTACAGGATGCGGAACATCTGGGCTTGGGTCATTTGCTGGAGCGCGACTTCGGTGTGGACAGCCCGGCGCGCGTGGAGTTGCTGGTCCGCATCGAGCGCGAACTGGGGGCAAAGCTGGGCGAAAAAACATTTGTTGATGCCGAGACGCCGCGTGATTTGCTCAGGCAGATAGTAGGCACCGTGAGTGCCGAGACGTCCGCCCCAGCTGGAGCACCAGTATTTGCGGAAGTAAAAGCCTACCATCCGCCACAAGCTGCATCCACGCTGATCGAGATACTGGACTGGCATGTCACGCGGCACGCCGAGCGGATGCACCTCACGCTTTATGACAAAGAGGAGCGCACCGAGAACATCATCTATCGCATGCTGCAGGAGCAAGCTAGGGCATTACTAGCTGTCGGTCTGCACCAGCATGGGCTAAGCTCTGGCGACCGGGTAGCCATCATGTTGCCCACTGGGCGCGGATTTTTCGCCGCCTTCTATGGTGCGCTCTACGCCGGCTGCGTGCCGGTGCCGCTGTACCCGCCAGCGCGTCCTTTGCAAATTGAGGATCACATGCGGCGCATCGCCGGCATCATCGCCAATGCCTAAGCCAGCATTCTTGTCACGGTTGACCAAGCCAAATCCTTAGGCCACCTGCTGCCGTTCAGATTGGGGGCATTTCTGGTTGCTGCGCGATCCGGCACCCCGGTGCTGCCGGTCACTCTGATCGGCACCCGCTCCTTGCTGTGCGCCGGGCAGTGGCAACCACGCCGCAGTGAGCTGAAAGTGCTAGTTGGCGAGCCTCTGCTTGCGGCAGGACACGACTGGCAAGCGGCATTGCAACTACGGGATGCAGCGCGCCACCAGATTCTGGCGCGGCTTAATGAACCTGACGCGGCTGCCTGATTCCATGGCAGAAACCATCAATTCTGTTTCAATCAGCGAATTCCGTATATGTAACGTTCGAGCTGGTGGATGACGAATTCCCGGTCGGAGATGGCGTCCTTGACCAAGTCGCCGATGGAGATAATGCCGATTACCTGATCATTTTCCAGCACCGGCAAATGGCGTACCCGCATCTCGGTAACCAACGCCATGCAATCCTCGGCAGTGTAGTCGGGACTCACATACGCCACCTGGCTGGTCATGATTTCTTTTACCAGAATGTCTCGTACGGATTTATCCAGCAAATGTGCCTTACGGGAATAATCTCTTTCAGTGATGATGCCGATCAATTTTCCGGCTTCCAGCACCAGTAGTGCGCCGATGTTCTTGGCAGCCATCAATTGCATGGCGTCATACACCGGTTTGTCCGGCCCGATGCTCGCAACCTCGTAGCCCTTACCTTGCAGTAATTGTCTTACGGTCTTCATGACATAACTCCCCTGGCCATCAGTTTGGAACTTCCCAGAACCCATTTATCAGTCAACGTAATCATAGCACGGCAGGGTAAGAAACTCGGCCAGATCGTCACTGGCCGAACTTCAATAAAACAGTAACGAGGGAGTGTGTTAAGAGAAGAGGATACGTTACCGCAATCCTTATGAGGCAGTGCGTTGCGGGCGGTCTGCGGTGTCAGGATCGGAGCGAAGGGGATCGATCATTCGTGTCCTCGCCTTTCGTGCATCCCATCCCGCAAAGCCGCCGTCGCGCCTCGATTTAATGGTGAGCAACGTTATGAGAAACTACATTTAAGCTATCAGCTCGACCCTGCCAGTATCCAGATGATACAACCCGCCAACGACGCGAATTTTCTTATGGTCATGATAGTGATCTAGAATGGGCGTTTTAGTCCTGAGTCTTTCAACAGTCATGATGACATTCCTCTTGGTCACATTGATTAATCGATCACTGGAGGTATCATTGACTGCCCTGACTGCTGGCGCTATCGCACTGGCCAACAGCTGGATATGGCCAGGGAAATCTTTATGATTATCGACGGCATCGATCGCCGCTTTGACAGCGCCGCAGCCTTCATGACCCAGTACCATGATCAGCGGTGTATTCAATACGGCGACTGAATACTCCAATGTAGCTATATTATCATTCGTCAGATAGTTACCGGCGCCCCGGGCTACAAACAGATCGCCCTGAGCCTCATCAAAGCAATGTTCAGGACTGACTCTGGAATCGGAGCAACCCAAAATAGTGGCATAAGGGTTTTGCCCCTTGATTAAAGCCGTTTGGACATCATGGAAATCCAGTGGCGCCGACTTGCCGGCAACATAACGCTCGTTACCCTCCATCAGTCTTTCCAGGGCCTGGTCGGGTGTCAGCACGTTCTCAGGTTTGGGCGGGATTTTGGTGTAAGTCTTGGCGGTTTTCTTTTCCTGAGCTGTTGCAATGCCCGCGCTGGCAAAACCCAAGCCGATGGCGGAAACAGCAGTCAGCTTGAGAAACGAGCGCTTGCTTGGATCTTGTCCGGAATTTTGCTGATCTATATTTTTTCGGTCACATCGATGGCACATGCTGAGAGTTCCTTTCAGTTCAAATCACGAAAACGCTAATTATTGGTCCATTTATTTAACAGGCTGCGCGCCACATCGGTGATTTCCGACGCGGTCATCCCCACCGGGCCGCCGTGCCGTTGCAGCAGCGCATCTGCTGCCGCGCCGTGCAGATGAACCGCCAACAGCAGCGCGTTTTCTGTACTCAATCCCTGCGCCAAAAAAGCGCCGATGATGCCGGACAGCACGTCGCCGGTTCCCGCGCTGCTCAAACCGGGATTGCCGCTGGTGTTGAGGTAGCGTCTGCCATCGGGCAAAGCACAAATGCTGCCGGCACCTTTCAGTACTACACTGCAGTTGAAACGCTGCGCCAGCTTGGCCGCAGCCGCCATGCGGTCATGCTGTATCGCTGCCGTTGCCGTATCAGTGCCCAGCAGCCGCGCAGCTTCTGCGGCATGCGGGGTGAGGATGGCAGCGGCGGTGCGCGTGCGCAGCAGGCTGGCAAGCCGGGGATGGGCGGCGATCAGATTCAACGCGTCGGCGTCCAGCACCAGCGGCAGCGCAGACTCCAGCGCGCTGCCCAGCCAGAAATAAGCGTCGGGTTCCGTTCCCAGACCTGGCCCTACGACCAGGCAACTGAGGTGATCGAGTTTGAACAACTCATGCACCGGGCGCAGCATCAATTCCGGCTGCGCCATGTTTACGCCCGGTGCGTCAGCAGCCATCAAGCCGAGATAGACGCGCCCCGCACCCAGTTTCAGCGCCGCGGTTCCGGCCAGAAACGCCGCACCCACCATCCCGGTCGCGCCGCCGATGATACCGACGCTGCCGAACATGCCTTTATGACTGTTAGCGGGGCGCGGCGGCGGCAGCAGTTTCTGCGCGTAAGCCTGATCCAGTCTCCAGGCATGAGGTTCAACCAGGGAAGATGCGTCGAGATCAAGCTCGCGCAGTAAAATCTTCCCGCAGTAGTCGGGACCATGCTGAGTCAGCAGGCCGGGTTTGAGGCCGATGAACGTGACTGTCACGGCGGCACGAATTGCTGCGCCATAGATATTGCCGTTGTCGCTGCCCAGGCCGCTCGGAATATCGAGCGCGAGCACCGGCCGCTGCATGTGGTTGACCGTATTGACGAGTTCCAGGTATTTGCCTTCCAGATCGCGTTCGAGACCGATACCGAACAGCCCGTCTATCACCGCATCCCATGTTTTATCTGCGGGGATTTCGGTCAGTATCTCCCCGCCTGCTGCGAGCCAGGCATCCAGCGCCTGTTTGGCATCATCGGATAAGCGGCGGCGTTCGCCGCTGAATACCAGCGTGACCTTGAACCACCAGGCTTGCAGATGGCGGGCGGCGATGAAAGCATCACCGCCGTTGTTGCCGGGGCCGGCCAGTACCAGCACCGTGTTGCGGTCATCAGCGAGCAGATGGTCACGCGCAATTTCGGCAGCGGCCAGGCCGGCTTTTTCCATCAAGGCGGGTGGAACGGGCAGGGCAGCAACAAGCTGCTCGATTGCGCGGATCTCGGCGGTAGAGTAGATGGCAGCGGGATTAGTCATGTTTTAGGGTTGATCCTGGTTATCTGCCAATTGCTTATCGGGCTGCGGGTGGCTTGTCTTCTCGTGTAAACTTGCATTTTTAATCCACTGCTTCATCTTGCCTGATGCTTCGACTCCGCGGCGGTAGCGCCCTTTCCCCATTCCGTCTGGAAAAATTAACGGACGCACTCAAAACCGCCGCTCCGCAAGTTTCCCACATTTACGCCGAATATTGGCATTTTTGCGCGGTGGGGCGTGATCTGCGGTCAGACGAAAGCACCATTCTTGCGAAGCTGTTGACCTATGGTGCCGCGCAGCGGAGCGAAGAGCCTGCAGGCGAATTGCAGCTGGTGCTGCCGCGCCCCGGCACCATTTCTCCGTGGTCGTCCAAGGCCACCGACATCGTCCGCCATTGTGGGCTGGAAGCGGTCGGGCGGCTGGAGCGTGGCGTGGCGTTTTACGTTCAAACCACAAATGGGCTTGCTGCGGCAGCGAGAACGGCACTGTTCGCGCTGATACACGATCGCATGACCGAGGCGGTGTTTAACTCGTTTGACGATGCGGAGAAATTGTTCCGGCATTATGCGCCGGTGCCGCTCCGCGCGGTAGATGTGCTGACCGGTGGAATAGCGGCGTTGCAACGCGCCAACAGCGACATGGGGCTGGCGTTGTCGCCAGACGAAATCGAATATCTCGCGGCCAATTTTGTGCGCATCGGGCGCAATCCCACCGATGTCGAATTGATGATGTTCGCCCAGGCCAATTCGGAGCATTGCCGCCACAAGATTTTCAACGCCGACTGGGTGATAGACGGCAAGCCGCAACCGCACTCGTTGTTTGCGATGATCCGCAATACTCACCAGCAGCATCCGCAGGGTACGGTGGTGGCTTACGCGGACAACTCGTCCATCATTGAAGGGGCGAAGGTTGCGCGCTTTTACCCCGGCAAGGACCATGCTTACGGCCATGCTGAGGAGCAGACGCATATTCTGATGAAAGTGGAAACGCATAATCATCCCACTGCGATTTCGCCTTACCCCGGCGCCGCCACCGGTGCAGGCGGTGAAATCCGCGACGAGGGTGCCACCGGCCGCGGCGCCAGACCCAGGGCGGGGCTCACGGGGTTTTCTGTTTCCAATCTGAACATCCCCGGATCTATCCAGCCGTGGGAGAAATGCCAGGAAGCAGGCGAGGCCGGTTCTTATGGCAAGCCCGCACGCATCGCCTCAGCGCTGCAGATCATGCTGGAAGGACCGATTGGCGGGGCGGCATTCAACAACGAGTTTGGCCGGCCCAATCTGGCGGGGTATTTCCGCACTTTCGAAGAACTGGTTGCGGGCGAGATGCGCGGCTACCACAAGCCGATCATGCTGGCAGGAGGCATAGGACATATCTCCGAGCGTCACTCATTCAAGCAGGAATTTCCGCCGGGCGCACTGCTGATTCAGTTGGGTGGACCGGGAATGCTGATCGGTCTCGGCGGCAGCGCGGCTTCCAGCATGGATACCGGCGCGAATGTAGAAAGCCTCGATTTTGATTCGGTGCAGCGCGGTAACGCGGAAATGGAGCGGCGTGCGCAGGAAGTGATCGACCGCTGCTGGCAGATGGAAAGGCAGGGCGAATCCAATCCGATTCTTTCGATACACGACGTCGGCGCGGGCGGCTTGTCCAATGCGCTACCGGAACTGGTGCACGGTTCGGGGCGCGGGGGACGTTTTAATCTGCGCGACATCCCCTCGGAAGAGCCGGGCATGTCGCCGCTGCAGATCTGGAGCAATGAGGCGCAGGAGCGTTATGTGCTTGTCATCGGACCGGAGTCGCTGCAACTGTTCCGGGAGATTTGTGAGCGCGAACGCTGCCCGTTTGCGGTGGTGGGTGTAGCGATTGCGCAACAGCAACTCACGGTGATTGATCCGGCATTCGGCGACCGGCCGCTGCCGGTTGACATGGAGCTTGCGGTGCTGCTGGGCAAACCGCCTAAAATGACGCGCGAAGTCACTCATATCAGCAAAGTGCTGGCGCCATTCGACCTGGCAGGGCTGGAGCTGAAGGAAGCCGCATACCGGGTGTTGCGCCTGCCGGCGGTGGCGAACAAGACTTTTCTCATCAGCATCGGCGATCGCACTGTCGGCGGCATGACTGCGCGCGACCAGATGGTAGGGCCGTGGCAGATTCCGGTGGCGGATGTGGCGGTGACGCTGATGGGTTACCAGACTTATCTGGGTGAAGCTTTCGCCGTGGGTGAACGCACGCCGCTGGCGCTGCTCGATCCTGCTGCGGCCGCGCGCATGGCGGTGGGCGAGACCATCACTAATATCGCTGCGGCACTGATTGAGCATATCGGCGAGATCAAACTTTCCGCCAACTGGATGGCGGCAGCGGGGCATCCTGGCGAGGACGCGGGTCTGTACGACGCAGTCCATGCAGTAGGGATGGAACTGTGTCCGCAACTGGGAATCAGCATCCCGGTGGGCAAGGATTCCATGTCGATGAAGACTGTGTGGGAAGAGGCAGGCGGCAGTCAGGATACGGGAATCAGGAAGGAAGTGACCGCACCGCTGTCGCTGATCATTTCTGCTTTTGCGCGCGTGACGGATGCGCGCAAGACTCTTACGCCGCAATTGCGCACGGATTGCGGCGAGACGGAGCTGATCCTGATCGATCTGGGCGCGGGCAGAAACCGCATGGGCGGTTCGGCACTGGCACAGGTTTATAAGCAGGTGGGCGCTGTCGCCCCGGATCTGGATGATGCGGAGAAACTCAAAGGGTTGTTCGCCGCGCTGCAACGTTTGAATCGCGAAAACAGAATACTCGCTTACCATGATCGTTCCGACGGCGGCCTGTTTGTGACGTTGTGCGAGATGGCTTTTGCCGGACATGTGGGCATCACAGTCAATCTCGATCAATTATGTTTCGATGCGCTCGCCAGCGATGTAGATGGTTACGAACTGAGACCGGAAATACTGGGTGGCAGGACTCAGGAGCGCATCCTGTCAGTTTTGTTCAACGAGGAACTCGGGGCGGTGCTCCAGATAAAAACGGAGCAGCACCGTACCGTGCTGGAAATCCTGGCGGAAGCGGGTTTGCGCGACATGAGTTTCATCATCGGTGATCTCAGCAGCAAGGATGAAATCCAGTTTCTGCGCAACAATAAACCGGTATTTGCCGAGCAGCGCGTCGATTTGCAGCGCGCCTGGTCGGAGACTACTTATCAAATGCAGAAGCTGCGCGACAACCCGGAGTGCGCGCAACAGGAATACGATTGCATCCTTGATGCCGCTGATCCTGGTCTGCATGTGCATTTGAGTTTCGACGTGAACGACGACATTGCCGCGCCTTACATTCATAGCGGGGTCAGGCCGAAAATCGCCATTTTGCGCGAACAGGGCGTGAACGGTCAGGTGGAAATGGCTGCAGCCTTTGACCGGGCGGGTTTCGTCGCGACCGACGTGCACATGAGCGACATTATCGCTGGCCGTGTTTCGCTGCAAGATTACCAAGGCCTGGCCGCATGTGGCGGATTCTCTTACGGCGACGTGCTGGGAGCAGGGGAGGGTTGGGCCAAATCGATTCTGTTCAATCACCGCGCGCGCGATGAATTCGAAATGTTTTTCCGGCGTGCTGACACCTTCGCGCTGGGGGTCTGCAACGGCTGTCAGATGATGAGCAATCTGCACGAAATCATTCCTGGCGCAGAGCATTGGCCGCATTTTGTGCGCAATAAATCCGAGCAGTTTGAAGCGCGCTTCGTGATGGTGGAAGTTCAGCAAAGCCCCTCGCTGTTTTTCGCTGGCATGGCTGGCAGTCGCATGCCTATAGCTGTTGCACATGGCGAGGGCTATGCGGAATTTGCCGATGAGAAAAAGTTGTTAGCCGGCTCATCGCTGGTTGCGCTACGTTTTGTCGACAATCGCGGTAAGCCCACCGAGATTTATCCGTTCAATCCCAATGGTTCATCCCAAGGCATTGCCGGTATGACCACGCCCGACGGGCGTTTCAGCATATTCATGCCGCATCCGGAGCGCGTGTTCCGCGCTGCGCAGCATTCGTGGCGCCCCGCCAGGAGCGAAGCGGGAACGGCGATGGAGTGGCGTGAAGACGGTCCATGGATGCGGATGTTCAGGAACGCGAGAAAATGGGTGAGCTGAGCATGGACGTAACTTACGATGTGGGGTATCCGGCATGACAATTTTCAGAAGTGCGCTTTGTAACGGATTTCTCGGTGTTGCCTTGCTTGCGCTCAGTGCTGGCTCTAACCTCGGGCTGGCGCAGGCAAAATCCGCTAACAAGGACATCGCGGACTGTGTCCCAGTGGCAAGCTGGGTAGTGCCCGCTGGCAAGAAGGTAACCAGCACCGAAATCATCGCGCGTGCAGCAAAACAATCAGTAGTACTGCTCGGTGAAATGCACGATAACCTGGAGCATCACCGCTGGCAGTTGCAGACGCTGGCCGCACTGTACGCTGTGCGCCCCGACATGGTGATCGGTTTCGAGATGTTTCCACGACGGGTGCAGAAGGCGCTCGATCGATGGGTGGCAGGCGAACTCTCCGAAACTGAGTTTCTTGCCGCAGCAGACTGGGACGCCGTCTGGAACACGGAGGCGAGTTACTATTTGCCGCTGTTCCATTTCGCGCGCATGAACCGGATACCGATGCTGGCGCTTAATATCGATACGCGTCTGCGGCGCGAGATTTCTGCGAAGGGTTTCGATGGCGTGCCGGAGAGCGAACGTGAAGGCGTGACGCGCCCGGCCGCTCCGAATATTGCGTACCTTGATTACCTGCTGCCGATATACCGGGAACACGAACGCGAGGGAAAGAAAAAGCCTGAAACCGGCCGCGATGACCCGGATTTTCGGCGCTTTGTCGAAAGCCAGCAGTTGTGGGATAGGGCGATGGCTCAGGCGATCCATCGGGTACTGGAGCGGCCGGGGCGTCCGCTGGTGGTTGGGATCATGGGTGCGGGGCATATCAAGCATGGCTATGGGGTTCCTCATCAGTTGAAAGACCTCAAAGTTGCAGACGTTGCCATGCTGCTGCCATGGGACAGTGGCAAGGCGTGCGGACAACTCGTCGTGGGAATAGCCGACGCAGTGTTCGGTGTCGCGCCGTTTGTCTCGCACGTGCAGCAGTATCAGCGGCTTGGCATCCGCTTTGAGATTGCACCAGAAGGTGGTGCACGGGTGTTGCAGATCGAAAAAGGCAGCATTGCCGAAACGTCCGGTTTGCGTGATAGCGATGTGATGCTGGAAGTAGCGGGTGTGGCGGTCAAGCAGAGCGGCGATGTGGTCACAGCGGTCAAACGCCAGGCGCCCGGCACCTGGTTGCCGCTCAAGGTGAAGCGCGGCAGCGAGATGATCGAAATCATCGCTAAATTTCCGGCAGCGGAACGGTGAGTCTGCCGGTGCCGAGGTTGCATATCGTCGGGGGTATTACGTGCATCCTGCTCGCGGCCCTTGTTGCAACCGCCGCATCCGCAGCAGCAAGTGCCACCACTGCAGTCGAATACGACATTGCCGTGCGCATAGATCCGGTTGCGCGCCGCATTGAAGGGCGCAGCGTCATCACGGCGGCAGTGGCGGGTGAGTTGATGCTGGTGCTGGGCCGCCGTTTCGAGGTGACGCATGCGCTCATCGATGGGGTGCCGCTGGGGACGTCCGCTGCGGGCACCGCCAGCATGCATGCTTGGCGGATTCCGCGCAGTCAGCGTGGGCCGCGCCGGATCGAAGTTCATTGGCGCGGTGAACTTGCGCCACTTGATACCTCACTCGATCATCGGCAAACACTCGGCAGGATCGAACCGGCAAGTAGCGCTGCCGGCACCTTTCTGCCTGATTCGAGCGGCTGGTATCCGCACCTAGCCGGAACGCTCGCGCGTTATCGCGTAAGTCTGGAATTGCCGCCGGGGCAGCGCGGCCTGGTTGCAGGCCGCTTGGTCGAGGAATCCGACACAGCCGAGGGCTACCGTGCGCGTTTCGAATTCCCCTTTCCCTCCGAAGGCGTTGATCTTATGGCCGGTCCCTACACGGTCGAGACCGACACAATGCGCGGTGCGGGAGGCAAACCGATCCAGTTGCGAACCTATTTCCATCCGCAAATTGCGGAGCTTGCCCGCAAGTATCTCGACGAAGTAAAGGGTTACGTTGAATTTTACGAGGCATGGATCGGCGAGTATCCGTTTACCGAGTTCAGCGTGGTATCGAGTCCGACACCGACCGGTTTTGGCATGCCGACGCTCACTTATCTCGGCATCGAGGTGCTGCGCCTGCCGTTCATCCGCGCCACCTCACTCGGCCATGAGGTGCTGCACAACTGGTGGGGAAACGGTGTTTATCCCGATTACGCGCATGGCAACTGGTCCGAGGGGCTGACCACCTTCATGGCGGACTATGCCTACAAGGAGCGCGAAGGGCCCGAGGCCGCGCGCGAGATGCGGCTTGGCTGGTTGCGCGATTTCGCTGCACTGGCACCCGGGCAGGATGCGCCGCTGACTGCGTTTACCTCGCGCACGCACGGCGCCTCGCAGATCGTTGGTTATAACAAGGCGGCGATGATGTTCCTGATGCTGCGCGACCTGCTCGGACGCGAAACTTTCGGCCGCGCTCTGCAGTTGTTTTGGCGCGAGCAGCGCTTCCGCGTCGCTTCATGGGTGGATCTGCGGCGCGCATTCGAGACTGCATCTGGCCAGGATCTGCGGGTGTTTTTTGAGCAGTGGTTGACGCGCCCGGGTGCGCCGACAGTACGCATTGCAGAAGTGGCACGTACGCGGTCGGACTCAGGCTATCGCGTAATTGTCACGCTGGAGCAACCGATACCCACATACCGGTTGCGCGTGCCGGTCGCGCTACGTACCGAGGGGGGTGAGGAAATCCGAATGCTTGATCTGGAGCGCGGACGTCAGGCATTCACGCTGGAAGTGCGCACCCGGCCGCTGGAGGTGGTACTCGATCCAGATCTGCGGTTATTCCGACGCCTGCTGCCTGACGAAGCTCCGCCGATTCTGCGCCAGGTCATGGTGGACCGGACGGTGGCAACCATTCTGTTGCCGGAAAGCGGCGAGGCGTGCACCACCGCCGAGATGCTCGCAACAAAACTGCAGAACCGTGCCCCGAGAATAATTTCAGCGACAAATAGTCTGCCTGCGGTGTCGATATTGGTGATAGGCCTGCATGAACAGGTCGATACATGGCTTGCACGCCACCAGTTGCCTGCGCGGCCAGAGATCGTGCAGGGCAAAGGTTCGGCGCAGGCCTGGACAGTAAGGCGTCCGCAGGGTGCGACGCTCACGCTCGTATCCGCGCGCGATGCCGTCGCGCTCGCGGCGTTGGTGCGGCCGCTGCCGCATTACGGCCGACAGAGTTATATTGTCTTCGACGGTGCAAAGATGATCGAGCGCGGCACGTGGCCGATGCGCGTGCAAGTGATGAAACTCGACTGACGCTGCAATAAAAGAAGCCGGGGGACTCGAATGATCCGGCCCGCCATCTGTCAAAGCCTGATACCGGATTTTTTCTTTTCCCGTTTCTGGCATGGGTTTTTTGTTAAAATACGCTTTTAATTTCTTAATTTAGTGGAGTATTTCGATGGCTGTTGAAAGGACTTTATCCATTATCAAGCCGGATGCAGCGGCAAAAAATGTGATTGGACAAATCTATTCCCGTTTTGAAAGCAACGGTTTGAGAATTATCGCCGCGCGCATGCTGCGTCTCTCCCAGACCGAGGCCGAGGGGTTTTACGCAGTGCATCGCAGCCGCCCGTTTTTCGGTGATCTGGTGAAGTTCATGATTTCCGGGCCGGTGATGGTACAGGTGCTCGAAGGTGAGGATGCGATCAAAAAAAACCGTGATCTGATGGGGGCAACCGACCCGAAAAAGGCGGAGAAAGGGACTATCCGTGCGGATTTCGCCGATAGCATAGACGCCAATGCCGTGCATGGCTCCGATGCGCCGGAGGCCGCAGCAGTTGAAATCGCCTATTTTTTCCCCGCGCTGAACATTTATTCCCGCTGATAATGAGCCGCAGTTCGACATCATGACGGTTAATCTGCTTGATTTTGGTGCGGAAGGGCTTGCCGGTTTCTGTGCGGAAATTGGGGAGAAGCCATTTCGCGCCAGGCAGTTGCTGCGCTGGATTCACCAGTCCGGGGAAGCGGATTTTGCCGGTATGAGCGACTTGGCGAAAGTATTGCGGGAAAAGCTTGCTGCAACTGCGGTGGTCGAGCCGCCCCGGGTTATCAGTGACCATATCGCCAGCGATGGCACCCGCAAGTGGCTGTTGTCGGTGGACGCGGGCAATGGCATCGAGATGGTTTTCATCCCTGAAACCAACCGCGGCACGCTATGCATTTCCAGTCAGGTGGGCTGCGCGCTGGCATGTACTTTCTGTTCCACCGGCAGACAGGGTTTCAATCGCAATCTGACGGTGGCGGAAATTATCGGTCAGTTATGGTGGGCGAATAAAGCGCTGGGAGAGGAATCCGGCAGCGAGGAAACGGAGAGTCCTATTCCTATAAATAAGCAGGAAGCGATTCAATCTGCAGGCCGTCGCCGTGCCATCAGCAATGTGGTATTTATGGGCATGGGTGAGCCGCTTGCCAATTTTGAAAATGTAGTAACGGCGCTTGACCTGATGCTGGACGACCATGCCTATGGATTGTCGCGGCGGCGTGTGACAGTGAGTACTTCCGGCTTGGTTCCGGCGATGGATCGGCTGCGCGAACGGTGTCCGGTGGCGCTGGCGGTGTCATTGCATGCTCCCAACGATGCGTTGCGCGACCAACTGGTGCCGATTAACCGGAAATATCCGATCAAAGAATTATTGGCAGCCTGTCAACGCTACCTGCAATCCGCGCCCAGGGATTTCATCACTTTTGAATATGTCATGCTGGATGGGGTCAACGACAGCGTCAGCCATGCGCGCGAACTGGTACAACTGGTGCGGGACACGCCCTGTAAATTCAACCTGATCCCGTTCAATCCGTTTCCCCATTCCGGCTACCAGCGTTCATCGCCGGAAGCGGTGCGGCTGTTTCGCGACGTATTGATGCAGGCTGGACTGGTGACGACGGTGCGCAAGACCCGCGGTGATGATATTGCCGCCGCCTGTGGCCAGCTTGCAGGCCAAGTGCTGGACAAGACCCGGCGCGTGCAGCGGAGCGGTTACGAAGCTATGCAGGCGGCAAGATGAGACAAATTCTCACAGGTTTGTTCATTGCGCTGTTGATGCTGACGGGAGGGTGTGCCCAACAACCGGTTCAGGAAGGGTTGGTGTCGGAGCAATTCCTGAGCATTGCACAGCAAAGCGCAAAAATACATACCGAGTTGGCTGCGGAATATTACAGCCGTGGTCAATTTGTGGTGGCGCTGGAAGAAGTGACCGAGGCATTACGCTCCGATTCAAAATACGCACCTGCGTATAATGTACTCGGACTGATTTACATGGATTTGCGTGAAGACAGGCTGGCGCAGAAGAATTTCGAACAAGCACTGAAAATTGCGCCCAATGATCCCGAAGCGCATAACAATTATGGCTGGTTTTTATGCCAGCGCAGGCCGGAACGAATGGACCAGGCAGTGAGGCATTTCATGGAGGCACTGAAGAATCCGCTTTATTCAACGCCGGAGAAACCGTATAACAATGCCGGAATCTGTGTGTTGAGCCGTGGCGACTACAAGAGCGCAGAGGAGTTTTTCCAGAAAACACTGTCGCTCAGACCGGCAGATTCGCAGGCACTGATCGGGATAGCTGAGGTTAATTTCAGAAGCGGTAATCTGGCGGCAGCCAAATCGAATCTTTCACGCCATATGCAAATTTCAGTGCCGACAGCAGAAAGTTTATGGCTGGGGATACAGATTGAACGCAAGACCGGGGATCGCCATGCTGAGGCCAGTTATACCATGCAGTTACAAAAACGATTCCCGGATTCCAAGGAAGCAGCAGCGCTACGTGATGGCAGATTCGAGTGATGGATGCTACTGACAATAACGACAACGGCGTAGCCGGAACAGAGGCGGCCGAAACGAAACAGAGCGCAGGGCAACTGCTACAGGCAGCACGGCTGGTTCGCGGCTTGAGCATCGAGGATGTGGCGCGGCATCTGCGGTTATCGGTACGGCAGGTCACTGCGCTGGAAGAGGATGATTACGCCAAGCTTTCAGGCGGCACGTTTCTGCGCGGCTTTGTGCGCAATTACGCCAAACTGGTGCAGTTGGATGCAACGCCATTATTGCTATTGTTACAGCAATCGCTGCCGCCCGTTCGCCAGGTTATCGCACCCCGGACCGAAGGGATTCCTTTTCCGTCAGATCAGAAATCAGTGGGACGTAGCCTGATTATTGCGGGAGTGGTGGTTGTGGCGTTGCTGTTTCTGATTTATGAAATTTATCAGGGGAATGAAACAGTGCAGCAGCCGGCAGTGCAGGTTGCAACCGAGGCTGAAGCCGAGATCGAACAAGCAGTGGCACAAGCACAATCTGAATTAGCACCCGCGACCCTGTCTAGTGATGCTGGCCCGGTACAAGCGGCGCAAGAGGTTGCGGTGGTCCAGCAGGGAAACAATAATCCGCCCGCGCCGCAACGGCAGCAAGTTGCGGCGGTAGTTGCTGCTCCCGATTTGGTGAATAAAGGAGAAGGCGTTCTCCGCTTCGCGTTTGCGCAAGAATCATGGGTTGAAATCAATGATGGCATGGGTAAGATGATTTTTTCACAGCTTAATCCCGCCGGCAGCGAGCAGGTAATCCGTGGCAAGATGCCACTCTCCGTGGTAGTCGGGAATGCCGCCAACGTAAAGCTGGTTTACAACAATAAACCGGTAGACTTGGTATCGCATACCAATACCAATGGGGGAGTGGCGCGTCTGTCGCTCGAATGATGTTTTCATATTTTATAAATCTTACTTACCTACCATAATCATGTCCCAGAATATTTCTTCCACACAACGCCGCCCGAGTGTCGGCGTCCGGGTCGGTTCGGTCACCATTGGCGGCGGAGCCCCGGTGGTGGTGCAGTCCATGACCAATACCGATACCGAAAATGAAGTTGCCACTGCGGTACAGGTGGCGCAACTCGCGCACGCCGGCTCGGAGCTGGTGCGCATTACGGTCAATACCGCCATAGCGGCGCAAGCGGTGTCAGCCGTCCGTGCGCGCCTCGATGATATGGGCTGTCATGTGCCACTGGTGGGTGATTTTCATTTTAATGGACATAAGCTACTGACCGAGTATCCGGACTGTGCCAAGGCACTGGCTAAATACCGCATCAATCCAGGCAATGTAGGGCATGGCAGAAAACGTGATGAACAGTTTGCCACCATGATCGAAACGGCTTGTAAATACGACAAGCCGGTACGCATCGGAGTCAACTGGGGCAGCCTGGATCCCGAGCTGCTGGTGCGCATAATGGATGAGAACGCCCGCTCCAAAGATCCGCAAGATGCGGGATACGTCATGCGTGAGGCCTTGATTACCTCTGCGCTGGAAAGTGCCGCCAGAGCCGAAGAAATTGGACTGGGCCGCGACCACATTGTCCTGTCTTGCAAGGTAAGCGGTGTGCAGGATCTGATTGCGGTTTATCGCGACCTGGCAGCGCGCTGCGATTACGCGCTGCACCTGGGATTGACCGAAGCGGGCATGGGCTCGAAGGGGATCGTTGCTTCTACCGCTGCACTGGCAGTGCTGTTGCAGGAAGGTATCGGTGACACCATCCGCATATCGTTGACGCCAGAGCCAGGTGGCGACCGCACCCGCGAAGTAGTCGTGGCGCAGGAGATTCTGCAAACCATGGGGTTGCGCGCATTTGTTCCGCTGGTGGCAGCGTGCCCCGGCTGCGGGCGCACCACCAGCACCTATTTTCAGGAACTGGCGGAAAACATCCAGAGCTATGTGCGTGAGCAGATGATAGTGTGGCGCGAGCAATACGAGGGTGTGGAATATATGACGCTGGCGGTGATGGGCTGCGTAGTCAATGGTCCCGGTGAAAGCAAGCATGCCAATATCGGTATCAGTCTGCCAGGTTCGGGAGAGAAACCGGTGGCGCCAGTTTTTGTCGATGGGCAGAAAACCGTGACTCTCAAAGGCGACAATATTGCCGGGGAGTTTCGCCAGATCGTTGACGAGTACGTGCAGGCAAAGTACCCGAAGAAATCAGGCAATGACTAGACTCATCCAGGCCGTCCGCGGGATGAACGACATCCTGCCTGAGCAGGCGCATCATTGGGAATTCTTTGAGCAGACCGTGCGTGAGTGGATGGCGGCTTGTGGTTACCGCAGCATCCGTTTGCCGATTGTCGAGCAGACCGACTTGTTCGTGCGCTCCATCGGTGCGGTAACTGACATTGTCGAGAAGGAAATGTACACCTTTCTGGATCACCTCAACGGCGACAGCCTGACACTGCGTCCTGAAGGCACTGCTTCCTGTGTACGTGCAGCACTGGAACACAACCTGCTGTATGCGGGACCGCAGAGACTGTACTACTCTGGCCCAATGTTCCGTCATGAACGCCCACAGAAGGGACGTTACCGCCAGTTCCATCAGGTGGGCGTGGAAGCGTTGGGATACACCGGTCCGGATATCGATGCTGAGCACATCGTCATGTGCGCGGGGTTATGGGACAAACTGGGCATAGCAGATGTACGCCTGGAAATCGGCACACTGGGCAGCGTCGAATCGCGCACTCTGCATCGGGCGCGGCTGATCCACTATCTGCAGCAGCACCTGGGCAAGCTCGATGACGATGCCCACAGGCGTCTGCACAGCAACCCGCTGCGGATACTCGACAGCAAGAATCCGGGAATGCAGCAGATCATAGACGGCGCGCCGCGCCTGCTGGATGATCTGGATGAGGATTCGCTCAAGCATTTCGAGGAACTGCAGCGCGTCCTGCGCAATCAGGGGATAGCTTTTGAGATCAACCCGCGGCTGGTGAGAGGGCTGGATTACTACAATCGCACCGTGTTCGAGTGGATCACCGACAGACTCGGTGCGCAAGGCACGGTGTGCGCTGGCGGGCGTTATGACGGACTGGTGGAACAGATTGGCGGCAAACCGGCACCAGCCTGCGGTTTTGCCATGGGTGTGGAGCGATTGCTGGCGCTGATGCTGGAATGCGGCAAGGACATACCGCATGCTGTAGCGGATGTATACGTGGTACACCAGGGCGAGGCTGCGACCGGGTTTGCCTGGGAAGCCGTAAGGCACTTGCGTGCCGAGGGCCTAAAAGCCATCTTGCATTGCGGTGACGGCAGTTTCAAGGCGCAAATGAAAAAAGCCGACGCCAGCGGCGCACGTTTTGCAGTTATTATTGGCGATGACGAGGCGCACGCCGCAGAGATAAGCATCAAGCCATTGCGTGAGGCGGCAGAACAGGTGCGAGTGGGACTGGCGGAAGCGGCGGATTTGCTTAAACAGATTTGAATCGTAGGAATTCTTCAATTTATTCAGGAAGTTAAATGGCAACATATGATCTGGAAGAACAGGAAAAGATAGACGGACTGAAATCCTGGTGGGAGTCGTACGGCACAGTGGCGATCGTGGTGGTGGCGACTTTCATCGCCGGCATCGTCGGCACGCAGGTGTGGAAATACTACCAGAAGCAGCAGATAGAACAGGCAGCGGAATTGTATGCCTCGCTGCAACGGATCGAAGAGAGTGGAGACCCGAAGAAGATTGGTGATGCTGCCCATTTACTGATGGAAGGCTTTCCTGGTAGCGGCTATGCTCCGCGTGCTGCATTGGTTTCGGCGCGGGCGAGCCTCGATGCGGGGGATAGGCAAAACGCCAGAAGCCGATTGCAATGGGTGTTGGATCATGCCAAGGAAGATGAATTGAAAGATCTCGTACGGCTGCGGTTGGCGGGGCTGTTGCTGGACGAGGAAAAATATGCTGAAGCACTGAAGCTAGTGGAAAGTAAACATGGCGAATCCTTTGCTGGTTTCTATGCGGATCGCAAAGGCGATATTCTCACTGCTGCAGGTAAAGTTGCCGAAGCTCGCCTAGCCTATCAAATGGCGCTCGACAGAATCAGTGCAAAGAGTGCTTATCACAATATCATCCAGATGAAGCTTGATGCTTTGGCAGAGACCAAGTAGCGTCCGTGAGCAGATCCGCAACGAAGACTATCGGCACTATTCCGCGGCATCTCTTCCTGCTGGTGTTGCACTTGGCGCTTGCCGGCTGTGCCAGCTTCGTTGAACGGATCGCGAGTGTCGCCGACCTCGATGTGTCGCCCATCGTCGATCTGTTCAAAACTAAGGAACCCGAGATCAGCGCTGAACAGACCGCCCGCTTGAAGCTGGTTGCTGCTACGCGCCCATTGTGGCAGAGCAGCGTTGTTAACGAGAGTATAGTGGCAGTATTTTCGCCGGCATTTGCCAATGGCGCGGTTTATGCTGCCAATTCCGAGGGGCGGCTCGTGCGCCTTGACTCCGCTACCGGCAAGCAAGCGTGGAACATAGACACTCAACATAAGCTGTCAGGTGGCGTGGGTGTGGGTGAAGGGATGATGCTGGTCGGGACTTTCAAAGGCGAAGTGCTGGCATTTGATGACACGGGCAAGTCCCTGTGGAAAGCGCAGGTTTCCAGCGAGGTGTTGGGCCCGCCGCAGGTGGACAGCGGAGTAGTGGTAGTGCGCACTGGAGACGGCAGGATTTTCGGCCTGGATGCTGCCAACGGCAAACGTAAATGGGTGTACCAGGGTGCTACCCCGGCACTGACTGTGCGCAACCCCAGCCGTGTTTTGATCAAACGCGGCGCGGTATTCGCTGGATTTGCCGGCGGCAAACTGGTAGCACTGAGTTTATCCGATGGCAATGTGAAGTGGGAGGCAACCGTATCACGACCGCGTGGCGCGACGGAACTGGAGCGCATCACGGATATCACCAGTCTGCCGGTGGCCGATGAATGGCAGATATGTGCCGTAGCCTATCAGGGGCGTGTCGCCTGCTTTGAAATCAGCAATGGTAACCAGATTTGGGCACGGGATGCATCCAGTAGCGCTGGCCTGGCAATGGACGATACTTATATTTACCTGAGCGAAGATCGCGGTGCGGTAATCGCCTACACTAAAAGTAACGGCACCACCGTGTGGAGACAAGACATACTCAGCGGCCTCCGATTGACTGCGCCCATCGTGCGCGGTACCCGTGTGGTGGTAGGTGATTCTCAGGGTTATGTAAATTTCTTCAGGCATGACGACGGCGCGATCGTCCTCCGCGCTGCCACTGACGAAAGCTCCATCCTCGCCCATCCCGAGCACTTATCCAATGGGATTGTGGTGCAAACCCGGAAGGGTGGGCTTTACGCGTTCGGCATACAATAGATAAGTACAATCATGAAACCTACTCTCGTCCTGGTCGGACGGCCGAACGTCGGCAAATCAACACTTTTCAATCGCCTGACCCGCAGTCGCGACGCTATTGTTGCGGATATTCCGGGACTGACGCGAGACCGTCATTATGGTCACGGCAGGCTGGGCGATAAACCACATCTGGTAGTAGATACTGGCGGCTTCGAGCCGGCGGCAAAGGATGGCATCCTGCATGAAATGGCCCGGCAGACGCTGCAGGCGGTGGATGAAGCCGACATGGTGTTGTTCATCGTCGATGGCAGACAGGGTCTGGCAGCGCACGATAAAATAATCGCCGAGCAATTGCGCAAAACCGGCCGAAAAATTCTGCTGGTCGTGAACAAGACCGAGGGCATGGCGACCTCTGTCGTTACCGCCGAATTTCACGAACTGGGTCTGGGTGAGCCCTGTGCCGTTTCCGCCGTTCACGGCGACAATGTGAATGAACTGGTAGAACTGGCACTGGCGGATTTCCCCGAACAGCAAGGGGAAGAAGAAAAAGACAAACACCCCAAGATTGCCATCGTGGGACGCCCCAACGTCGGCAAATCCACGCTGGTGAATACGCTGCTCGGGGAGGAGCGCGTGATAGCTTTTGATCAGCCCGGCACCACCCGCGATAGCATCTATATTGATTTCGAGAGCGCCGGACGGCGCTATACCCTGATCGATACTGCCGGTTTGCGCCGTCGCGGCAAGGTGCAGGAGGTTGTCGAGAAATTCTCGGTGGTAAAAACTCTGCAGGCAGTAGAAGACGCCAATGTAGTCGTGCTGGTGCTGGACGCGAGCAACGAAATTTCCGACCAGGACGCACATATTGCCGGATTCATTCTGGAGGCGGGACGTGCGCTGGTGCTGGTGGTGAACAAGTGGGACGGTCTGGACGAATATCAGCGTGACAACATCAAGCGCGAGATTGCCCGGAAACTTGCTTTTCTCCTGAGTTTTGCCAAACCCCAGTACATTTCAGCGCTACATGGCAGCGGCATGAAAGGACTGCTGCCGTCAATCGACACCGCTTATGCAGCCGCGATGGCGAAACTGCCTACTCCCAAACTCACCCGTACCCTGCTGGCAGCGGTAGAAAAACAGGCACCACCACACACTGGCGTATCCCGTCCCAAATTGCGTTACGCCCACCAGGGCGGCTCCAATCCGCCGCTGATCGTGATCCACGGCAGCGGTCTTGATCATGTGGCGGAAACCTATCGGCGCTACCTTGAAAACACTTTCCGCGCAGTCTACCAGCTCGAAGGTACGCCATTGCGGGTTGAGTTCAGGTCGAGCAGTAATCCCTATGCCGGCAAGAAACCCGCGCCATTAAGCGAAGCCGAAGCAAAACAGGCTCATCGCCGCCGCCGCTATGGCAGAAAGAAGTACGGTTAATTAGAGAGTTATCTGGAAAAACACAGCGTGCGCCTGCAGCGGCTAATGTAATATCCGCGGCACACTTAAAATGAATTCGGGAATGGTTGCGTCGAAGTAGAGGCCGTCTTCGGCCACCATCTGATAACTGCCTTTCATTGAACCCACTGGTGTGGAGAGGGCGGTGCCGCTGGTGTATTCAAAACTGTCGCCGGGCTTGAGCAGCGGCTGTTCCCCCACTACGCCCAACCCCCGCACCTCCTGAACACTGCCGCCGCCATCCGCGATGATCCAATGGCGGCTGATAAGCTGCGCCGCAACCGAGCCGGTGTTAGCGATGGTGATGGTATAGGCGAACACGTAACGGTCGATGATTTCATCTGACTGTTCCGGAAGATAGGCGGTGCGGACCGTCACGTTGAGTTCGTATTTTTTACTGTCAGCCATGTCAGCATTGCACACTATTTTCCGCACTACGGCAAGGAGTGCTTGAAAAATATTCTGCGGCGGTGAAGCCGTTGGCGCGTGACAACCATTTGCGGTTAAAATGACGCTTTTATTATAAGGAAGTGGTTTATGGCCAACTATCGCATCGCTCCGAGCATTCTCTCCGCAAATTTCGCCAAATTGGGCGAGGAAATCACCGCTGTTATCGCTTCCGGCGCGGATATCATACATTTTGACGTGATGGACAATCATTACGTCCCCAATCTCACCATTGGTCCGCTGGTATGTGAAGCGATTCGCCCCTTGACCAAGGCAATCATCGACGTGCATCTGATGGTGGAGCCGGTAGACCGAATTGTTCCCGATTTTGCCAAGGCCGGAGCCAATATCATTTCTTTTCACCCGGAAGCGTCCAGACATATCGACCGCACCATCGGACTGATCAAGGAACAGGGCTGCAAGGCCGGACTGGTGTTCAATCCCGCAACACCTTTGCATTATCTCGATCACGTACTGGACAAGCTTGATCTGGTGCTGATCATGTCGGTCAATCCCGGTTTTGGCGGACAGAAATTCATTCCTGAAGCATTGAACAAGCTGCGCGCAGTACGCGCGCGGATTGATGCCTGCGGCAGGGACATCATGCTGGAAGTCGACGGTGGCGTGAAAGTGGACAACATCGCCGAAATTGCCCGCGCTGGCGCCGATGCCTTTGTTGCCGGTTCCGCCATTTTCAGCGCGGGCAAGGACAGCGACCCGCATCGTTACGACACGGTCGTGGGCGCATTGCGCGCCGAACTGGCAAAGGTTTAGCCGCAACAATGAGTAAAGTTTTCCCGCACGCTGCTGCTTCTGCAGCGCAAACGGGATCACTCCTGCCGGTCAAAGCCGTGATGATCGATCTGGACGGCACCCTGCTCGACACGGCGGGCGACCTTGCTGCCGCTGCCAACAGCATGCTGCGGGAATTGGGTAGAGCAGAGCTGCCGCACGTGACCATCCAGTCCTACATCGGCAAGGGCATCCAGAAACTGGTGAAGCGCACGCTTACCGGCAGCCTTGACGGTGAGCCGGATGCTGTCCTGTTTGCCAAGGCGATGCCGATTTACGAACGCGAATATGCCAACACCCTGTGCGTCAGCACGCATCCTTATCCGGGCGTGGTGGAGGGGTTGAACGCTTTGCGGGAAACAGGCTTCCGGCTGGCGTGCATTACCAACAAGGCTGAGGCTTTCACCCTGCCGCTGCTGCGTGCCACCGGACTGCTGGATTATTTCGAGATGGTCCTGTCCGGCGACAGCCTGCCGAAAAAGAAACCCGATCCGCTGCCCTTGCTGCATGCCTGCAAGCATTTCGGCATCCTGCCCCATGAGATGCTGCTGATCGGCGACTCGCTCAACGACGCGGAAGCGGCGCGTGCAGCGGGCTGTCATGTTTTCTGCGTACCCTATGGCTACAACGAAGGACGGGATGTACGCGAGCTCAATTGCGATGCTATCGTCACGTCCATTCACGCAGCAGACAGACTGATCTGCAAGCCGTCATGACCGAAACCGAATTTAACCAACTGGCGGCGCAAGGCTACAACCGTATTCCCGTGGTGCTGGAAACCTTCGCCGATCTCGACACGCCGCTGTCAGTTTATCTCAAGCTTGCCAACCGGCCTTATTCATATTTGCTGGAGTCGGTGCAGGGTGGCGAGCGCTTCGGGCGCTATTCTTTCATCGGCCTACCCGCCACGACCCGCATTGAAGCGCGCGGCAACCATCTCAGCGTCATCAATGGTGCAGGGTCGCAGGAAAGCGAAGTGGATGACCCACTGGCTTTCGTTGAATCCTACCTGGCGCACTTCAAGGCGGCGCTTTATCCCGGTTTACCGCGTTTCTGCGGCGGTCTGGCAGGTTATTTCGCTTATGACGCTGTGCGTTACATCGAACGCAAGCTTGTCGGCCATGCCCGGCCGGATACGCTCAATACCCCCGATATACTATTGCTGCTGTCCGAAGAACTGGCGGTGGTGGATAATCTTTCCGGCAAACTTTATCTCATCGTTTATGCCGATCCGGCTGAAGCAGGTGCCTACCAGGCCGTGCAGGCACGCCTGAAGGAATTGCTTGCGTTGCTGCGCCAGCCATTAGAGATTCCACTGGCAGCGCCGAGCAAAGCGGGCGAGGCTGTTTCCGAATTCAGCGAAGCAGACTTTATCGCGGCGGTGGGACGAGCCAAGCGCTACATTTTTGACGGCGACATCATGCAAGTGGTGCTGTCGCAGCGCACCAGCAAGCCTTACGCTGCATCGCCGCTGGCGCTGTATCGCGCGCTGCGCAGCCTCAACCCCTCGCCCTACATGTTTTATTACCACTTTGGCGAGTTTCATGTGGTCGGCGCTTCGCCGGAGATTCTAGTACGCCTGGAAGGCGACACCGTCACGGTACGCCCCATCGCCGGTACTCGTCCACGCGGCAAAACCGCGCAGGAAGACGCAGCACTCGCCGCCGACCTGCTGGCTGACCCAAAGGAGCGCGCGGAACACGTGATGCTGATGGATCTGGGACGCAACGATGTCGGGCGCGTTGCCCAGACCGGCACGGTAAAAGTCACCGAGCACATGCAGATCGAGCATTATTCGCACGTCATGCACATTGTTTCCAACGTGGACGCCAAGCTCAAACCCGGTCTGAAGGCGATGGACGTGCTGCGCGCCACTTTCCCGGCGGGCACCGTGAGCGGCGCACCCAAGGTGCGGGCAATGCAGATCATCGACGAACTGGAAGTTTCTAGGCGCGGTATCTACGCCGGTGCGGTGGGTTATCTGGGATTCAACGGCGACATGGATCTGGCCATTGCCATCCGCACCGGCGTGATCAAGGACGGCATGCTGCACGTGCAGGCGGGCGCCGGCATCGTTGCCGATTCTGTGCCGCAAAGCGA
>CAKKRD010000007.1 GCA_919902515.1 Nitrosomonadaceae bacterium | reverse complement strand
TGTGCTACTCGGAGTTCAACGATATCCTGCCGGCCATCGCCGACATGGACGCGGATGTGATCACCATCGAAACCTCGCGCTCACGCATGGAATTGCTGGATGGCTTTGGCCAGTTCAAATATCCCAACGAGATCGGTCCCGGTGTCTATGACATTCATTCACCGCGGGTTCCTGATACCGCGGAGATGCTGGAGTTGCTGGAGAAGGCCTGTCGTGTCATCGATCCGCAGCAACTATGGGTCAACCCTGATTGCGGCCTGAAGACACGCGGCTGGCCGGAGACTGTTGCAGCACTGGAGAAGATGGTCGGAGCTGCGCGACTGCTACGCGCTAAGCTTGAGACTGTGTAAAATAAAATCTGTTAACCTGAATAGGAAGAATTAACCATGACGACCAATGCAACGCTCAAGCAAAAGATCGACTCCATCATTGCTGCGCGGAGTCTGCTCAAGCATCCTTTCTATGTGGCCTGGACCCAAGGCAAACTATCCAAGGAACAATTGCGCCAATACGCGGAACAATATTTTCATAACGTACTGGCTGAGCCGACTTATTTGAGCGCGGTGCATTTCAACACGCCGCACATGCATACTGAAAGCAACAGCGGTGATATCAGCGTGCGACAGGAAGTATTGAAGAATCTGATTGACGAGGAACATGGCGAGAAGAACCATCCGGCGTTGTGGAAGACTTTTGCACTGGCGCTGGGTTCAAGCGACAAAAGCCTGGCCGCAGCGGCCGCATTGCCGAGCACGGCCAAGCTGGTTGAGACGTTCCGGGATATCTGCCTGAACCAGCCGTTTTATGCAGGCCTGGCAGCGCTGCATGCGTTCGAATCGCAGGTACCGGAGATTGCTGCGGTGAAGATAGACGGACTGTCCAGGTTTTATGGAATGAACGATCCCGACAGTTACGAATTTTTCACGGTGCATCAGGAAGCCGACGTCTATCATTCGCAGGCGGAATGGGCATTGATCAAGCGTTTCGCCGACACCCCGGAAAAGCAGACTGAAGTACTGGCTGCGACTGTTCAGGCCTGTGATGCGCTGTGGGGATTCCTGGATGGAGTCTACGAGAACTACTGCGCAGACCTCGACTGCGAACGCGCAGAAACAGTGACGCTGCACTGAGCAAGACCATGTGCGGGGGGTCGGAGTTTGCCACGAGCCCCTGATTTTAGCTTGGGCATTTCTCCGGTTTTGCGCGGCCAGTTTCATCCACAGCCTGCAAGACTTTTAATAACTCTGTTTCCAAGTGAATCAGTGTGTTCGCTTCGCTCAATACATTTCCCGTAATCAGAAAGGTATCCTCAGCACGTTCGCCCAGGGTGCTGATCCTGGCGCTGTGGACATTTACGCCGAAATGCACCAGCGCTTGCGCGATACGCGACAGCAATCCAGGGCGATCTCCAGCAACAATTGACAGAACATGGTAGACACCCTTTTCGTCGGACTCGATACCGACTGCCGGTGTGATCGGGAAATGCTTGAGATGGCGGCTCAAGCGCCTAGGTAATGGGGGCTCCAGCGGAGTCTGTTGTTTCAGTTGCTGTGTCAGCTCCTGTTCCACCAAACTGATTATCTTGTTGTAATGTTCCGCTGCATCCGGTGGAATCAGCACCAGAAAGCTGTCGAGTGCATAGCCATGGCGAGTGGTATGAATCTTTGCCTCGACGACACTGTAATTGATACGTTCAAAAAAACTGCAAATGCGCGCAAACAAGTCCTTCTGGTCGGGTATGTAGATCATTACCTGAATACCTGTTTCAGCCGGAGCGATACGCGCTTTTACCACGGGCACGGGTGATTCCAGACGGTCATGCAGATGGTGCATATGCCAGGCGATTTCCTGCGGGTCGTGTTGCAGCAGATAGGTTGTATCCAGTTCTGCCCAGAGCCGTTCATGCGCGCCGACAGGGATGGCATCGAGCCGCAGCAGCTTCAGCACTTCCTCCCGCCGATGTTCCAGCGTGCCACCGGCATGGGCTGGCGCACCGCTCAGTTGCCGCCGCGTCGCCCAGAACAAGTCTTCCAGCAACTTGCCTTTCCATGTATTCCACACTTTCGGGCTGGTGCCACGGATGTCGGCAACAGTGAGCAGGTAAAGTGCAATCAGATAACGTTCATTCCCGACACGCCGGGCAAAGCCTGCGATTACGTTCGCATCTGACAGGTCCTGTTTTTGCGCCGTGGCCGACATCACCAGATGACTTTCCACCAGCCACGCGACCAGTTCCATATCTTCCGCCGGCAGTTGATGCCGCTTGCAGAATTGCATGGCGTCAGTTTTGCCAAGTAGCGAGTGATCGCCGTTGCGCCCTTTGGCGATGTCGTGGAACAACCCGGCAAGATAGAGTACTTCCGGCCGTTCAAACTCACTGATGAGCCGACTGCATAGCGGATATTCGTGGGCGAATTCGGGCGCAATGAAACGGCGCAGGTTTCTCACCACCATCAGGATATGCTCGTCCACGGTGTAGGCATGAAACAGGTCATGTTGCATCTGGCCGACGATGCGCCCAAACGCCGGGATATAGCGCCCAAGTACGCCGTAGCGGTTCATCAGGCGCAGTTCGCGCGTGAGCCCGCGCGGCTGACGCAGGATCTTCATGAACAGAGCGCAATTGTGCGGATTGCGCCGGAACGCTGCATTGATGAGTGGGGTAGCGCGCCACAGCGCCCGCAGAGTGGCTGCACTACGGGCTGTTAATTCGGGATGTTGTTGCAGCAGCAGCGTACTTTCCAGAATTGTGCTTGGATCCTGCTGCAGAATGTTTTCATTACGCATTTCCAATAATTCGCCGCGTTTCTGGAAACGCTCATTGATGATAACCGGGGTTGCAGCTGCATCAGGAAAGATTTTTGTTTGCAGCGTGAGCAGCAGGATGGTGTTGATCTGTGTCACCGCCCTGGCAGCACGGTAGTAACGCTGCATCAATATTTCACCGGCGCGGCGCGGCGGTTTGTCGGCTATGTTGTATTCTTCGGCGAGAGAGGCCTGGTAATCAAATAGCAGCCGGTCTTCGCGCCGTCCTGCAAGATAATGCAGCCGGATGCGCATGTCTTGCAGGATGGATTGGTGGCGCTGTGCAAGGCGGGCCTCCTGGCGGGTAATGAATCCACCTTTGACGAGACTTGTCCAGGATTTCCCCAGCCCGGCAGCGCGGCTGACCCACAGAATATTTTGCAGATCCCGCAGGCCACCGGGGCTTTCTTTCAGATTGGGTTCAAGATTGTAAGCTGCATCATGATAGCGGCCGTGACGTTGCTGCTGCTCCAGTTGTTTGGCGTTAAAGAATGCACGGGGGTCAAGCGCAGCCCGCATGGTGTGCGAGAATTCGCTGAACAACTGACGGTTTCCGGCGAGTCGACGTGCTTCCAGCAGGCTGGTCTGCACCGTGATGTCCTTGGTTGATTCTTCTGCGCATTCAACGAGCGTACGGACGCTGTGCCCCACTTCCAGCCCCATATCCCACAGCAATCCTACCCATTGTTCCAGCCGGGATTTGATCGTCCCATCCGCCACATTTACACTGTTTACTCCGGCAGGGAGCAGTACCAGCAGGTCTACGTCGGAACCCGGGAAAAGCTGACCGCGTCCATAACCACCTACCGCCAGCAGCGCGATGGAAGCGGGCAGCGCCGTCTCACGCCATGCTTGACGCAGCAGGTCATCCATCAACCGGCAATGGTTACGCAACAGGGCTGTGCCGTTATTGTTCTCGCGGTAGCGCTGGTGTAATAATTTGCGGCCCTGCAGCAGCATCCGCTTGCCCGCGGCAGCACTTAACGACTTTGGCAGCGACTCCGCACCAAGGTCATGCATGCGGTCAGAAACCGAATGCGGGTTTCGGTGGCGCACCGGCAGACAGCGTCAGTACTTCGTATCCGGCTGCGGTAACCAGCACAGTATGCTCCCACTGCGCCGACAGGCTATGGTCTTTGGTGACTATGGTCCAGCCATCGGCCAGTTGGCGTATGGACGCCTTGCCTGCATTGATCATCGGTTCAACCGTAAAAATCATGCCGGCTTTGAGTTGCAGCCCAGTCCCGGCACGGCCATAGTGGAGTACCTGTGGCTCCTCATGGAATTTTGTGCCGATGCCATGACCGCAGAATTCCCTGACTATGCTGCATCCCCGGCTTTCAGCGAAACTCTGGATCGCGTGGCCGATATCGCCCAGATATTTTCCTGATTTGATTTCCTCAATGCCGCGCCACATCGATTCGTAGGTGATTTCACACAGACGCTTGGCCTGGATTGGCGGTTCGCCCACGTAATACATGCGGCTGGTATCGCCATGGTAATCATTCTTGATGACGGTCACGTCTATGTTGACGATATCGCCAGCTTTCAGTTTCTTCTCGCCCGGCACGCCATGGCACACTTGATGATTGACCGAAGTGCAAATGGATTTCGGATACGGTGCATATCCCGGCGGCGCGTAATTGAGCGGTGCCGGGATGGTTTTCTGCACATTGACCATGTAATCATGGCATAGCGTATCAAGCTCGGCGGTGGTGACTCCAGGCCTGACAAAAGGCGTAATGTAATCCAGCACTTCCGAGGCGAGCTTGCCCGCGACCCGCATTTTCTCGATTTCCTGTGGAGATTTGGGATGCACCGTCATAGTGGTTTCCGGTTAATCAAATAGACCAAACGCATGATGGGGGTTGCAGTGTTGCTTTGCAAGACCAGTAGCAAGCATAAAGGATCGTTGCGTGGGGCGGGGTCGCGATTACGAAAAAACGCTACTGCCGTAGCAATCCATAATTCACCATCAAAGCTACGGTGTAGCAACTTCGCACCCACTCGCTTTCAGCTCGCTCCCAGGGAATTCCTGCTTCAGGTGGATCATTTTCTCGATGACATCTTCCGCCGGTCTGTGTGCCACGAATGCCATCAGTTTCAGGCTGCGCTCACCCATGACTGCCGACCTAATGCCCTTGCTTCTCATTTCCGCTAAAAATTTCCGGGCCGCTTCTTCGCTACGAAAGATATCCATCGAGATGGCGTTATTCCATTCACTATTGTCCTGAATGAGAAAATAACTGGTCACGCCCAGTTTTTTCAGTTCCTCAATTTTTTTTGCAGCGTCGTACTTGGTCTTCAACGGTGGAATATGCACCCAATAGGCCGGGACTTCGCCCACCGCATGCCGGTTCAGACTGTCACCCAATTGTAGTTTGGCAATGGCCGTCTCGGCCCGTTGCAAGTCAGTGCCGATAAAATTCCCCCATTCCAGACAGGCCGCAGCTACAAACGCGGGCGCGGGAGCAGCAGCGGGTAGCAATCTGATCTTTTCCGGGTGTAGCTCCGCGGGTAATGATGAGCTACGACTGGAGCTAAGTCCGGACTGAATATAGATTGCAAAAACCACGTTGGCAAATAACAACAGAAAAAATAGTG
>CAKKRD010000006.1 GCA_919902515.1 Nitrosomonadaceae bacterium | reverse complement strand
AGCCGGAATTTATGATGTCGATATCATACCATATTTTATGACACAGTAAGATTAGGTACAGTTGTTCCGTGCAAATCGTACCGCTGCTATTATACTGTATAAAGTATATCTGAAACTCTCTGCCACTATCTCTGAAAGGCGCGGTCCTTTGCATAGCGGAAAAACAATATCCGCTTATGCTGATCCGGCAGTATCTGATCCCTGCAGATATGTAAAGAATTGTGGACACAGCCCAGAAAATACCTCGACTGATGAACCACGTATGAGGTATTCTTCGACCAACTCAGCACATGGACAAATCCGGTGTCGAGCATTGGGCTTTGAGTTTTAATCCAGGTAATCGGGGAGCGTCATGAGCATGCGCTTTGCATTTGGTTTTGTTGCCAGTCTATCAATCTTCATGTCGACGGCGTCCGTCGTCTACGCCGACACTTTTGCACCGACGCAGACCGCACCGGTGGTAATGAAAAAAAGCGGACAGGACTGGTCCAGCCTCGCCCCGGCACTGTTGAAGAAAAAAGATTATCAGGGTTTGCTGGAACTCGCGCAGCAGTGGGTTGAAAGCGAGCCGGGAAGCGCTTTTGCCCGGCTCATCCTGGGAGTGGCTCACAGCAATCTCAAGCAACACGAGCAAGCGGTCGAGGCTTACCGCGAAGCACTGCGCATCCAGCCGGAAAATGTCAGCGCCTGGTATAACCTGGGGGTGGCCCACGGCAAACTCAAGCAGTACGACCAGGCGGTTCCCGCTTTGCGCGAAGCGCTGCGCATTCAATCTGAGAACGCCAGTGTCTGGTATAACCTGGGGCTGACCTACAATAACCTCAAGCAGTATGACCAGGCAATTCAGGCCTATCGCGAGGCACTGCGAATTCAGCCGGAGTATGTCGATGCCTGGTATGACCTGAGCCTGGCCAATCTCGACTCCAGCCAATATGACCAGGCGATTCAAGCCTGCCGCGAGGTGCTGCGTATCGACCCGGAGGATGCCAGAGCCTGGCATAACCTGGGACTTGCCTTCAGTAACCTCAAACAGTATGACCAGGCAATTCAGGCCTACCGCGAGGCACTGCGTATTGATCCGGAGGATGCCAGTGCCTGGAATAATCTGGGCATCGCTTACAACGGTTTCAAGCAGCATGACCAAGCGGTTTATGCCTTGCGCGAGGCGCTACGCATTCAACCGGAGTATGCCGACGCCTGGTACAACCTGGGCATTGCTCACGGCAAACTCAAGCAATACGAGCAGGCGGTTCAGGTTTATCGTGAGGCGTTACGCATCCAGCCGGAGTATGTCGATGCCTGGTATAACCTGGGCCTGGCCTACAATGACCTCAAGCAGCATGAGCAGGCGATTAAAGCCTACCGCGAGGCGCTACGCATCCAGCCGCAGTATGCCGATGCCTGGTATAACCTGGGTCTTGTGCACGATGGCCTGAAGCAGCATGAGCAGGCGATCCAGGCCTACTGCGAGGTGTTGCGCATTCAGCCGGGGAACGTCAGTGCCTGGTATAACCTGGGCATTGCCCACGGCAAACTCCAGCAATACGAACAATCGATTCAGGCCTACCGCGAGGCGTTGCGTATTCAGCCGGAGGATGTTGATGCCCGCTATAACCTGGGCGTCGCTTTCAGTAAATTCAAACAGCATGATCAGGCAATTCAAGCCTACCGCGAGGTATTACGCATCCAGCCGGAGTATGCCGATGCCTGGTATAACCTGGGGATTGTCTACATTGACTCCAACCAATACGACCAGGCGATTCAGGCCTACCGCGAGGCGGTGCGCATCGATCCGGCAAATGCCGGGGCCTGGAATAACCTGGGCGTTGCCTATTTCTTCCAGAACCAGCACGACAAGGTACGGGAGGTTTATTCGACCCTGCGCAAACTGAATCCGGCAATGGCGGACAAGTATGCCAGCGCTCTGATGCGGGCACCGGGTGCGAATTATCCTGAGCTGCCGGAGGTTAACCAATTGCAGAAACAGCAACCGCCCCGGTTACATAAACGGCGCAAGCTGCGGGCGCTGACGGAAGAAGGCCAATCTACAATCTGAAATGGCTGTCAGGCACTTCTTGGAGCGAACATAATAATTGCCATACCAAGTAATGCCACCAATGAGCCGACTACGTCCCAGGTAGTGGGACGAATGCCATCGACCGACCATAACCACAGAATTGCAAAGCCTACATATACTCCTCCGTATGCCGCGTAAACACGGCCTGCGGCAGCTGGATGCAGGGATAACAGCCATGCAAAAAGTGCCAATGAGCAGGCTGCCGGGATAAGCAGCCAGACGCTTTTGCCCTGCCTGAGCCAAAGGTACGGAAGGTAACAGCCAACAATTTCAGCAATCGCGGTGACGCCAAACAGAAAGAAGGTTTTAATGGCGTCCAAATCTATCTCCGTGCTTGGCATTCCTGACAGCAGTGCAATTCATCGGCGATTTTCCCCTTGGTTACCTGTACTTGAGTGGATGTGTGCGGATATAACGATAACATGGAAACCCGGATGCAACGCTTCCTCTGCCGAATTTTTCCCCACGTTCCGACTTTCCCTTCTGCATTGCTACCCTATGGTTCCCTAAACTATTTGCTTGAGCAGCCGATATGATAATCACAGGGCAGGATTTATGCCTTGGCGCCACGCAAGCAAATAGAGGTGTGCCATGGGTATCGTGATAAACGTGAACAGCTACGGGACCACATACGACGCGATGGAAGCGCAGTATGGCGAGGAGATCATGTGCGCCGGCTGGAATCCCACGGTCGCCCTGGTGTGTCAGCAACAACTGCTTATATCAACGGAGAGGCAGGCAACCATGCCGGCTGACCTTGTGACAGTGGATGTGGAGTCATTCCTGCAGCAGATGTATCTCCATCAGCGTTGATGGGGTAGTGGTTCTAAGCAGTCTCCCGCCTTCCATGCTGGCGCAACAACCAAGCCCGCACTCACCGCCTCGACTGAAACTTCTAGAGTGGTGTATTCTTTAACCAGCTCAGTGGTTCCCTAGTGCAATCGGGTTATTGCGGGCGCGCAGAATATGGGCCATATGAAATCAACCAGAATTCCCGGAATTGCCGCCGCCGTATTGTTGGCGATTGGCGTCATCGCAGCAGCGCGCAGCGCGGATCATACGCCCCAGTACAGTCCCATTCCAATTCAGCAGACTATCATCATGAAGAATTTCAAGAAACCGGATGCGGCGGAGTTGAAGAAGAAATTATCCTCCGAACAGTTTGCAGTCACGCAGCAATGCAGCACCGAGCCGCCTTTCCGCAACGCCTATTGGGATAACCACAAGCCAGGGCTTTACGTGGATGTGGTGTCGGGTGAGCCGCTGTTCAGTTCGCTGGACAAGTTTGATTCCGGCAGCGGCTGGCCGAGTTTCACGCGCCCGCTCGCGGGTGCGGAGATCGTGGAGAAACAGGATCGCGAGTTCGGCATGGTGCGGACAGAGGTACGATCGAAGCATGCAGATTCGCATCTGGGTCACGTATTCAACGATGGCCCAGGACCGACACGGCTGCGCTATTGCATCAATTCGGCATCTCTGCGGTTCATCCCGCTGGAAGAGATGGCGACACAGGGTTACGGAGCTTATCTGGAAGCGTTCGTGAAAGCGGGAATGATCAAGGCGAATGCGGGCGCGACGGCGCAGGATGCGAAACCCGCCACGCCTCAGCGTTAAGCAGTTTTTCAGGCGGGAAAATCAGCCAAGCGGCTATTCATCCGTTTGAGCGTTTCTGCTCTGCCGAGCAGTTCCAGTATTGCGTCGATCGAGGGCGTCTGCGCTTCACCTGTCACCATCACCCGTAACGGCATCGCCACCTTGGGCAGTTTCAGGCCGTGAGCATTGGCGGCGGTTTTGATCGCATCATGGATGATGTGACGGTCCCATTCCACTGCAGCAAGTTTCCCCATTAGCTCGATCATCGCTGGTTTTGCTTCGCTGCTGAAATGCAAGGTCTTGAGTTCAGCGGCGGGTTCCAGCGGGCGAAAGAAATATACGGCAGCATCGGCCAGTTCTGCCGTGGTGCTGACCCGTTCCTTGAGCAGATTCACCACCTTGAATAGATCCGGTCCAGCTGCCGTATCGCAACCATCTGTCTCGAGGAATGGCGTTACCAGCTTCGCCAGGCGCGCATTATCTGCCGTTTTGAGATATTGCTGATTGAGCCAGCTCAATTTTTCCGGGTTGAACTTCGCTGGCGCACAGTTGATGGAGGTCAGATCAAACCACTCGACCAGTTGTTCGCGGCTGAAGATTTCCTCATCGCCATGCGACCAGCCGAGCCGCGCCAGGTAATTCATCAGCGCTTCGGGCAGATAGCCGTCGTCGCGGTACTGCATTACTGAAACCGCACCGTGGCGCTTGGACAGGCGCTCACCGTCGGCACCCAGTATCATCGGCACATGCGCATATTGCGGCAAGGGCGCTCCCAGCGCCTTGAGTATATTGATCTGGCGCGGGGTGTTGTTGACATGATCATCGCCGCGAATCACATGGCTGATATTCATGTCGAGATCGTCGATCACTACGCCGAAGTTGTAAGTTGGCACCCCGTCGGCACGCAGCAGTACCAGGTCGTCGAGTTCACTGTTGGCCACGACGATACGCCCCTTGACCAGATCGTCGAACGCCACATGCCCGGCAGCGGGATTCTTCAACCGTACTACCGGCTTTACTCCAGCCGGAGGAGTTTGTTTGGAATCGCGCCAGCGTCCGTCATATCTGGGTTTCAGCCCGGCCGCGCGTTGCTGCTCGCGCATCACCTCCAACTCCTCCTTGCTGGCATAGCAGTAATACGCCCTGTCTGTGCGCAGCAACTGCTCCGCCAGTTCGTGATAGCGCGTCAGTCGCTGCATCTGGTAGAACGGCCCCTCGTCGTAATCCAGTCCCAGCCAGGCCATGCCGTCGAGGATTGCCTGGGTGGATTGCGCAGTAGAGCGCTCAAGGTCGGTGTCTTCGATCCGAAGGATGAATTTGCCGCCGTGCCTGCGGGCGTAGACCCAGGAAAACAGCGCAGTGCGGGCGCCGCCGATGTGGAGATAGCCGGTGGGGCTGGGAGCAAAGCGGGTACGAATCATGATGGGAACACCGATTGTGACGGGTTGCAGGAGCGCGTCATTTTACGCGATCCCGGCAGGTAATGCCGGTGCATCGCAGCCTTTCTCGCTACTGCTGCGTTGACCGGGACTGAGGATTCATGCTCTAATTGCGCCTCTTTTGGGCGGTTAACTCAGCGGTAGAGTGCCACCTTCACACGGTGGAAGCCACTGGTTCGATCCCAGTACCGCCCACCAACAGACAGTCAAAAGAAATCCAAACAAGGCCGTTACGCCTTGCCTTCATTCGCTTTCTTCAGACGATTGATAGCCTTGCGTTTGGCGGGCGGCGCGGCTGCATCGGCATCTTTCAGCACCGCCGCGACGGGCGGTGCGAGATAGTTCTCTTTGCTCACTACCGGTTTGCCGCTCTTGGCTTCCAGCGCCTTGCGCGCATCGCCTGCAATGGTGCCGCCTTCCTTGGCCGCTTTGCGGTTGTCGGCAAAGCCTTTGGTATCCTTGCGTCGAGCGATTTCCGTAGTGCCCGCCTCGCCCAGCATGGTGAGCTATGCATAGTCATTCCACTAAGCAATCAAAAAGCGATTGCTTAATGGCTGGTTAAGATCAGCTCCAGATCGGTCATGTGGTCGCGCAGGTTGTTGCCGGTCTTGACCTTATGCAGACCCTTGAGGCGGCTGTGCGTACCAGGTGTTACGCCGAAGGTGGCACGAGCGATTTCGGCGGTGAGGATGGAATATTCCTTGCCTTCCTGAACACCGCGCGTTTTCCACTCGTCGGTCAGTTCGCCGCGAATAGCGATGGAGTGCAGCCGCTTTTCGATCCATGCCTGCGGGTAACCTTTGGCCTGATACAGCTCGCGTGCGCGGGCACTGGCCAATTCGGGGTTTTCGATTTCCTTCACCCGCTCGTAGCCCACCTGCGCCAGCCAGCGCTTGAAGGGTTCCGCACGGGGCGAGGGGATGGACTGAATGACACGGAACAAGGTTTCCGTATTGGCACAATCGGTATCCCGCTGTTTTCCGTCGGGCGCGGTGAGTTTCAACCTTACGATTTTTTCGTAAGGCTGTCCGGAACCCGCTTCTTGAGCCAGTTTCCGCTTCAGGTCGGACCAGTAACGATTCGAGTTGTTACTCTCGGAAAGAACACCCACCATGTCGATGATCGAGAACCACCACTCTTCCGCGTGCCAAGCGCGATGGATCACTGTTTCCTGAAATACAACAAGGTGGCTTTCTGATTTGCTGGGTATCGCGGTCTTTTTGCTCATGGTGTTTTCCTCCCTGAACCTGTTTCATTCCCAACCCTCGATGATTCCTATCACCTCCAGGTTGTAATGCTTGGTGCGGTTCTGCGTAACGAGCGGTCGACACAGCAAACAATGCATACTCTTCTCACAGTCGACCCGCTTCCAGAAAGCTGAAGTATCCAGTCCGGTTGAAGATGATGTGATCCAGCAGCTCGATGCCAACGATTGCGCCCGCAGCCTTGAGTTGGGCGGTGATGTTGATGTCGCTCAGTGAAGGTTCGAGCCCACCGCTGGGGTGATTATGAGCGACGATGACTGCCGAAGCGCGGTCGGAAAGTGCATCCGCGAACACTTCGCGCGGGTGGACGGGGCTGCGGTCGATCAGGCCAATCGAAATGATACGGATGTTCAAAATTTCATTTGCTCCGTTGATTGTGGCGCAGAGAAAATGTTCCTGCTTTCGATCAGCATAATGCCGTACATGCGGCAATAGATCAGCGGGGGTTTCGATTTTTGATCCCTCCGGCTTGATACGTCGCCGGGCGAACTCGATTGCCGCCAGTATCAACGTGGCCTTCGCATCGCCCACACCTTCAAATTGCATCAGGTCTTCGGCAGTAACTTTCAGCCTCTTCTCATCAATGAGCCGTGCCAGCCTTCCGGCAAGCTTCATGACATCCATCCCCGGTGTGCCTTTGCCGAGAAGAACCGCGAGCAATTCCTGATCGCTCAAGGCGGACGCGCCCTTGCGGAGGAGCTTTTCTCGCGGGCGGTCTGCTTCTGGAATCTGCGCAATGGTTTTGCTCATAGCCTCATGCCGCGACTGAGAGATGGTGTTGAATCACAGTGACCGCCATGATGTCGAAGATGCCGCCGATCTCGGTGTACTTGGGGTCGGATAGTTCCTCGTAGCGTGCCAATCCGTCGTAGGTGTTCTGTATCTCACCGTTCACTTGGCCCCGGTACGCACCTTCCAGAAACACAACGTCCGCGCGGTGCGCCTGCACCGTGCTGCGAATGTCTGGATCGGCGGCCTTTTCCTCGGTGACCTGCTTGATATAGAGTGCTTCCTCATCGCTGATGTCGAACTTGGCTTGGATCTCCGCGATCATGTCCTGAACGGAAACCTTCATGGGCGGCGGACCAGAGTCATTTTTCCCTTTGCCAAGTTTGAGTTTCATCGTACCGCCACCACTCTCCACGCCCAGATATTCCACAGCGGCCTTGCTGACTGTAATGTGCTACTGGAAAGTGAGTTTAGGGACTTTGCGCTTAGCCATGCGCTTTTATCTTACCGGTACACCTCATCATGGCTACCGACATCCAGCAGGATGATTTCCTTGTCAGAAATAGCAACGGTCAATGTGATTCGATAGCTATCGGTGATGCTGATGGCCTGAACTCCTTTAAGCTTGCCGCCGAGGTGGTGGTAGGCAAGATGGGGGGCAAAGGGATCTTGCTTTAAGTCGTCGACGATTTGTGCAAAGCGTTTCTGTAGATCGGGATGCCTCTTCAAGAATTTGCGTGCACGTCGCAGGAAGTGCTGAGTCGCAACAATCGTAAACACTAAGCTTCGTCCTCGATCTCCAGCGCGTTCAAGAGCTCCTCCGCCGACACAAAACGGCGTACTCGGCCTGCTTTGAGGTCTTCCAGCGATGCGCGCACCCGTGCTGCGTAGGCCTCATCTTGCGCCTCGATCAATTCCCGATACCGAGCTTCCGAGAGCACCACGTACTGGGGCTGATTGTTTTTGATGATGTGCACATCCCCTGTTTCAATAAGACCGTCCACAGCGGCAATGCCGCGTCGCTTGATCTCCTGGGCAGGTATGGTATTCATGGGCTGACTCCTATCTGTACTTTATTAGATACTTATCATGATACCTAAATGAGCATCAGTAATCAAGAAACCAAGTGCGAGCATTCGCAGCCTGGAAACGGATGGTCTGGATGTTTCCTCCGCGCTCATGTTTCCCGCCTTCTCGTGTCCGTCCGCGCTACATCCGCCTCAGTGATCCGCCGTAGTAGCGGATTCAAGACGTTTCCACAGGCACGCGCCCTTGCTTTCACGCTCGATCTTTTCCAGTTGCTGCGCGTGGGCTTCCAGTTCTTCAGCGCTGGCGCGCAGTACCGTCAGTTGCAAGTTGGCTGGGTTTATGGCGGCGCCAAGCACTGGCGGCGGGATTTCCACTTCCATCACCAGGCTTTCCTGCCCACGGGTCATGGCAAGATAGATTTCTGCCAACAATTCCGCATCCAGCAGCGCGCCATGTAAAGTACGCCGGGAGTTATCCACCTGATAGCGTTCACACAGCGCGTCGAGATTGTTCTTCTTGCCAGGATGCAGGTCCTTGGCCATTTTCAGCGTGTCAGTGATTGCCTGGCAGTAGCTATGCAACGGCTGCAGTTCAGCTAATCCCAGTTCATGGTCAAGGAAACCCACATCAAAAGGGGCGTTGTGCATGATGAGTTCCGCCCCGCCGATGAATTCCAGTAATTCCTTGGTAATGTCGCGGAATTTTTGTTTGTCCCGAAGAAATTCCCGGGTCAGGCCGTGTACCTGCAATGCGCCTGCCTCACTCTCGCGTTCTGGATTCAGGTAATGGTGCAAGCGGTGTCCGGTCGGTCTGCGGTCGAGCATTTCGACCGCGGCGATTTCGATGATGCGATGGCCCAGCTTGGGTTCCAGGCCGGTGGTTTCGGTGTCAAGAAAAACTTGGCGCATGAGTCATCCATGTAGAAAAAGAAAAACTGTTTAACCGCAGAGGACGCGGAGGGCGCAGAGGAAGATCAATAAAAACTGCAATATGTTAGGTCACAGTGCTTGCCCAGTCATGGATAGATGCAGAGTACTCACGGCTATTCAAGCTTATCATCCGTGGAGCATATGTTATTCGCCTCGGATGACCGACTCCACCCCGCGATTGGCCAGCATGTCCGCATGTTCGTTGCCGTCGTGGCCAGAATGGCCGCGTACCCAGAACCATTTGATCTGATGCTGCTGCGCCAGTTGATCGAGCTGTTTCCACAGATCGTCGTTTTTCACCGGCTTCTTGGCGGCGGTATGCCAATTACGTTTCTTCCAGGCATGTATCCATTCGCTGATGCCTTTCTGTACATATTGGGAATCGGTATGTATATGTATCTCACATGGCCGTGTCAGCGCTTCCAGCGCGCGTATCACCGCGAGCAGTTCCATGCGGTTGTTGGTAGTCAGTTTCTCGCCGCCAGACAGCTCACGCGTACGTCCGTCGAATTTCAGCAAGGCACCCCAGCCGCCAATGCCGGGGTTGCCCTTGCAGGCGCCGTCAGTAAATATTTCTACCACAACAGTGTGCTTCGTTTTCACTCCTCGCCCCGCACCTTGGTTTTGGTGCGAGCGGCTATCCGTGGCTCTTCTCCGGCGGTATTGCCGTTGAATCTGCGTGCAACTGGCGCCATTCCTCTCCTGGCAGCAAGCACGTCTTTCCATTCAGGCTTGATGACGCGCATGCCATGTACGCGCTTGACTGCTTGCAGGAAATATACGCCGCCGGAAATGGGCCACCAGCGATCGCCGGCAGCTTCCATGAAATTAAATCGCCGCAGCCATTTTTCCTGACTGAACGGCGGGGCGTAGCAGCATAACCGGCCTGCGGTCATCTCGAAATCCAATAACGTCAGCCAGTCCTTGAGACGCGGCAGCGCGATGAAATTGCCGCGCCAGGGAAAGTCGTACATAGCTGAGCCAAACCATCGGCGTATTCCCCAAAGACTGCGAGGATTGAAGCCGCAGACAATGACATGACCTTCCGGCATCAATACTCGCTGCACCTCGCGCAGAATCTGGTGGGGATTGGAGCTGAACTCGAGCACATGTGGCAGCAGCACCAGATCTATACTGTTGCTTTCAATCGGCAGAAAATCAGGGGCAGCCCGCAATACGACGCCTTTCTCGGTTCCCGCACAGAACCGCAGCGGCATGCGATTGGTACACAAGAAATCGTGCTGCGGAAATCCGATCTGTATGGCGTTGTAGCCGAATACGTCTGCTACCGCCTGGTCAAAATAGTTTTGCTCCCGCTCCAGCAGGTATTGCCCGAGACAGGTTTCAAACCATTGCTGCGTAGTTTGCGTCGGCATATATAATGTCCGAATAGTGCCTGGAGACAGGCCACAATTTAATCACGAATTGACCCGAGTATCGTGGTCAGGCTGAAATTTAACTCAACCCAATTACACCATGCTACATATCGTTCCGGTCCGCGCATTTACTGACAATTATATCTGGGTCATCCACGACCGCTGCCACGCCGCCGTGGTCGATCCGGGCGATGCCGCGCCAGTGCTGGATTTTTTGCGACGCGAAAATCTGCAACTCGTCGCCATCCTCAACACCCATCACCATAACGACCACGTCGGCGGTAACGCTGCATTGTTGCGGGAATTTCCGGTGCCGGTTTACGGCCCCGCGCATGAGTCCATCCCTATGCTTACCCATCGCCTGCGGGAAGGAGATAATGTGCAGTTGGCGGAATTCCCGCTCAGCTTCAACGTGTTCGACATCCCCGGCCATACCGCAGGACACATTGCCTATTATGGCGCAAACCTGCTGTTTTGTGGCGATACCCTGTTTGCCTGTGGTTGTGGGCGTTTATTCGAAGGCACGCCGCAACAGATGTATGCTTCACTGCAGAAACTGGCGGGGCTGCCCGATGAAACTCAGGTCTATTGCGGTCACGAATATACGTTGGCCAACATCCATTTCGCCAGGGCGGTCGAGTCCGGCAACCAGGCGTTGCTCGAGCTCGAAGCCGCGACGAGAAAACTGCGTGAACAGGATATTCCCACCCTGCCGTCAACAATTATGAGGGAGAAAGCCACCAATCCGTTCTTGCGGTGCAATCAATTTGAAGTCATCCAGAGCGCCAGCAATTATCTTGGCGCGTCATTGCCTGATCCAGTCAGCGTGTTTGCTGCAATCCGCAACTGGAAAAATGACTTCGTGGTCCCTCAGCGGGAGCAATGATGAGCTGCATTTGGAAGATTGGTGAAGCGGTGGGTACAGATACACCCGGTGGTGATGGCTGGAGAATAAGTGGTTGCGGGGGCAGGATTTGAACCTACGACCTTCGGGTTATGAGCCCGACGAGCTGCCAGACTGCTCCACCCCGCG
>CAKKRD010000005.1 GCA_919902515.1 Nitrosomonadaceae bacterium | reverse complement strand
TTTTTAAGTAATTGATCGAGCGTCGTTTTCTCGAAAAGAGTCAGGCTCAGGATTTGTAGAATTGTGTAAAGCGAAGCCTCGGTATTGAGCCGCTTTTTCACGATGGCGACCAAGACGTAGACCGTGATGGAGATCCATATTTGCGTCTTGACTGCATTCTCGGTGGTGCCGTAGAAGCGCTTGATACGAAGATGCTGTTTGATCCACTTGAAGAATAGTTCGACCTGCCAGCGGCAACGATAAAGCTGAGCGATGGTCAGCGCAGGCAAGTCGAAGTTGTTGGTTAGAAATACCAGATACTTATCGTGTTCGGCATCGTAGAACTTGATACGTCGCAGGTGCTGCGGGTAATCCTTGCTGGCCTTGGGAGCGGCCAATGCAATGGTCTGATCGCAGCGCAGTCCCGTGGATTTGTCCACGGAGCGAGAGTAGACGCGGCGAAAGAGCAGATTGGATTTGGCTCGCGTTACAAAAAACGCCTGCGCTTGATGCATGACGAACCAGCGAGCGAAGTCGGTGAAGCCACGATCCATGATGTAAAAGCTGCCGGCTTCGGGTATCAGGATGTCGAGCACATTGATCTCGTGCATCTTGCCGTCGCTGATGTGGATGAAGGTTGGAATATTGCCGCGCAGGTCGAGCAGCGGATGCATCTTGACGGCAGCTTTGGCCTGACGAAAGCGTGCCCAGGGGAAGACGCTCAAGCACAGGTCGATGGTCGTGGTGTCGAGTGCGTAGACCGTCTGTTCCAGCTCCACCGCAAAGTGGTCGCTGGCGTAAAGTGTTCTGGCAGTCTGGATTAGGCTCATCGCGAAATCCGCGTAGATGCGACAGTCGCGTTGCTCGTTGGCATCGGCCAGTGTGCTCTTGGCGATGTTGCCGCGTATGCCCAAGTGATAGAGCTTGGCTTGGTGAGCGCGCAGACAGGCGATGTCGCGCAGACTTTCGCGGTAAATCAGTTGCGCGAAAGCCATGCAAAGAAATTGATCGAGATGCGAGAACTTGAGCGTTGGATATCGACTTGGATATTTGGCTACACACTGACGGAATGTATGTAGTGGCAGATGCCCCATTAATTGAGCAAACACCAGTTTCCCTGCGTGCATATGCGACCTCCTGACAAAAGTCAGAAGTCTGGCGCAAGTTGAAATCGGTTACAGAGAAATATGCCATTTAGTAATGGTTACTCAATGAGTTATCATGTACCATTTCTCGAATCTCCGGACACTACTGATCTGAAATAACAAAGACCCTACAAAAGTAGCGCCTCTTCATTTGCGACCGAGACTGGCGATATTAGCCTACGTAAACGACTCGAACCGAAGATATCTTTCAGCTGTTCATCAAATCTCGATACTGATGTGCTATGTTGCCGCGCAAGATCGAATCTGCCTATTTTTTAAAAAATTTACAGAAAATCCGAACTTAATCCAATAGCAAGGGGTTGACCAAAGATCGACTAACCGTTACTGTTCTTCGTTCCGCGTATCATTTATTGACAGTCAACATTGGGATTACCTGAAGGTATGGATACGGAATTAACAGGCGCTGAGATCACGATACGCTGCTTGCAGGAAGAAGGGGTGGATTATATCTTTGGCTACCCCGGTGGGGCCGTGCTCTACATTTATGACGAATTGTTCAAGCAGGACAAGGTCAAGCACGTTCTGGTGCGGCATGAACAAGCGGCAGTGCATGCAGCGGACGGCTATGCTCGTTCCAGCAACAAAGTAGGGGTTGCCCTGGTGACATCTGGTCCCGGTGTAACCAATGCCGTCACCGGGATTGCCACCGCCTATATGGATTCGATCCCGCTGGTCATCATCAGTGGGCAGGTGCCAACTTATGCCATCGGCCTGGATGCGTTTCAGGAAGTAGACACAGTCGGCATCACACGCCCCTGCGTCAAGCACAACTTCCTGGTTAAAGATATCACCGAACTGGCCACTACCATCAAGAAAGCGTTCTACATCGCCTCGACTGGGCGTCCCGGACCGGTGCTGGTGGACATTCCCAAGGATGTAAGCCAGCAGAAAACAGCGTTTGCCTACCCTGAGAGCGTTGCCATGCGCTCTTACCATCCGGTCACCAAGGGACACTCCGGGCAGATCAAGAAAGCGGTACAACTGATACTGGATGCGAAACGCCCGATGATCTACGCCGGCGGCGGTGTGATCCTGAGTGATGCAGCCATGCAATTAACTGAGTTGGTACGAATGCTGGGCTTCCCCTGCACCAACACACTGATGGGGCTAGGCGGGTTTCCCGCCACCGACAAACATTTTGTCGGCATGCTGGGGATGCACGGTACTTACGAAGCCAATATGGCGATGCAGCATTGTGACGTGCTAATCGCTATCGGCGCGCGCTTCGATGATCGCGTGATCGGCAACCCCAAGCATTTTTCTAACGAAGAGCGCAAGATCATACATATTGATATTGATCCATCGTCTATATCCAAACGTGTCAAGGTGGATGTACCCATTGTCGGTGGCGTTTCCGACGTACTGGACGAACTCATCAAGCTACTCAAAGCCCGCAAGGAAAAGCCCGACCAGATCGCGCTTAAAGCGTGGTGGACACAAGTTGATCTGTGGCGTGCACGCGATTGTCTCAAATACGACCGGGCAAGCGCCATCATCAAGCCGCAAATGGTGGTCGAAAAGCTCTATCAGGTAACCAAAGGCAATGCTTTCATCACCTCAGACGTGGGTCAGCACCAGATGTGGGCAGCACAGTTCTACAAGTTCGACAAACCGCGCCGCTGGATCAATTCCGGTGGTCTGGGAACCATGGGTTTCGGTCTGCCAGCGGCAATGGGTGTGCAGTTTGCCAACCCCCGCGGGTCGGTGGCCTGCATTACCGGAGAAGCCAGTATCCAGATGTGTATCCAGGAATTGTCCACCTGCAAGCAATATGGTCTGCCACTCAAGATCGTCAACCTTAACAACCGCTATATGGGAATGGTGCGGCAATGGCAGGAATTTTTTCATGGCAATCGTTATGCCGAATCCTATATGGATGCGCTGCCGAATTTCGTCAAACTGGCCGAGAGTTATGGTCATGTTGGCATGAAAATTGAGCAGCCAGGCGACATCGAAGGTGCATTGAAAGAGGCTTTCAAGCTCAAAGATCGCCTAGTATTCATGGACTTTATTACCGACCAGACCGAAAACGTATTCCCGATGATACCTGGCGGCAAAGGTCTCTCCGAAATGATTCTGGTATAAGGAAAATGCGACATATCATTTCCCTGTTGATGGAAAACGAAGCCGGCGCCTTGTCCCGCGTGGCTGGGCTGTTCTCAGCGCGCGGCTACAATATCGAATCGCTCACAGTGGCACCCACTGAAGACCCCACTTTGTCACGCATGACCCTGGTCACCGTCGACTCGGACGATGTGGTCGAGCAGATCACCAAGCAGCTGAACAAATTGATCGAAGTGGTCAAAGTGGTGGATTTGAGCGATGGCGTTCACATCGAACGCGAATTGATGCTGGTAAAAGTACGTGCCGTCGACAAGGAGCGGGAAGAAATAAAACGCATGGTCGATATTTTCCGCGGGCGCATCATCGACGTCACCGACAAATCCTATACCATCGAGCTGACCGGTACCGGTTCCAAACTTGATGCATTTCTCGACACTATAGAACGCAGTACGATTCTGGAAACAGTTCGTACTGGTGCTTCCGGCATTGGTCGCGGCGAGCGAATATTGAAAGCGTAGCGGCCCCCGACATGCGTGGGGGTAACATATGCCTCATTTGTCCGACTAGCCCCTATTCCCAACCAAAACAGAAAGGAAAACCATGAAAGTTTATTACGACAAAGACGCTGACTTGTCCCTCATCAAGGGTAAGAAAGTTGCCATCGTGGGTTACGGCTCGCAGGGTCACGCTCATGCCAATAATCTGAATGACTCTGGCGTAAAGATTACCGTCGGTCTGCGCAAGGATGGCGCGTCCTGGAGCAAGGCAAAGAAAGCCGGCCTTGTCGTCAAGGAGATTGCAGAGGCTGTTAAAGGTGCAGACGTCGTGATGCTGCTGTTACCCGATGAGCAGATTGCCGCTGTTTACAAATCAGAGATCGAGCCCAACCTCAAGAAGGGCAGTACCCTTGCATTTGCTCATGGCTTCAATATCCATTACGGCCAGGTAACGCCGCGCGCTGATCTTGATGTCATCATGATCGCGCCCAAAGGTCCTGGTCATCTGGTGCGCTCAACCTATACGCAAGGTGGCGGGGTACCTTCGCTCATCGCCGTACACCAGGACAAATCCGGCAAGGCACGTGACTTGGCTTTGTCCTATGCCGCAGCTAACGGTGGTACTCGTGGTGGCGTGATCGAAACCAATTTCCGCGAGGAAACCGAAACCGATTTGTTCGGTGAACAGGTGGTGCTGTGCGGGGGTCTTACCGCTCTAATTCAAGCTGGTTTTGAAACTTTGGTGGAAGCGGGTTACGCACCGGAGATGGCCTATTTTGAATGCCTGCACGAAGTAAAGCTGATTGTGGATTTAATTTACGAAGGCGGCATCGCCAACATGCGCTACTCCGTCTCCAACAACGCCGAATATGGCGATATTTCACGGGGTCCACGCATTGTTACCGATGCCACCCGCGCCGAAATGCGTAAGATTCTGCGTGAAATTCAGACTGGCGAATATGCGCGCGAATTCATCCTGGAAAACCAGGCAGGTGCGCCCATGCTTAAAGCCAGTCGCCGCCTTGCCTCCGAGCACCAGATTGAGGTGGTCGGTGCAAAACTGCGCGACATGATGCCGTGGATCAAGAAGAACAAGCTGGTCGACCAAACAAAGAATTAGAGGAAAGTGAAAAGTGATATGTGAAATGTGGCATATAACATCCGGATCTCTCATCAATAAGAGAGTCTGCCATCCATTGCTCACTATTCACTATTCACCTACCTCATGAATTATCCCCATCCCCTCATTGCACGCGAAGGCTGGCCTTTTATCGCGGCAGCAACCGTTTTCACCGTGCTGGTCAATATTTTTGCCGGTTGGTTGTGGGCGCTGCCACTCTGGCTGATCACGCTTTTCGTTCTGCAATTTTTCCGTGACCCGCCACGTGCGATTCCACAACAAGCCAATGCCGTACTAGCGCCCGCCGACGGCAGAATTGTCGCAGTGGAAAGTGTGCAGGATCCATATCTCAAGCGTGAAGCTATCAAGGTGAGCGTATTCATGAACGTGTTCAATGTCCACTCCAATCGCAGTCCGGTGGACGGTGAAGTGCGCGGTCAGTGGTATTTCCCCGGCAAGTTCATCAATGCTGACCTGCCCAAAGCTTCGCTGGAAAATGAACGCAATGCCTTGTGGCTAAGAACCGCCGGTGGTGCTGACGTAACCTGTGTGCAAGTTGCCGGATTAATTGCGAAGCGCATACTATGCTACGTGAAACCGGGTGACCATCTTATGCGCGGCCAGCGTTTCGGTTTCATCCGCTTCGGTTCGCGGGTGGATACGTATCTTCCCCTCGATACCAAGATCAAGGTTAGTATCGGTGACAAGGTTTATGCGACACTGACCGTACTCGCGGAATTTCCCCAGTAACTCGAGCCACCCCCGTATTACCTACTGTTTACCATCCAGCCATAACCGTTTACCATGCACCGGTCTTCTTGTGTATTGTGTAAATAAGGCGTAATCCTCAGATGCCACGCTTCATGCTTAAATCCAAACTACGGCGCCGGGGCATTTACCTGCTACCCAACCTATTCACCACTGCCGCGCTATTCGCCGGATTTTACGCCATCGTACAGGCGATGAATGGGCATTTCGAACACTCAGCTATATCGATTTTTATCGCCATGGTGCTGGATGGATTGGATGGCCGGGTAGCGCGCCTTACACACACCGAGAGCGAATTCGGTGCGGAATACGACAGCCTGTCCGACATGATTTCGTTCGGGGCCGCTCCTGCGTTGGTAATATACGAGTGGGCTTTGAAAGACATGGGCAAATTAGGCTGGATTGCGGCCTTCATTTATTGTGCTTGCGCCGCGCTACGTCTGGCACGCTTCAATACCAACCTGGGGGTAGTGGACAAGCAATTCTTCCAAGGCTTGCCCAGCCCGGCTGCCGCTGCATTAATCGCTGGGCTGATATGGGTGATGCTGGATTTCCAAGTCAAGGGGGCCGACATCAGATGGTTGGCATGGGGCATAACGTTATTTGCCGGTCTTACCATGGTAAGCAACCTTCCTTATTACAGCGGCAAGGAGATTAATCTACGCAAGAGTGTGCCCTTCATCACCATACTGCTGCTGGCATTATTCTTTTTCGTGGTGATTCCAAGCCACCCGCCGGTCGTGCTGTTTTGCCTATTTGTGCTTTATGTCTTGTCGGGCTATGTCATGTGGTTGTGGCGACTGGCGAAAAAGAAGAGAAATAGCGGGGTACCGAATGCCTGATAAATTCCCCCCGTTGCACAAACAGAAAAAACTGTTTATATTTAGTCATATGAGACACGTCAGCTCCATTCCCTTGCTCTACACCCTGCACGCTCTGCCTCTTCTGGCAGGGCCGCTGCGCCACGCGCGCTAATTACCATACTTTTATCTCCCAAATTTGCCCTGTGGGATCTGTTCCCCGGATTCCGTATTACAATCAGAATATCTTCCCTGAAACGGAGAATGCCGTGAAAGACCACTTGATTATTTTTGATACCACCTTACGCGATGGCGAACAAAGTCCTGGTGCCTCCATGACCAAAGAGGAAAAAGTGCGTATTGCGCGGCAACTGGAGCGCATGCGCGTAGATGTGATCGAAGCCGGTTTCCCGGCGGCTTCCAACGGCGATTTCGAGGCGGTCAAAGCGGTCGCCGACTGCATCAAGGACAGCACCGTGTGTGGTCTGGCCCGCGCCACCGAAGCCGACATCAAACGTGCTGGCGAAGCCTTGAAAGGTGCCAACTCAGGGCGCATCCATACTTTTATCGCCACTTCGCCGATTCACATGGAGAAGAAACTGCGCATGTCTCCAGAACAGGTGGTGGAGCAGGCGGTAAAGGCGGTGAAGTGGGCCCGCCAGTATACCGATAACGTGGAATTCTCTCCTGAGGATGCGGGCCGCTCAGATGTCACTTTCCTCTGCCGTGTGCTGGAGGCGGTCATCGAAGCGGGAGCTACTACTCTCAATATTCCCGACACTGTCGGCTATACCATGCCGGAACAGTTCGGCAACTTGGTCCGTACCCTGCGCGAGCGTATACCCAATTCCAGCAGGGTGGTGTTCTCGGTACATTGCCACAATGATCTGGGGCTGGCAGTGGCCAACTCATTATCAGCGGTAATGAACGGGGCGCGCCAAGTGGAGTGCACCATCAACGGTCTGGGTGAACGCGCAGGCAATGCTGCGCTGGAGGAAATCGTGATGGCGGTACGTACCCGCCAGGATTTTTTCCCTTGCGACACGCGCATAGACGCCACCCATATCGTGCCAGCCAGTAAGCTGGTGTCAGGTATCACCGGCTTTCCGGTGCAGCCCAACAAGGCCATTGTCGGCGCGAACGCGTTCGCGCATGAATCTGGCATACACCAGGATGGCGTGCTCAAGCACCGTGAAACCTATGAGATCATGCGTGCCGAAGATGTTGGCTGGGGTGCAAACAAATTATTGCTGGGCAAGCACTCCGGCCGCAATGCCTTTCGCAGCCGCTTGGCGGAGCTCGGTATCGCGCTGGAATCGGAAGAGGCACTCAATACCACATTCATGCGTTTCAAGGAGTTGGCTGACAAGAAACACGATATCTTCGACGAGGATTTATACGCGTTGGTATCAGATGAAACCCTGACCTTGCAGGAACAATACAAGCTATTGTCTCTAACTGCGCATAGCGAAACTGGCGAAACACCTCATGCCAAGATAGTGATCGCCGAAGGAGGCAAGGAATTGCAGGCCGAGTCAGACGGCAGCGGGCCGGTGGATGCCACTTTCCGTGCCATTGAGAAAATTCTGGTCAGCGGCGCTGATTTGCAATTATATTCGGTTAACAATATCACTAGCGGCACCGACTCACAGGGCGAGGTTACGGTGCGACTGCAAAAATCCGGGCGTATCGTTAATGGCCACGGAGCAGATACTGACATTGTCGTTGCCTCCGCCAAAGCCTACCTCAGTGCACTCAACAAATTGCACAGCAAGCTGAAGCAGGCACACCCGCAGGTGTAGCGATATCCCGCAATGAGCCAAGGCGAGATAATGCGCGGCAGCATAAAACACCATCATGACACCATCGGAGTGATTAAATGAAAATAATACGGTACTCCGTCACTTTCTTGCTGTGTCTGTTGCCTTTGCTGTCATCTGCCGCACAAGCGCAGGGCTTCTCCTTCAAGGATGCTGCGGGCAAAATACACTCCCTTACTGACTATAGGGGCAAGTGGGTACTGGTGAATTTCTGGGCCACGTGGTGCCCGCCCTGCCTGGAGGAAATCCCTGATCTGGTATCACTTTATGAAAGCCGTAAGGACGTTGTGGTGATCGGTATCGTGATGGATTACCGGGACCCGAAAACAGTGTTGAAATTCGTTGATTCCCTGGCAATCTCCTACCCGATTGTGTTTGGCAATAAAAGCATCGCCGCGCAGGTTGGTCCGGTGTCGATGTTGCCCACCACGTACTTGTTCAACCCAGCCGGCAGGCCGGCGGCCTACAAAGTGGGGATAATTTCCCGGAAGAGCCTTGAGGACTTCATGCAGGAGAATTCAGCGAATGTCCCGAGAAATAACCCTGGGGGACCAGTCCAGTTAAAGCACAAGTAAGTTTTGGGGACTGCTGAATTTTTGACTGGGGAAAAATACGTTGCTTCTTTCCTGGTGCCGTCTTGTTAGGAGTCAGCCGCCTTGCCCAACAGTTGCCACCTCTGCTGTAGTGGGCGGATAAGCCCAGGTACTGTGCCACGCACTCATTACCAAGTCAGGATAACCTGCTTGTCCCAGACTACCGTTGTAGCGCCCGAGTGCACGGAAGTAACTCCCCTTTTCGATGTCGAGATAATGCCGCAGGATGGTGCAGCCGTAGCGCAAATTGGTACGCAAGTGAAACAGGTTGTGATCACTGACACCAATCTCCCTTGCCCAGAACGGCATTACCTGCATGTAGCCCCGCGCACCGGCTATAGATACGGCATATTTCTTGAAACCGCTTTCAACCTGAATGACACTTAATACCAGCTGTGGGTCCAGTCCAGCACGAACGGCTTCGTAATGAACCGTGGTCAGAAAATCGTCGCGCTCTTTTTGACTGGGTATGCGCTTTTCCAGTCGTTTAGTCATGGTGGTGAGCCATGCCTTGCCTTCGCTTTCGGATGAAAATGCCAGACGCGGAACCGCCCGATCGCTCACCGCACGTTGCATCACTGCTTTTATGCTGGCGGAAAGCGGCTCATAGATTTGGGCGCCAGCCTGAGCAAAAGCGGGGAACAACAGTAGAAATATTCCGGCTAACTTCCACATATCCTTGATCTCACAAAATTAACTGCATTTTGCAAGGGAACGGTCTGAGAGCTGGCGTCACGCCGTCCCTGGTATTCGATATTGCCCTCTTTCAGGCCACGTTCGCCGATGACGATGCGGTGAGGAATGCCGATTAATTCCATGTCAGCAAACATTATGCCGGGACGTTCGTCACGGTCATCCAGCAGAACTTCGATACCGGCGGCGGAAAGCTCTTCATACAATTTTTCCGTTTCAGTTTTTACCTGCGCACTTTTGTTGAGGCCGATGGGCACAATGACCATCTGGAACGGCGCCATTGCGGCCAGGAAAATGATGCCATGCGCGTCGTGATTCTGCTCAATGGCAGCCGCAACGATGCGCGAGACACCGATGCCGTAACAACCCATTTCCATCACTTGCGTCTGGCCGGACTCGTCCAGGTAATGGGCTTTCATCGCTTCCGAATATTTGGTGCGTAGCTGGAAAATATGTCCAACCTCGATCCCGCGGCAGATCTCCAGTTTCCCCTTGCCATCGGGAGAGAGGTCATCAGTAACCACGTTACGAATATCAAAAATATGATCAGGCTCTTTCGTGTCACGGCCAAAATTGACGCTGGTCAAATGATGGTCCGCTTCGTTCGCACCACAAACGAAGTTGCTCATTGCCGCGACGGCTTTGTCGGCAATAACAGGCAGCCCCAGACCGACCGGCCCTATATATCCGGGACGGCAGCGGATTTTTGCGAGAATCTCTTCTTCGTTTGCCAATCGAAACCCAGCAAGAAAAGGAGCCTTCCCGGTTTTCACCTCATTGAGATAATGATCGCCGCGTAATAGCAGCAAATACATTTCGCCATTTGCAACAATTGCCAGGGTCTTTACGGTTTGTTCGATGGGAACGTTCAGAAATGCCGCAACCTCTTCACAGGTTTTTTTGCCCGGTGTTGCGATTTTTTGCATTGCCTTATTGGCTGCTTCGCGCGGTTCTGCCGGTGGCAGTGCCTCAGCCAGTTCGAGGTTGGCAGCGTAATCCGAATCCGGACAGAAAGCGATGGCGTCCTCGCCTGAATCCGCCAGCACATGAAACTCATGCGAACCGCTACCACCTATCGCTCCAGGATCCGCCGCTACTGCACGAAATTTCAATCCCAAGCGCGTGAATATCCGGCCATAGGTATCATGCATCACCTGGTAAGTCTGCTCGAGACTGGCCACATCGGCGTGGAACGAATAGGCGTCCTTCATTACAAATTCGCGCGCACGCATCACGCCAAAACGGGGACGGATCTCGTCGCGGAACTTGGTCTGGATCTGATAAAGATTCAGTGGCAACTGGCGATAGCTTTTGATCTCCCGTCGTGCGATGTCGGTTATGACTTCTTCATGTGTGGGGCCGAAACAGAAATCACGCTGATGCCTGTCCTTTATTTTCAGCATCTGCGGACCGAATACGTCCCAGCGCCCGGACTCCTGCCACAATTCGGCAGGCTGCACTGCGGGCATGAGGAGCTCCACTGCGCCACTTTTGTCCATTTCCTCGCGCACAATATTCTCGACCTTGCGCAGCACTCTCAGACCCAGCGGCATCCAGGTATAGAGCCCGCTACCAAGGCGCTTGATAAGTCCAGCCCGCAACATCAACTTGTGACTTATCAGCTCCGCTTCGGCAGGGGCCTCCTTGAGAGTGGAAATAAAAAATTGTGATGCGCGCATGTCCGCTCCAATGTGGCAATTAAACGGAATCGATTCTACCGCGAAAGACCGCAGTGCGTCTTGCTTGGCGCTGGGTACTGTCATCACTGGATTTCGCAGTGGAACTCAAGGCTAGCAAGACAGTCTCAACCGCACCACCATATTGGCCCACGTCTTCCAGGATGGAAGAGCTTAATAGTATGAAAAACGGCAAAGCGGGCAGGTGGTTTATTAATCTGATGATCGCTTTCAATCTGGGATAAAATGTGGAAAAATTCGCAGTACTGTGACGAATCATTGGGTGAATCACATGATCGACCGTAACGGATATCGCTCTAATGTTGGCATTATTCTACTAAACTCGAAAAATGAGGTCTTTTGGGGCAAACGCATTAAGCAAGACTCTTGGCAATTTCCCCAGGGCGGCATCAAGCCGGGCGAGAGTCCGGAGCAGGCGATGTATCGGGAATTGACGGAAGAAGTAGGTTTGCATCCTCGCCATGTCAAGATCATTGGGCGCACACGCGACTGGCTGCGCTATGAAGTGCCGGATCAGTGGGTAAGGCGCGAGTGGCGCGGAAACTACCGAGGACAAAAGCAGATCTGGTATCTATTGCGTCTGGTTGGGCGAGATTGCGATGTGTCGTTACGCACGAGCGCCCGTCCTGAGTTCGATGCCTGGCGTTGGAATCAGTATTGGGTGGAATTGGAGTCAGTAGTCGAGTTCAAGCGCCACGTCTACCAGCAAGCCCTGACCGAATTAGCCCGCTTGCTCAACCACGATCCCCATGACAGCAGTTGTTACAGCGGCTATAGTCATAATGAGGAAAAGGCCGTGGCGGTGGCTGCACCGGCCAAGCAGGATGAGTGAATCTGCTCGGAAGCCGGATTTAGGCGTGGTAGCATGGTGCAAATATCGTGGTCAGATTCTTTTAAAGGGTTTATATTTCGTCAGGCGTAATCGGCTGCGCCACTACAGCCGCGTTTTAAGGAGAATACTGATGATATTGCGAACACTAATTGTATCGCTGCTATCTATTGGAGTTGTTGCCGCCTCAACTGTTGCGTCGGCCAACGAACCCATCCAGCCGATTAAAGCAGCTGCGCCAAAGAATGCAGGTATGGTGGAATTGGGCAAGATGCTCTTTTTTGACCCGCGTTTGTCCAAATCCGGTTTCATTTCCTGCAACTCCTGCCACAACTTGAGCATGGGTGGTACCGACAACATAAAATCTTCTATTGGGCATAAATGGAACCAAGGACCCATCAACGCACCAACGGTGCTGAATTCCAGCATGATGCTGGCACAATTCTGGGATGGTCGCGCAAAGGATCTAAAGGAGCAGGCTGGCGGACCCATTGCCAACCCGGGTGAGATGGCTTTCACCCACGAACTGGCCGTGGACGTGCTGCGCTCCATCCCGCAGTATCGTGCCCGCTTCAAGCAGGTGTTCGGATCGGATCAAGTTAACATCGGCATGGTAACCGACGCCATCGCTGCTTTCGAAGAAACCCTGGTAACGCCCGATTCCCGCTTTGATAAATGGCTTAAGGGTGACAAGAAGGCCCTCAGCCAGGCTGAACTTGATGGTTACAAGTTGTTCAAGGACAGCGGTTGTACAAGCTGTCATTATGGGACGGCCGTAGGGGGTACCTCGTTTCAGAAGATGGGTGTTCGTGAACCCTACAAGACGGCCAGCAAGGAAGAAGGTCGGATAGGAGTTACCGGCAAGGCCACGGATCGTTTTGTGTTCAAGGTACCTACCCTGCGCAATGTAGAGCTGACTTATCCCTACTTTCACGATGGCGCTGCCGAGACTCTGGAAGAGGCGGTGGACGTCATGGGTCGAGTACAGCTGGGCCGCGACTTCAGCAAGGAAGAAAATGCCAAGATCGTGGCTTTCCTGAAGACACTGACCGGCAAGCAGCCTGATTTCAAACTGCCCATCCTGCCGCCTTCCACTAATGAAACTCCAAGACCAAAGCCGTTCGACTAATTAGCGGAGAAACTGTCGTACTTGTTTGAGGCAGTGCCTCCTGGATTCAGGAAGAAGGCCTCATCAATCGATGCCCAGGCTGTGCAACACGCAGCCTGGGCATTTTCATTGGGGGGGTGGCATCCAGAGTTTGTGCCATGAATTCCAAACCCAGTCTGTACCAACTGAAAGTAGCCGATTAACCGTTAATTAGTCGTGGCGGCAACCCTGATTGCGTCGTGCGCGGTAACAAGTACCCACCCCTTTCTCTTGCTTTCCCGTTCCATGAATTCCATTCGCCCGAGCCAATATCGAATAGAAAAATGACCGGTTTGAATCTATGAAACTGCCGCCGTTTTATCTTCCATCCTGGAATATGGATTTACTACTTAAAATCAAGTAGAGTTATTACTTGAATAATTAAAACAGGGAGCCACCCATGAGTGCCAAAGGGCAATTGTTACAAGACCCATTTCTGAATGCCCTGCGGAAGGAGCACATTCCGGTATCGATTTATCTAGTAAATGGTATTAAGCTGCAAGGGCATATTGACTCGTTTGATCAATATGTGGTTCTACTGAAAAACACTGTCACCCAGATGGTATATAAGCACGCAATATCCACCGTGGTCCCTGCCAGAGCCGTTACCATTCCAGTTGATGCCCCAGTCGCACCTGATGCTTGACCGCCCCGCTGGCAGTGCTGCCAATATTAATGCTGCCATACTGGTTAGCCTTGATTTTGGCGGCGGCTGCTACGCTGAAAACCTGGAAGAATTGCGGCAACTAACCGCAAGTGATGGACTTACAATCCCCGCTGTAATCAAAGGCAGGCGCTCCCGCCCCGACCCGGCTTATTACGCCGGCAGCGGCAAGGTAGACGAGATTGCCGCCGCAGTGGAACAAACTGGCGCCTCGCTGGTGATTTTCAATCATAATCTTTCTCCCGCCCAACAACGCAACCTGGAGCAGCGCCTCCAGTGTCGCGTGCTAGACCGTACCAGCCTGATTTTGGATATCTTCGCCCAGCGCGCGAAGAGTCACGAGGGTAAGTTGCAGGTAGAACTGGCGCAGCTTGAGCATCTCGCTACTCGCTTGGTGCGTGGCTGGACCCATCTGGAACGACAAAAAGGCGGTATCGGCTTGCGTGGTCCTGGCGAAACCCAGTTAGAAACTGACCGGCAACTGCTCCGGAAGCGGGTTAAATCACTCAGAGAAAAACTCGCCAAATTCCAGCGCCAACGTGAGGTGCAGCGCCGTTCCAGACAACGCGCTGACGTTATGTCAGTTTCCATTGTCGGCTACACCAATGCGGGCAAATCCACCCTATTCAATAGCCTTACCCGCGCACACGCCTATGCTGCCGATCAATTGTTTGCCACTCTGGATGCCACCACGCGCAAGTTGTTCATCCCCGAGTACGGACCGCTGGTGATTTCCGATACGGTAGGTTTCATTCGTGAGTTGCCGCACACATTGGTCGCTGCATTCCGTGCTACGCTGGAAGAAACGGTGCAGGCTGACATGCTGCTCCATGTAGTGGATGCAGGCAGCCCCAATCGGGATGAGCAGATCGGGGAAGTCAACAAGGTGTTGAAGGAAATCGGTGCCGATGCAATTCCGCAGATTATGGTACTGAACAAGATAGATCTGACCAATTTATCGGTGGGGGCTGCGGGTTACGGGCGCGATGAGTGTGGTAGAATAACGCAGGTTCGTTTGAGTGCGAGAACCGGCGAGGGGCTTGAATTTATTAGGCTGGCGCTGGCCGAGGCAATTGAACAGCGCACTTCGCAACGGCACAAGATACAGCCACATGTTGGAAACATAGTCAGCGGATGCGCTGCAGTTTCTTATTGAGTCGGTAATCAACTTGACCATTTGATGGTTGTATCTATATTAAACGGAAACTAGGAATCAACATGGGATTAAACGACCCGCAGTGGGGAAGAAAAAAAGGTAACTCAGGTCCGCCTGATCTCGACGAGTTGTGGCGCAACGTTAACAAGAAGCTCAACAACCTTTTTAAGCGTAAGGGTGGTGGTGGCGAGGGGCCGGGCGGGGGCGAAGGGCCAACTGGCGGCAGTCCTAGGCGATATAGCGGCAGCGTTGGCTTGCTTGCTGGGCTGCTCCTGCTGATGTGGGTATCCAGCGGATTTTACATTGTCAATGAGGGGCAGCGCGGCGTGGTGCTGCGTTTTGGTAAATATATCGAAACCACCCAGGCAGGACTCCGCTGGCATCTGCCATATCCGGTTGAAGTAATGGAAACCGTTAACGTAAGCCAGGTGCGTACGGTGGAAATCGGCTACCGCAATAATGTGAGAAGCAAAGTACTGAAGGAATCACTGATGTTGACCGATGACGAAAACATCATCGACATTCAGTTCGCCGTGCAATACATCCTCAAGAATCCTGAAGATTTTCTGTTTAACAACCGTGAGCCGGAAAGCGCAGTGATGCAGGCGGCGGAAACCGCGATTCGTGAAGTAATCGGCAAAAGCAAAATGGACTTCGTGCTTTACGAAGGACGTGAACAGGTGGCGGCGCAAACAACCAAGTTAATGCAGGAAATCCTTGATCGTTACAAAATAGGGGTCGCCATCAGCAAAGTGACCATGCAGAATGCGCAACCGCCGGAACAAGTGCAGGCGGCATTCGACGACGCTGTGAAAGCAGGCCAAGATAGAGAACGGCAGAAAAATGAAGGTCAGGCTTACGCCAATGACGTTATTCCCAAGGCCCGGGGTAATGCCGCGCGCCTGCTGGAAGAGTCTGAAGGCTACAAGCAGCGTGTGATCGTCAGTTCTGAGGGTGACGCCAGCCGTTTCAAACAGATTCTCGTCGAATACAGCAAAGCGCCCGGCGTGACCCGTGACCGTCTGTATCTGGACATGATGCAGCAAGTGCTTTCCAGCACCAGCAAGATACTGATTGATCAGAAAAGCGGCAACAACTTGCTTTATCTGCCGCTGGATAAGCTGATACAAACGAGCGGACCTTTCCCATCGCCCGCTCCGGCGCCGGAAACACCCCCCCCGACTGCCCAGGAGGCCGGGCATGATAGCGCCGCTCGCACGCGCGAGGCATTTCGTGGCCGTGAACGGGAGACAAGATAAATGAAAAAATATACTTCAACGCTACTGGGCATCATCGCCGCCCTGTTCTTTCTTGCCAGTTCAGCACTGTTTATCGTCGACCAGCGTCAGCATGCGATCGTATTCCAATTGGGTGAAGTGGTCGACGTAAAGACTTCGCCAGGACTGTATTTCAAGATTCCTCTGGTGCAAAACGTACGCTACTTTGAATCGCGTATCATGACTATGGATACAGCGGAACCGGAACGTTTCATTACTTCGGAAAAAAAGAATGTACTGGTGGACTTGTTCGTCAAGTGGCGCATCATCGATGTAAAGCAATACTACATCAGCGTTCGCGGTGACGAAATGCTGGCACAAACCCGTTTAGCCCAGACAGTAAATTCCAGCATGCGCGACGAATTTGGTAACCGTACAGTACACGATGTGGTTTCCGGTGAACGTGACAAGATTATGGAAATCATGCGCCAGAAAGCTGATGCTGATGCCCGCAAGATTGGGGTGGAAGTGGTGGATGTACGCCTGAAACGCGTAGATTTGCCGCAGGAAGTGAGCGAATCGGTCTATCGTCGGATGGAAGCAGAGAGAAAGCGCGTGGCTAATGAATTGCGCTCGACTGGTGCGGCGGAATCAGAGAAAATTCGTGCCGATGCTGACCGGCAACGTGAGGTAATCCTGGCAGAGGCTTACCGGAAAGCCCAGGAGGTCAAGGGCGAGGGCGATGCCAAAGCCTCATCAATCTATGCTGGCGCCTTTCAGCAGAATCCGGAATTCTATTCTTTCTACCGCAGCCTGGAAGCCTATAAACAGACTTTCAAGAACAAAGGGGACATGATGGTACTGGAACCCGGCTCTGAATTTTTCAAGTATCTGAAGAATCCGGGGCGGGGCGGAAAATAGACTGCCTTTCATGAACTCAAATTCAAGTGTAAACATCTTGCGGACTGGCATGACCCACCATATTACGCAATAATTTTACTCGTGGTCTTGAATTTATAGAGGTGTCTGTCGGAGCTATCGCAGCATGTGGGACACTTTGCTAATTGCGTTCGCGCTGATGCTGGTAATGGAAGGAATGCTGCCGTTTCTGCTGCCCAGCATGTGGCGTGAAGCTTTCAAAAAACTGACCGAAGCCGGCGATGGCCAGATACGCTTCATCGGTCTGACTTCGATGCTGGCGGGGTTGCTGCTGCTTTATCTTGTGAAATAGCCCCCATCACCCCATTTTCATGCAGCCGTATCTGAGTCGCAAACATGCGTAACTGGCTCCTTCCCGAATACATTGAAGACATCCTGCCTGCTGAGGCGTTAGCCATTGAGGCGAAGCGTCGGCGCATCATGGACTGGCTGTTGGTACATGGCTATCAACTGGTGGGGCCACCCCTGCTGGAATACGTGGAATCACTGCTCTCAGGCAGCGGGGGTGACACAAATTTACGCATGTTCAAAGTGGTGGACCAGTTGAGCGGCAGGATGATGGGCTTACGCGCAGACATGACGCCCCAGGCTGCACGTATCGATGCACACTTGCTGAACCGCAATGGCGTCACGCGTCTGTGCTACGCAGGCAGTGTGCTGCATACCGTACCATCGGGATTGACCCGCACCCGTGAACCGCTCCAGATTGGCGCAGAACTATACGGCCATGCCGGACTGGAAAGCGATCTCGAAATCCAGCGACTTATGCTGCAATCCTTGGCAATTGCCGGGATAGAAAAAATCCACCTTGATCTCGGTCATGTCGCCGTATTTCGCGGCTTGGTTAAAGGTGCGGGAATTCCCGGCGGATTGGAAACGGAATTATTCGGCGCACTCCAGGCCAAGGATGTCTCCGCATTGGGGGATCTCTGTGTCGGGCTGGATAAACGCGTGGACAAAAATGCGCGGCAAGCGTTGATGCTGTTGCCGGAATTGTATGGCGACAGGAAAGTGCTGGCACGTGCACGCAAGTTTCTGCCGGATTACCCCGAGATTCAGACAGCCCTGGACGAACTGGAAGCAGTGGCAGCAGAATTGGAGCCGCTGGTGGATACCATGGCATTCGATCTGGCTGACTTGCGCGGCTATCAATATCACAGCGGCATGGTGTTCGCTGCCTACGCCAAAGGCTGTCCTAACGCGGTTGCTTTGGGGGGTCGCTATGATGAAATTGGCAAAGCGTTTGGAAGGGCGCGCCCGGCTACCGGCTTCAGCATGGATTTACGCGAATTGTCGGGACTGGTGAAACCGGATCCCTATCCGAAAGGAATCCTTGCGCCCTATAAGAGAAACGATAAAGCGCTTGAGAAAGAAATCGAGCAGCTTCGCAACGAGGGCCAGATCGTAGTTATGGAATTGCCGGGGCATGAGAGCGATCAAGATGCGCCTGACTGCGATAGGCAGCTGGTGATGCGCCAAGGAATCTGGAGAATAGAAAAAATCTGAATTTGAGCCGCGGAAAGATGCGCGGAGAATTGTAGAAATGCCGCAATATTCACTAACCTGATATTCCTCCTCATCCCGGTTCCGTAGAAAAATATTTTTAAAGATCAAGAGACATGACTAAAAACGTGGTTGTCATTGGTACCCAGTGGGGTGACGAAGGCAAAGGCAAGATAGTAGACTGGCTTACGGATCACGCTCAGGGCGTGGTGCGTTTCCAGGGTGGCCATAATGCAGGCCACACACTGGTAATTGGCGGCAAGAAAACCGTGTTGCATTTGATTCCTTCTGGAATTCTGCGCAGCAATGTTGCCTGCTACATCGGCAACGGTGTAGTGGTATCTCCGCAGGCATTGCTGGAAGAAGTCGGCATGCTGGAGCAGGCAGGAGTTGACGTGCAGGGGCGATTACGCATAAGTGAAGCCTGTCCGCTCATCTTGCCTTGTCACAGTGCGCTTGACAGTGCGCGAGAAACCGCCAAAGGCACGGACAAGATCGGCACCACGGGACGGGGCATCGGCCCCGCCTACGAGGATAAAGTGGCGCGGCGCGCTGTGCGCCTGCAGGATCTGTTCCACCGTGACCGCTTTGCTGCCAAACTGGGTGAGATGCTGGACTATCATAACTTTGTACTGAAAAATTATTTTCACGCACCAATAGTGGATTTTCAACAAACCATGGATGACACCCTGTCGCTGGCAGAGCGGATCAAGCCGATGGTAGCGGATGTGCCGCGACTGCTGTTCGAAGCCAACAAGGCCGGCAGCAATTTGCTGTTCGAGGGAGCGCAAGGAACGTTGCTTGACATAGATCACGGCACTTATCCGTTTGTTACATCGAGTAATTGCATCGCCGGTGCCGCGACGACTGGCAGTGGGGTCGGTCCGCAAATGCTGCATTATGTGCTGGGCATCACCAAGGCCTATACCACGCGGGTCGGCGCCGGACCTTTTCCTACCGAACTGGATGATGACGTGGGCAAGCATCTGGCCAAACGTGGCAATGAATTCGGCGCAACCACAGGACGTCCACGCCGTTGTGGCTGGTTTGACGCTGCAGCGCTGAAGCGTTCGATCCAGATCAACGGTGTATCGGGGTTATGTGTCACCAAACTCGATGTATTGGATGGTGTCGAAACCCTGAGCCTAGGTGTGGGTTACAAATTGAGTGGCAATGGCGAAGGAGGGAAATTCAGCAGCATTTTGCCGGTGGGGGCCGATGAATTAGCCCTTTGTGAGCCGGTTTACGAGGAAATGCCTGGATGGATGGGCAGTACCGTAGGAATCAAGAATTTCGAACAACTGCCCAAAGCGGCACAGGATTACCTGAAACGCATGGAAGAAGTGTGCGAAGTGCCGGTGGACATGATTTCAACCGGGCCGGATCGGGAAGAGACCATCGTACTGCGACACCCATTTGAATAGTTCCAGGGTTTTTATTATTGAGTCGCTTGCAACAGCTCAAACAATCTCCTGATCCCCTCTTCCGTTGGTGCCTGTACTACCCCTTTTTCCGTAATCAAAGCCGTCACCAGCCCGGCTGGCGTCACATCGAAAGCGGGATTGCGTATCGCTACGCCTGTTGCCGCCCACTGGCAGTCGCGATAACCGGTCACTTCTTCCGCCGTACGTTCTTCAATCGGAATCAATCCGCCGGAAGCCGTGGCAAGATCAATCGTTGACAGCGGGCAGGCCACATAAAACGGGATACCATGGCGAGCGGCGAGCACTGCCAGCATATAAGTTCCGATCTTGTTGGCGACATCGCCATTGGCTGCGACCCGGTCTGCACCCACCATGATCGCGTGAATTTCACCCCGGCTCATGAAATGCCCCGCCATGTTGTCGGTAATCAGTGTTACCGGGATTTTTTCCTGCATCATTTCCCATGCGGTCAGCCGTGCACCTTGCAGAAACGGCCTGGTCTCGCAGGCGATAATGGAAATTTTCTTGCCTTGGTCGCGTGCCGAGCGAATCACACCCAGTGCCGTGCCATGACCGGCAGTGGCAAGCGCCCCGGCATTGCAATAGGTCAGCACCGTTGAATTATCCGGAAGCAGCATTGCGCCGTACTCGCCCATCCGGCGGTTAGCACGAATGTCTTCCGCCGTTATTTCGTGCGCCTTCGCCAACAGTTTGGCGGCGATGACCGGGTTGCCGCTGGTTTTGCTGCTGTGCCAGATTTCACGCATTTTTTTTAAAGCCCACAGCAGGTTGACTGCAGTGGGGCGGCTTTGAGCGAGCATGGCAAAACCTTGTTCCAACCCGCGGGCAAAATTCTCCGGACTTTCTTGTTCCAGCCGCCGCGCCTCCAATGCGAAGCCGTAAGCTGCGGCGCAGCCGATGGCGGGCGCCCCGCGTACCACCATGCTGCGTATGGCTTCGGCCACGGTCGCCGCAGAATCGAACGCCAGATATTCGAAATGTGCCGGTAAGATGCGCTGGTCTATCATTTCCAACTTGTTATCCCGCCAACGCAGCGTTTCGATCTTTTCCAGATCGGATCTCATAACCTGCTCACGTTAAATTACCCGCTCGTTGCCGCCATCCACCGGCACCTGTGCGCCAGTGGTCTTAGCAAACAATGGCCCACACATCTCCGCTGCCAGCTCCGCCACGTCGCGGCTGGTCACTTCGGTCTTGAGAACATTGTTCTTTTTATATTGTTCCACCGAAAGACCATATTGCGCCGCGCGGGACTGGAGCACATCCTCGGTCCAAATGCTGGTATCAAACACGGCGTTGGGATGCAGAATATTGATGCGGATATTGTCTGCGCCCCATTCCAGCGCTGCCACCCGCGCCAGCTGATTGAGCGCCGCTTTCGACGCGGAATACGCCGCTGCGCCGGGACCGGGGGCGGGTACATTTTTCGAGCCGATAACGACCACGCGCCCGCTCTGGGGAGCAAGCCTCAACAGCGGGTGGCATTCGCGCAGCAGCACAAGATTGGCATCCAGATTGATACTCATGACCTTGCGCCATTCGTCGGTAGCAAGGGATCCAATAGGCTGACTAGCAGGGAAAATCCCGGCATTCAGTATCAGCATGTCGAGTCCGCCGTAAGTTTTCACGCAGACTTCCAGCGCATTGACGATGGCGCTCTCATCGCTGACGTCACAGCACAGACCAAGGTAGTCGCCGCGCCTGAACAGGCTTGCAATGCCCGGATCAAGGTCGAGGCCGACAACCGCCGCACCCCGCGCCAGCAGCGCTTCGGCGCAAGCCTTGCCGATGCCGGATGCCGCGCCGGTGACGAGCGCAATTTGGCCGGAGAAAAGCGGCGGTTTGCCGCCTTTCTTGAGCTTGGCCTGCTCCAGATCCCAGTATTCCACCGCAAACAGTTCGTCCGTGGAAAGCGCCTGAAAGCCACCCAGCATGGTGGCACGCTGAATGATCTCCATGGTGTGCTGATAGATCTCTGCGATGATGACGGCATCTTTTGCATTTCTCCCCACCGTGCATAGGCCTAGTTCCGGGTCGAGGATGACCCGCGGCGCCGCATCGAGCATGGTTTTCTTTTCTCTGGCGTAAAGGGCATGCTGCTCGAAATATTGCTGGTAGGCCTGCATATAGGCCTGAACATCTCGTCCCAGCATGGGAATACGCTTGGTGCGGATGATGTGATCGGGTGTCGCCGGGCCTTGCTGCGAAATCACCGCGACATCGTCGCGCCGGGAAAAAGCAAGACTGACATCATCCATGTATGTAGCCAGAATCACCGGGAAACCTGCTGCGGTGGAAACTTTCTTGCGCAGCGCGGCCAGTTCCAGCCGCAGCGGTTTGCTGGAAACTTCTTCTGGTAAACAGGGAATCTGCCATGCATTTTTTTGCTTGAGGTGATCCTCAGTATGGCTGACCAGCATGATCATGCGCTCGTAGGCTTCCCTGGCAGTTGCACCAAAAGAAAAAATGCCGTGATTCATCAGCACCATGCCGATGGTATTAGCACTGGCCTGCTTGGCAAATTCCCCGACACAGACTCGCGCCAGATCGAAGCCTGGCATCACGTAGGGAATCACCACCACGGTATCACCATAGATTTCACGGATACGCGCTTCGCCGTGCGCCGTGTTGGTTATGGTTACAACTGCATCAGCATGGGTGTGGTCCACGTATTTGAACGGCAGGCAGGCATGCAGAATCGTTTCAATGGAGGGTGCGGGCGCAGCTGATTTCGTCATATGCGTCATCAGCTCGTTCACCATTTGCGGGTCGGACAGTACTTCCAGCCCGGCAAGCCGCAGCAGATGATTCATGCGTACCGGCGAAAAACCTGCTTCTTCGATGGCCTCCAGATCCCAGCCACTACCCTTGACGTAGAGAATGTCTTCTTCCTCACCGAACAGATTCTGTTCGCGAATTTTGACCGAGGTGTTGCCGCCGCCGTGTAGCACCAGCGATTTGTCACATCCCAGCAATCGGGACGAATAAACCCGCAGCGCAAGATCGGTTTGATAATGCGCCGCCTCAGCATCATTCCAGAGATTTTTCATGACTATTTTCCGAGCTTGGTCAGTTATTATATCCGGCCTGTCATCATTCCCGGAAAAACGTGTGAAATCATTTACTGTGCGCCTCGCAAACTGGCAAGCCGATGCTCCGGCATTGCGCACCATCCGCGAGACGGTGTTCGTTCACGAGCAACAGGTTCCTGTCGAACTGGAATGGGACGAGTTTGATGCGAGTTGTCTGCACATACTGGCGCTGGATTCGGTAGACAACCCCATCGGCACGGCGCGGTTGCTGCCGGATGGTCATATCGGACGCATGGCGGTGCTCAAAGAGTGGCGCGGCCGCGGTGTGGGCACTGCGCTATTGCAACGGTTATTGGAGGAAGCAAAGAAACGGCATCTGGGGGTAGCGATCGTCAACGCGCAAACCTATGCCGCCAGGTTTTACACGAGATTTGGTTTCCAGACGGCGGGAGAGGAGTTCATCGACGCGGGTATTCCCCACGTGAGAATGGTGCTGCAATTGCCCTGACAGACCGGCTGAGCAGATGTTTCAGGAGCGGTCAGCCGAAAAGAAACGAGAAACGCCAGCCTATCAACCCCGCTGGCGTTCACTACTGCTTCCCGCAGATTGCCGGATCAGAACGGCAGCATAAAGTCCATCGAGAACAGGACCTGGTCCTTCTGACCGCCAAAGGGTGTATAAGCCAAGTTAGTAAGGCTGTCTGCCCTGTCGTAGCGGATATTCGGGCGAATATTGAACTGTTGTAATGCTTTCGTCTCAATCTTCAGCCTTTTCGCCGGCTTCCAGTTCGCGCCTATGGTGACCGCATAATAATCGGCTGGGGTAGACACAGCGCTGGCCCCCGCCCCATGCAACGCAAAGCTATGAAGGGCACCATCGGGACCAACATTAGTGCCGGCGGAAACCCGGCCTGGCTGAAAGACACGGAAGCCATCCCGATCACGGAACCACTCGCCACGCACACCGACCGAGAAGTCAGGCAGGATATCGTAATACATATGCGTGTTGACGCCATACCATTGAGCTTGCCCCTGCCCATAAGCCAATAAGATATTGTCAGCATAACCATGATCATGCTGCAAAATAAAGTGTGTTTTGGGGGTGATCATGTGCTTCAGCACGACGCTGTACATCCCCCAGAAACTATTGCTGCGTGACGAGACCTGACTTCCGGTACCGGCGATGTTGGCTGAACTTCTCTTATCATCAGTGGTGTAGGTGATGCCGCCGATACCGCCCCAGTTATCCATCTGCCTGTTAAAGTTGCCATCCCAGCCGCCGGTGCCGCTGCCGGTGATAGCGCCGCTCATGAACACCACATTCTTGTCGACTGTGTAGTTGGTCAATACGCCGGTATGGGTAAAGGGTTCGCCGTACTGCATGGTGTAGGCATGGCTGTAGAAGAAGTTGTTGGGTGCCGGCACCGATTCAAAACCAATCGGCGTATAAAAATGGCCGGCCTTGACGTTGAGACCGTTACCGATTGGCGCATACATCTCGACAAAAGCCTGCGGCAGGGCAATGCCATAATTGCGGCTAGAGTTGCAGCACAAATCAAGATCCCAGGTGCCCCTGTTCGGCATTAAAGCTCCGCTATTTACGTCGGCGGCAGGATTACCGTAAGCCTGAGTAAAAATAGCATCGGTGCCGAACATGAAGTCCGCCCGGAATCCCAGATCCCATGACTTGCCTTCCGTCACCACGGCACGCTGTAAGAAGAAATTGAGCTGATTCATCTGCGCTTGATTGGCGCGATCACCGAAAGTGACGGGGCCATTATAGCCAAGGGTAGAGTGGCTGGGATTGAAAGTTGCTCCGCCGTTCACCCAACCTCCCATCTCTATGCCCTTATCCTTGAAGAATTTCGGCATGATGAGGTTATTCAGACTAGCGTTCGCTTGTAAACTGGTCACACCCATTGAAAGAGACAGCAACCCACCTGCTACGATAACTGCCGTCTGATTCCTGCGAACTGTTGTGCGTTGCATTTTCGTAGCTCCCTTCGTTTAAGGATTGGACAAAGACACCAAAACTAAAATGGACATTGTGCCGAAAAATAACTGATTTTTCATGAAATGTCCATGAAATAATTCCGAAGAATTAAAGATAACTGACGCCTGAAGTCATGAAACGCGGAAACCCTTATCTGGCGCTCTGATGATTCAGGATAACCAACCATCATTGTCAACCGGCGACCAAGAATCCAATCGGGGAAACAGAGGGTATCTATACCGCTTATTTGAAAGTTACGAGGAATCTGGGGCAAGCAACCTGGATGTGGAAACTCTGATTGCTGCCTACCCCAGGAACAACTTGTACGCCGGATTCTTGCTTTCATCCCAGTAGCGGTAACCAAGCTGGTCGAGAAACGCCTTGAATTCGGCTTTCTCTGCGGGCGGCACCTCCATACCCACCAGTACGCGACCGTAATCGGTACCATGGTTACGGTAGTGAAACAGACTGATATTCCAGTGGTGGCTCATGCTGTCCAGGAATTTCATCAGCGCGCCGGGACGATCAGGAAACTCGAAGCGGTAAAGAATTTCATTCTTTACCCCATGCGCACGCCCACCAACCAGATGGCGCACATGCAGTTTCGCCATTTCATTATCACTGAGGTCTTCAGCATGCAGGCCGATTTTCTCCAGACTCCTGATCAGCTTTACCGCCTCACCACGGTCGCGCACCGACACACCAACAAACACATGCGCCTCTTTCGGATCGGAGTAGCGGTAGTTGAATTCCGTGATACTTTTCGTCCCCAGCATGGCGCAGAATTTCTTGAAACTGCCAGGCTCTTCAGGAATGGTCACCGACATCACTGCTTCGCGCTGCTCACCCAGTTCCGCCCGTTCGGAAACATGACGCAGGCGATCAAAATTCATGTTGGCGCCAGAGGCAATCGCCACCAGGGTTTTACCGAGAATTTTACCGCGCTTGGCGTAAGCCTTGGCGCCTGCGATGGACAGCGCGCCGGCAGGCTCCAGAATGGCGCGCGTGTCTTCGAACACATCCTTGATCGCGGCACAGATGGCGTCCGTGTCCACCAGGATGATCTCATCCACCAGTTCGCGGCACAGGCGGAAGGTCTCTTCACCCACTTGCTTCACCGCCACGCCGTCGGCAAACAGCCCCACTTGGGCAAGCCTGATGCGGTGCCCCTCCTGCAGCGACCGGTACATGGAATCAGCATCGACCGGCTCGACTCCGATAATTCTGACTCTCGGGTGCAGCCTTTTTACGTATGCGGCGATGCCGGAAATAAGTCCGCCACCGCCCACCGGCACAAATATGGCGTGGATGGCTCCAGTGTGCTGGCGCAGGATTTCCATGCCGATGGTGCCCTGCCCCGCAATGATATCGGGATCGTCATAAGGGTGTACAAAAGTGGCGCGTTCTTCTGCTGCGAGTTTCAGTGCTTGCGTATAGGCTTCGTCATAGGCGTCGCCGTGCAGCAGTACGGTCGCGCCACGCGCCTCAACCGCCTGTATCTTGATTTGCGGCGTAGTGACGGGCATCACGATCGTGGCACGGCAATTAAGCCGCTGCGCCGCCAGCGCTACTCCCTGTGCATGGTTGCCCGCAGAAGCCGCCACCACGCCGTGCTTAAGCTGGGCAGGTGAAAGTTTGACCATTTTGTTGTAGGCCCCTCGCAACTTGAATGAGAACACCTGCTGCATGTCCTCGCGCTTCAGCAGCAACCGGTTATGCATGCGGGCAGACAGATTGGGGGCAAACTCCAGGGGGGTCTCTACCGCCACATCATAAACCTGGGCAGTGAGAATTCTTTCGAGATAATCATTTTTCATCTGGACGCACACTTGAGGAATCAGAAGTTGAGGCGAATTCTAGCATGCTGACAGGCGCACTTAAAATCCGGGTTAATTGTTAAATTTCGCGGATGGGGCTATTCTAACGGCTGGTCAAGAGTTTTTATCGGCGCAAGGACATCATGACACAAGATGAACAAAAACGCGCGGTTGCACAAGCCGCCATTCAGCACGTTCCCGCCGGTTGCATTGTCGGCGTGGGAACCGGTTCTACCGCGAATTATTTCATAGAAGAACTGGCCAGGATCAAGCATAAAATTGAGGGCGCGGTGGCGAGTTCCGAAGCAACTGCCCAACGCCTCAGAAGCCATGGTGTCGAGGTCATGGATCTGAACAGTGTCAACGAACTCCCGCTGTATGTGGATGGTGCGGACGAAGTCACCGAACATCTGCACATGATTAAAGGTGGTGGTGGGGCCTTGACGCGGGAAAAAATCGTCGCTGCGGTAGCGAGAAAATTTGTCTGTGTCGCTGACCAGAGCAAATTGGTGGAGGTACTCGGCGAATTCCCGCTGCCGGTCGAAGTCATTCCGATGGCGCGCAGCTATGTTGCACGCGAAATTGCGCGGCTGGGTGGACAACCCATGCTGCGTCAGGGATTCACTACCGATAACGGCAACGTAATTCTGGATGTGCGCGGCCTGCAAATCCTCAACCCGGTGGAATTGGAAACAGCTCTCAACCAGATAACTGGTGTCGTAACCAATGGACTGTTTGCAAGGCGCGGAGCCGACGTGTTGTTGCTCGGCACCGACAGCGGTATCCGGACGATCGCCATCTGATCTGAGCAGCAACAAAATTGTCACAACCGGCGAGTATCATTCTCTGTTTCTGACCAACCAAAAGGCGCGCAATGTCAATCAGCGAACACATATCCAAGCAGTTTAACGCCGAACTGGAAGCGGTGCGCTCGAGCGTGCTGCAAATGGGCGGATTGGTAGAGGAGCAGATCGAACGTGCGGTCGAAGCACTTACCACTGGCAATATAGATCTGATCGAGCAAGTTATCGCCGATGATCACCGCGTCAATGCAATGGAAGTGTCAATAGACGAAATTTGCAGTCAGATCATTGCGCGCCGACAACCCACTGCCGGCGATTTACGCATGATCATGACGGTTATCAAAACCATTACCGATCTGGAACGCATCGGCGATGAAGCGGCAAAAATCGCACGCATGGCAAAGTTGATATATGCCGCTGGCCGCACACACATGCCACGTTTCATCGAGATCAGGCATGTCGCCAACATCGCACTGGAAATGTTGCGCAAATCGTTGGATGCTTTTGCCCGGCTGGATCTGGCAGCGGCGGCCCAGGTTGTGCGGCAGGATGAGCTGGTGGATGAAGAATTCCGTTCCATCATACGGCAGCTGATTACTTTCATGATGGAAGACCCGCGCAAGATCTCCACCTCGTTGGAAATTCTGTTTGCGGCGAAGGCCATTGAGCGCATCGGCGACCACGCCAAGAACATGTCGGAATATGTGGTCTATCTGGTCAAGGGCAAGGATGTGCGGCATGTAACCGTCGAGGAGATCGAGCGCGAGGCGCAAGAATAAGTAGTTTAGTCACTTTCTGAAATTCGACCAGGAACCCATGACTGAATATTCCACCCTGGCTGCGGTTGATCTCGGCTCCAACAGCTTTCGTCTGCAGGTGGCGCGAGTGGTGGGCGAACAAATATACCCGTTGGATAATTTACGGGAAATGGTGCGCCTTGCCGCCGGACTCACTGCCGACAAACGACTGGATGAGGATTCCCAGGCCCGCGCACTGGATTGTCTAAATCGTTTTGGCGAGCGTCTGCGGGGGTTTCCGCCGCATACTGTGCGCGCAGTTGGTACCAACTCACTACGCGTGGCAAAAAACGCCCCCGCATTCCTGAAAAAAGCCGAGTCTGCTCTGGGATTCCCCATTGAGGTCATTGCCGGACGCGAAGAAGCGCGTCTTATTTATTTGGGTGTTGCTCATGGCCTGCCGGCTTCCAGCAACAACCGCCTGGTCGTGGATATTGGCGGCGGCTCTACCGAATTTATCATTGGCAGCCGTTTAAAACCGGTCAAACTGGAAAGTCTTTACATGGGCTGTGTCAGTCATAGCCTGCGCTTTTTTCCGGATGGAAAAATCACCAAAGCTGCAATGAAACAGGCAGAGCTGGCAGCGCGCACCGAGGTGCAGACTATCGCTGCTGAGTTCTCCGGCGACCAGTGGCAAGATGCATTTGGCTCCTCCGGCACGGCGCGTGCGCTGGGCGATATCTTGAAACTGAACGATTTCGACGATGGCAGTAGCAGCGGGGATATCACAGCAGAAGGGCTGGAAAATTTTCGTGATTATCTGCTTAAAGTGGGTGATAGCAGAAAAATCGAAATTTCCGGTCTGCGCGCTGAGCGCGCACCTGTCATCGTCGGCGGGTTCGTCATCATGTCCGCCGTGTTTTCCGAGCTGGGTATTCGCCGCATGTCGCAGGCAATGGGAGCGCTACGACAGGGTGTGCTCTATGACCTGCTTGGGCGTTTCCATAATCATGACATGCGCGAAGTAACGGTGCAGCAATTCATGCGGCGCTACCAGGTAGATCCCGCCCAGGCAGGACGAGTGGGATCACTGGCGCTGGCGCTGGGGAAGCAGTTGCTGACGGGCTCTCCTGATGAATTGGAAGATGCGCTACGAATTCTGTCGTGGGCAGCGCGATTGCATGAGGTCGGCATTTCGGTGGCTCACTCTGGCTACCACAAACATTCTGCATACATTCTTGGCAATGCTGACATGCCCGGTTTCTCAAAAATGGAACAGGCTCGCCTGAGCCTGCTCGCGCTGGCCCACCGTGGCACACTCAGCAAAGCACGGGATCTGGTCGCAACATTGCCGGACTTGAAGCTGCTGTTCGCGCTGCGACTGGCGGCACTGTTTCACCGCAGCCGTAGCGATATTGAATTACCGCGGTTAGAAGTGTTCCTTGGCGATACCGAATGTGCCTTGCGCATCGAGCGCGAATGGCTGGAACGCAACCCTTTGACCGACACTGCATTGCACACCGAAGCTGAGGAGTGGGCGACTCTCGGTTTCGATTTGCGTATTAGGGATTGGCCAGAAGGGGGCAAGGCCGACAAAGCGGATAAATTGATCGGGGGCACTGCAGGCGCATAACTCCCATACATCACCATGACATCCCACACTAAAAAGAGATCTGCCAAAGCCGGCCTGCCTCCAGGCGCACTGGTGCATATCGGTGAAAAGAAAGCCGCTGCCTCCAGCGTCACCCTGCTGGATTACGATGAGAGTGATGTGCGCGAATCCGATATAGCTATTGTTGATCTGGCCGACAAGGTCAAGGCTGCACGCGGCACCGTGTGGATCAATCTTCACGGTCTGGGTGATACCGCTATGCTGGAGCAAATCGGCGCCAGCTTCGGCCTTCACCCGCTGGTACTGGAGGACATACTCAACACCGAGCAGCGCTCAAAACTCGAAGACTACGGTGATTATCTCTACGTGGTGCTGAAAACCTTCGGTTACGAGAACAAGGGTGCGGAGGAAAAAATTGATTCGGACCAGATCAGCCTGGTGCTAGGGAAAAATTTCGTACTGTCGTTTCTTGAAACGGACGGCACTCAATTCAGAGCGGTACGTGAGCGGCTGCGTTCAGGCAAGGGGCAGATCAGGAAGTCCGGCGCGGATTTTCTGATGTATAGCCTGATTGACGCCATTGTTGACAGCCATTTCGTCATTCTGGAACGGCTCGACGAAAGAACCGAAGCGTTGGAAATCGAGCTGATAGCTCACCCTCAGCCCAGCACCCTGCATGCAATTTACCGTCTCAAGCGCGAAGGCGTTTTTTTGCGCAGGGCATTGTGGCCGCTGCGCGAAGTCATCAGCTCGCTGCAGCGCGGCGACTCACCGCTATTTAGCCGGAATACGTTGCTCTATTTGCGTGACGTGTATGACCATACCATTCACATCATCGAGTCGGTGGAGTCTCTGCGCGATCTGACAGCGGGTATGCTCGATATTTACATATCCAGCGTAAGCTATCGCATCAGTACGGTAATGAAAGTTCTCACCGTTATCACCACTATATTCATGCCGCTGGCTCTAATCGCCAGCATCTACGGCATGAACTTCAAACATATGCCAGGACTGGGATGGGATTGGGGATTTTTTGCGGTGCTGGGGGTAATGACCATTATCAGCATCGGCATGCTGGCATTATTCCGCTGGAAGAAATGGCTATAATAGAGGTTCGTCAGTAAAATGTGTGGGTAAATTTTGGCTCGGGCAGTTTCCCAAGCAC
>CAKKRD010000004.1 GCA_919902515.1 Nitrosomonadaceae bacterium | reverse complement strand
AAATTTTAGATGCTTGAGTAAGCCGATATAACTAAGTAATTTCTGTCCAGTTTCGATCCCCTTCTCACCCGAGGATAAATCCTTGCCGATTGATGCAGCAATTTGACCGATCAGTGCTTCCACTTGCGCACCAGTATTGCTGACCAGCCAAGGGTTAAATTCGACCACAATTGGTACGCTACCCTCAGTGATTTCAGCAAGTTTTTTTGTAATTAAACCGATTAGCGTGCTCTTCCCTGAACCCCAATTACCCTCGATACCTACGACTAGACCTGGGCTACCCTTGGGTAAAACGAGTGAGTGGGATAAAGCCTCGGCAAAATGTGAGCGGCCTAATGTATCTTCTGTAGCAGGACGATCATGTATGTAGCTGGAATGAGATACCATTGGTCTGTTTACTCCATAATTAGCAAGCGTAGCTCGGTAGGGCGGAAAAGCGCAGCGTCTTCATTGATTGAGTAGTGTAACGTCAAATCAACGTTGAGCGTTCGTTTCGGAGAAGATCGATCGTCTCCTCTGTGTGTGCGCCGTGAAAAGGCGGCGTCGTTCCAGTGGGTGTAAATCCTACCCGGCGAAATCGCTCCAGCCGGAAGCAATCGAAGCGGTCATGGAGGTAACGCAGTGGCTGAAGCCTTTGATGTAGAGGGTCACATTAGGTGACTTGGCGAGTGTGCAGGCCGTAACGCGAGTAAACGCTGAGCAATCCTCGAAAAGGACGATGCGCAGGCCGATCCATCCACACATATGGGGAAGGCTGACACGGCTGGGGAAACGAGCGAAGGACATCCCCAGTCGCTGCGCCGGGGTAGTGGCGACAGCATGTACACAAGGAAAGCGCGGCAACACGGGAAGCCCCTTGGCGTGGGGCAAGGATGATCAACCGGACGCCCGTGAGGGACAGGACGGACGCCTTGGGGTGACGGAGAAGCTCGTAGTACCGATGAAGCCGGGTAACTCCGGCGGAGGGAAGGAGCCTTGGTTCAAGACAGACGCAAGAAGTAGGAAAGGACAGGAGATTGGGCAAGTACTACCGGCATTCAGATATCTATGAGGAGACACGATGCCCAAACTGACGGACTACGTCAAGACGGCGGCAGAGGAGTATTTAGAAGAAACGGGAAACCCCGAACTGAATGCTCACTGGATTGCCGAATTCTTCCAGGATTGTGGCGTGCAGGATGCTTATCCCCGACAGGACCTGGTCGCCTTCGCGGAGATGGTGCAGAAAGAGCTGACGAAAAACAATGAGCGAGCCGCCAAAAAAATGCTATTTCAACTGGACAAAACTATCCGCGCGATAAAGCGTCCACGCAAATATTAGAGGCGAACTCATGCAGTCGCCCTCGTTGATAACCCATGCGTAACGCCTGCATTTTGGCACCACGAAAATTAGGTGAATGTTTGCCAGCACCCAAAAGAATAACCGCCTGATTTGCGCGCACCATGTCTCGACGCGGCAAGAATTCACGAACTGCATGACAGCGCCGAACATCCCGGCTTGTTACGCGCCCATTCGGGGCGCCGGTCTGCAAGCTCATCATGCGCGGGTTGTTCGTCGTAGGGGTGTTGCAATACTTGCATCAGCCGCATCATGACGGATGCATCGCCCTGCTGCAGCGCTTCGATCGCCTGCTGCGCCAGATAATTGCGCAGGACGTACTTGGGATTGGTGCGTCTCATCCGCTGCAAACGCACGTTCACAAACTCCGGCAAATCCGTAGCCGCCGCATCCAGACGTACCCGCGCAATATAGCGGCGCAGCCAACCGTTCAATTGGCTCAGTTGCGCATGCGCAAATGCCTCTTCAGTATAGAACGCGCGACGCAGCAGCCCGGCCAGTGCGGTATCCTCCAGCATGTCGGCTGCGCCATCCACCGGAATGGTCATGAGACCGCGAAAGAAGAGCGTCATGTCGGTTTCAACCTGCTGCAACAGGTCAAACAGGTCGCTCAGCAGTAGGTCATCGCCTTCATGTTCCAGCGTAACCAGTCCGAGCTTGTCGGCCAGCATTTCACGCCATGCGTTGTGGAAGGTGTCGCCAAAGACAGTCAATCCCTGCTCTAGCGCCGTGCGGTCCCCGACCAGCGGGGCGAGCGCGGTGGCGAGCCGAGTCAAATTCCAATGCGCGATTTCTGGCTGGTTGCCATAGCAATAACGCCGTCCCTGCGCATCCGTAGTGTTAGGCGTCCATTGCAAATCGAAACCCTCCAGCCACCCGTAGGGGCCATAGTCGATCGTCAGCCCCAGTATCGACATATTGTCGGTGTTCATCACGCCGTGGACAAAACCAACCCGCATCCAGTGGGCTATCAGCGTTCCGGTGCGGCGGCAGATTTCTTCGAACCAGCGCGCGTAGATTGAAGGTGAAGGTGCTCCCAGTTCGGGGAAATGCTGACTTATGACGTAGTCAGCCAGACGTTTGAGCGCATCCAGCTCACTGTGCGCGGCAAGTATCTCAAAGTTGCCAAAGCGTACGAATGACGGCGCGACGCGGCAGACGATGGCACCCATCTCGGCCTGCGGGTTGCCATCATAAAACATGTCGCGCACCACAGATTCGCCGGTCGCCACCAGGCTCAACGCCCGGGTGGTTGGCGCGCCCAGATAATTCATGGCTTCGCTGCATAGAAACTCGCGCACCGACGAGCGCAACACCGCGCGCCCATCCGCGGTGCGCGAATAGGGTGTTTTGCCGGCACCCTTGAGCTGCAATTCCCAGCGCTTGCCATCCGGACTGAGTATCTCGCCCAGGGTGATGGCGCGGCCATCACCGAGCTGCCCCGCCCAATGACCGAACTGGTGCCCGCCGTAGCGCGCCGCGTAGGGCTGCATGCCGGGGAGGAGACGGTTGCCGCCGAGCACTTCTGCCGCCGGACCGGCAGGCGACTCCGGGCGCGAGATGCCGAGTAATTCTCCTACCGGTTGTGCCCAAGCCAGCAGCCGTGGCGCTCGTACTGGGGTCGGGTCGACGCGCGTATAGCAGGCATTGCGCACCGCACGGGGCACATTGCGGGTTTCCGCATCCCCGGGTAGCGCGCGCACGAAACTATTATCGAATTGCGCATCGCACAGATTGCGAAGATCGGAAAGATCAGGGATGGCGGGAATATCCGGAATGGCAGTGCTGCGTTCGAGGTTGTTCGGTTTCATGAAATATTTGGCTGATATTGGTGCAGGGTACTGACTGGAACAGAAGGTTTGGCCTGAGGCATCGATTCACGGTGTTGCGGTTCAAGCTGTTGAGGTTAGCAGCTCTTTTAGTGCGTTGCTCTAGTCATAACCCTATCTTGTAGTCGGTGGTTAACATTTCCAGAAGATGGCCATTAGCATCGCGAAAATAGACTCCGCGCCCATCGTTATCATGATTGATTTTCATGTTTTCTGATTCATAGGGGCTGCTGCCATACTTGATGTTCTCGGCTTCCAGGCGGCTGAATATTTCGTTGAATTCCTGCTCAGTCACTTTGAATGCATAGTGATGAGATTCAAATTTCTCTTTATTGTCAAAATCCAGACATAAAGTATCGTTCACTCTCACCACAATAAAATGCGAAAACTCGCCGATATATTCGAAACCGAATATTCTCGAATAGAATTTGGCGGACGCAACCTTATCATGTGAAGGTACGATGGTGTGGTTTAGTGTTATTGCCAAAATAACTCCTTGGTTGTGGTTTCAATGAGACTGTAGAAAAACCATTGCAAACGCATATTGCCTGACCACCAGGTTGAATCAACCCCCCCGCTACCGCACTGTACAAATTTGCGAGGCTATTTCTGTCAGCCTGTGTCGCGTATCAATACATTATATGGTGGCGACAACCCAATTTCATTTAATCGACTTTATCACTAGCTGATTTTTAACCTCTTTTACTCCAGCCACCGCACCCGCCAGTACTTTGGCCATATCGCTACTTGGCGACGAGTCGACCGATCCGCTTAATGTCACCACGCCTTTTACGGTATTAACACTGATTTGCAGCGTCTTGAGACCGGGCTCGGCAAAAATGGCTGCTTTGACCTTGGCCGTAATCTCGGCATCATCGATGACCACACCGGCTTTCTCGCCTTGCTCACCCAGTTTTTCAACGACTTTATCGGCCGCTTCGCCTATTTTCTTGCTGGCTTCACCAACTGTCTGGTCTATCTTTTTACCTGCGGTCTCTGCAGGCCCCGGCTTGTCACATGCGGTAAGCCCAACAGCGAAGAGCAGCGAAATGCCGATTAACTTGATGAAATTCTTTGAGGTATTCATTTTGGCTCCTTGAGGGTCTCAGTCATGTCGGGATGAATTATGCACTACGGCTCAGCGCTTGCTCAATACGGTAAAATCTTTGGCGTAGCCATGCAGCTTCTGGGTTAAATGCAGACGTTGTTTCGGCGTCAGCATCGCATCAAGCTCCAGCATCAGTTGCCGCAACTGCTTCACCCACTGCGTCCAAACCCGCTCGTGTCCGGCGCTGCGGCCATTTCCCCAATCGGTCAGCCATTGCCTGAGACCTTCTTCCAGTTTGTCTTTCGGCAGCCTGGCTTCGAGCAATTCGCGCAGCATTTTTTGCCGGGTGGCACGGTGCGCGTAGCGATGCTCGGCGCTCTGCGGAAAAGCTTTCACCATTGCAGTGACCCGCTCTTTCTGGTTCGGTTCAAGCGTCCCGACCCAGTCTTCGATACGTTCCAGCGATCTCTTCACGCGTTTCTTTTCCAGTGCTTCGGAGGTGCCGTCAAGATGTTCCTTGCGGAACTTTGCATTTTCTTTGGCGAACTTCGTGTCCATGACGCTGAACTGGGTTGGCTCCATGGTTCCCAGCACACTGGCCAAATCACCTGCGACATAATGCATCAGTGCTTCTCTGCGCGCTTCCATAGCATTATCCATCCAGTCCAGATCGACCGGTTTGAGTCCGGCCTCGACCCGCCTGGCGGTTTCGGTACACAGCATGGCGTATTTTGGCAGTTCTTCCCTGCGGTGCCAGGCATGCACACGCTGTAAATCCCGATCGAACTGTGCCTGCTGATGGGTGTTGAAATCGAAGTAATCGGAGACAACCCAGCGTATCGCCATATCGACATTGTTGTAGGCGACGGTGACGACGCTGCATCCGCTCAGCAGCAGGAGCAGTAGCGGCAGTAATAGTTGGCGGAGTGAGATCCTGGGTAAACGCATTATGGCAATTTCAAATCAATCATCACTTCTCATCCACTGAAAAAGCAGGATCACTCCCAGAATGAATCCCAGACCCAAGATAGCTTTTACAAATTCTTTAGCGAACCAGAACACCATGGACTCATATAAATCCAATTAGTCATCTCCTCTGAAGAAAGGGCATCTCTAAAGTATTTCCGGTGCTCACTTCCGTGACCACCACCATAGCAGCAGCGACAGCAGTACCGACACCAGCAGACCTGTCGTTAACGGAAAGTAAAAGCTGAAGTTCTCCCGCTCGATGGTGATATCCCCCGGCAGCCGTCCCAAGGGTAGCTTCGACAGCCAGGGCCATGCCAGTCCCACCAGCAACAACAGCAGGCCGAGCAGAATAAGCAGACGTTGCATAAGGGTTACCTGGTTCCACTACCGGAGTTGTACCTTTTCTTCCTATCTGGGATTTTTCAGTAATTTCTCAGGCAGAAGGCGCGTATCTTCAGACCCGACTATCGGGAAAATCCCGCGGTTCTCATCATCAATGGAGAACTGTGCCTGCCAGACGCGGCCGCTGTCTTGATCCACCATCAGGAAGTTCCACATATTATCGGTCGAGTACAAGGTAAAACGCCCGTTCTTGCCGTCGGCTACCAGAGCCTCTGTGTTGATCGGTGTCCGCGTCCGATTGTCATCGTTGTCCACGCTGAACTGCACCTGCCAGAGGCGGCCAGTTTGGGTGTCGAGTTCCAGGAAATTCCACATGTTTCCGGTCTTGAACAGACGGTAGCGCACCTCCAGCCGTTGTGGTGGATCAGTTTCGAATTTCATTTTGTCGGCGGCGTGCACGGTGAAAGTGCTGCCATATCCGAGCAACACAGCCAGAATAGTAATCAGTTGAAGGTAGGGAAATCTCATGGGTCGGTCGGTAGAAGATAATTCAGTACGAAATGGGTCGCTTGCAGTAATGGGGCGGCGTTCAGGGGCTGATACTTGCACTGACAGCATCGTATACCTGTGCGCTGAATTCACTGGCCTGCTGGACAACTATACCCTCTGCATCGCTTTCAATTTTCCCCGTTTTGGAGTGATGTACTCCAAACGCATGAGCATTCTTCCACACTGCGATACATATCGGATTAGTGAGAATCTTTTTCTTTGACGCGAGATGCGCGGCCAAGCCGCTTAGGAACCTGTCATCTGCCCCGGAGAAATAACCGCCGACGGCGCAGATTTTGTAATCTTCATTCTCGGCGCCATTGGCGCTGGAAAATGCGAATAACAATACCAGCCACAAATACTTCCATTTCATGATTAGCCCTTGATATAACGATGGGAAGTTTCCGGGGGTCAGTTTAACCCACTTGGTGCCGATCAAAAAGAACCCCCACTCTGACCCCGAGTTTTACGCGCACAGTTGAGATTGGGCGCAAGACGGAACGCGAGTCACTGCCGGATGGTGAGTATCGGGAGAGCCGGCGCCAGCATCTGCTGGAAGGGCGTGCAGGCAATATACACCTGCCTGTACAGACACGCTGGCTGGAACAAGATCAACCGACGTTCCGCCCGAACTGTTAAAGGCGGGGTAGTGCGAGGATTGCTAGATTGTGCCTGTAGAATGAAATTCTGCCCAGATCACCGGAGCTACTGCTTACTCCGGCCCTAGGCGCTTCGCTCGTGAAATACGGGGAAATTTTTAGTATCCGCCCTCTGGAGGAGAGCCCAGATCCCTCCCTCCCTTCCTCGGCTCATGGCACTTCGCCCGTTTTCTGGCGTCGGTTGGATCCATGACTTCTTCGCCCGGTTTCTTATCCTTGCAAGCCATCTCGATCAGAATTTGCCGGGCGGAGACGTGCTCCGACTGAGCAGGGTGCTCTGCCAAAGTGGCAGTCGAACCGAATGCGAACATTGCAGTAACGCTAGCGGCAAGCAGTTTGTTCATGTTGATTCCTCTTTTAAAGTTGGCTGAAGGTTGATCCATTAAGACCTGGCTATTTCTGCAGCCACGGTTTTAACATGCCTGAACCCAACACTGCCATCATTGCAAAGGCGAGAACGGATTTATACAGGCACTTAAACTATCAATAGCAGTATTTCTTCCTTAGTCAAGTTCAAGTTTTCTATGTTGGCGCAAAGCCAGGATTAACGCACGTAGTAGAGAAGAGAAAAGAAAGAAAAGGGAGAAAACGAAAGGAAAAAAGGGAACACCTACTTTCCCCATATGCATTATCGCGGGTGGTCAGTTTCATTAATGGATGACTCTGAAACTGATACCGGCAACGACTTGCAGATCGCCGTAGAATTTTTGCAGGTTGTTGACGCTCAGAGCCGGCATGAATCGAGCACGATGCGTCTGAGAATATGCAGTCGGCCGTGAAAGAAATGTTCTGCACCGGGAATTACCACTACCGGCAGTTCCTGCGGCGCAGCCCAGTCCAGCACGGATTTCAGCGGAACCACGTCGTCCCGGTCACCGTGGATAATCAGCGTGCTGGCAGCGTGGCCGGCAACGGGCGGCGCCTTCAGCCGCTCCACCGAGGGCGCCACCATCACCAGTTTCTGCGGATTGAGCCGTTGCGCCACATGCGCCTGGATGGCGCCGCCGAAAGAAAATCCCGCCAGCAGCAATGGCAGGTTATCAAACCGAGCAGCGAATTGACTGCGGATGGTCCTGACCACTGCCAGTACGTCCTCGACCTCGCCCACACCCATATCGTAGGCGCCGTCACTTTTGCCGACACCGCGAAAATTGAATTTGACAGTGGCAAATCCAAGTTCTGGCAAAGCCTTGAACAGGGCATGCACTATCTTGTTGTCCATGGTGCCGCCGTATAGCGGATGGGGATGAGCGATGACGGCTATGCCAGCAATGCCGCCGGGGCGGGCAGCATCTGGTTCAGCCAGCACCGTTTCCAGCTTGCCCGCCGGGCCGTCAATGAAAAATTTCTGGGGAATGCTCACTGCTGCAATTGAAGAAAATAAGGTTTCAGATCTTCAGCCGCTCGACCACGCGTCCATTTTTCAGATGTTCCTCAATGATCTCATCGATGTCTTCCTTGTCCACATAGGTGTACCAGACTTCTTCCGGATAGACCACGATCACCGGGCCTTCGTTGCATCGGTCCAGACACCCTGCCGTGTTGATCCGCACCCGCTTGCTTTTGCTGTCAAGTTTGAGCGCCTTGATGCGTTCTTTGGCGTAATCGCGCATTGCCTGGGCGCCATGGTTGTTGCAGCACAATGCACCCGCTTCGCGCTGGTTGGTGCAGAAGAATACATGGTAGCGGTAGTGGCTCATGAGGATGTTCGGGGAAATAGTGGAATGAAGATTATACCCAGGTAAAGTCTGATTAATTCCACTTATGGTTCGACATGCTCACCACGAACGGACTTAATCAGGCCTTCCCCAGATCAGAATGAGGCATTACCCGCCGAGTGTCTGATCCTGATTTTTGAACCAGGCGAGTGCGTGTTCAAAATGCTGCGGATCAAAATCTGGCCAATATTCGTCTCTGACATAGAAATCCGCATAAACCGATTGCACCGGGAGAAAGCCGCTCAATCGGCGCCCTCCTCCCCAGCGTACAATCAGATCCAGACGTGAAACTTCATCTGAACGCAGGCCACCGTTTTTAAGGCCGGCCAGATCCCATTCCCAGCCATAGTTGACGAGTAGATTCACTTTCATTCCGGTGCCCTGGCGCTGGCGAAATTCTGTTAGCACTTTGGGGAATTGCGCCGAGGTCTCATCACCGACCACAAGCAGCGCTGCTCCGCGGCGTGCGACCTCGAAAGCGAATGCAACACAGGCCTCGCTGAATGCCTGTTTCTGAATGGAAGGCCGCCTGGTATTGTCCTGGGTAAAGCAGTAGATGGAAGCTTCCTTGATGCCGCATGCTTTACATTGCTCGTACAGCAGCAACCCTGGATCGATACCATGAGTATATCCGGCTTCTTTCGGCAGGCCATGATCCATGGCCCAGCGGCGATTTCCATCGGGAATGAAACCAACGTGACGCGGGATATTATTTTTTGCCATTGCAGCCTTTATGCCGACATGATGTGGGGCCATACGGTACGAAGATTATCATTAAATGTGCAGACGGCGCCTGTCTGTTATTGAAGCGGCTTTCAGTCGCCTTTTTCCCATTTAAAGCCTCCAGTAAAGTACCAGCAGATACGGCAGTGCCAGGATCGCCCATAGCTCGGCCAGCAGCCGGGTGAGGCCGTTGAAATTCAGCAAGTGGCCATGACGCCAGTCGAACAACTGCAACACTGTCTCGGGCAACCCATTACCCGTATTCAACATGGTTAGCACAGTCCCCGCAATCAGACAGATCGTTGCCAGCCAGATCCGGTCGCGTAGCTGCATGCGCAACGCCAGTGTCAGCAAGACCGCAGCGTAGCCGATTCCAGCCAGAGATTCTGCGGACAGCCATTGGGACAGGGCCTCCGGTTTCAGCAGAGCTTGTGCGGCCAGCCACTTGATAACAGCACAGACGATGAGGAAGAGCAACGCTGCGATCCACAGCGATCGGGCTGGCTGCAGAATTGTCGACAGCAGTATGCCAAGCGCAAGAGTATTGAGCAGGATCGCGGCCGTTAACAGCATATCGAAATGCGCTGGACCGGTAGAAAGGGTTTGCCCCGACCAGACACTCATCAACGGTAGCGAAGGGTTGGCCTGGATGAACAGCCACAGCCCCAGCAGAACCAGTCCCCAATCGGCGATTGGGCCTGACAGGAACCAGCGGTTTCTCCATAGCACAAGTTTCTGCATGAGGTGGGAACGGCTGCCTAGAGAGTGTGCCAATGCAGCTCCTGCCAGACTACCTGCGGTGTTGGTGAGCAGGTCGGGAATCGAGGCGATGCGCCCAGGGACAAACACTTGCAGGGTTTCCATGCCAAGACTGACAGCGGCACCCACACCCGTAGCGGCCAGTATCAGCGTTCCGCCGCGCAGTCGGCGCAGGGAGAGCGCTGCCAGAAAACCAAGCGGAAGGTAGGCAAGGATGTTGATCAGAACATCGAAGCGCGTGATATAGCGCGGCCAGACAGTGAGGAAATGAAATACATCGCTTTCTGGTACGCGCCAACCGGTGAAAGGCGACAGGCTGGCGTAGGCGATAAGCAGCACATAGACCGGGAAAATATAGGTGTTGAGCCCGTAGCGATCTGGCTGGGTGTATTTCATGTTGGCCTCATTGCGCAGCGGTGCGACAGTGTCATTCTATGACACATGGGCACCTCTAAAAATTCAGATTTCGTCACAATACTTTGTTGCTCACAAAAAATGTTTCCTTACATATCAGTCATATGCCGCGTCTACATTTTTTGCTCCCGCCTCGTCTTGTTTAGAACTTTGAATTTTTAGAGGTACCCATATTTGCGGCTGGCACGGAGCTGCAGCGCGCTCGGTTACCCGGCTATCAGAGATTCCTTAGTTTTATTTCAGTCCACAACCGGCTTAACAGCCGTCGCTGCTTGCGGTCGAAGTCTTGCAGCATTTCCAGCCGGGCGAGCAATTCCCGGTCAGGGAAGACCGCTTTGTTGTCGGCGATTTCCGGCTGGATGAACTGGATTGCATCCATATTGGGATTGCCGGAGCCAGTCAGGTTGGTGAGTTCCGCAGAGTTCTTTCCGTCCAGCATGAAATTGATGAATTGATGGGCAAGGTCGGGACGCGTTCCACTTTGATGTAGCACCATGCTGTCAAGCGCCAGCACGGCACCTTCTTTCGGCGTCGAGTAGCCGATGCTGAATTTGCGCCCGGTCTTCCTGGCATCGAGTGCCGCCTGAAACATGTCGTTGGAGTAGCCATGCGCCACCCACAGATTACCCACCGCCAGTTCCTTGACATAACTGGTGTTGCTGAAAGCTGCCCAGTAGGGTTTGGCACGCAGGATCAAGTCTCTGGCCTGTTGCCAGTGCTGCTCGTCGGTATCATTGACCGAGTAGCCCAGATACTTGAGCGCCGCCGCCATCAGTTCACGCTGGCTGTCCAGTACAGTCACGCGCCCTTTGATTTTTTCCAGATATTTCGGCTCGAAAATGATTGCCCAAGTATCGGTGGGCAGTCCCAGTTCCTTTACTTTCTCCTGATTGAAGCCGAGCAGCGTAAGGGTATAAGCATAGGGGACGGAATATTTGTTGCCCGGATCGAACGCGCTGTCGAGATACGCCGGGTTGATATTCTTGAGGTTGGGCAGCAGAGATTTATCCAGCGGCTTCAGCACACCCTGGCGGATCAGGGTATCCATGGCGTTGCCGGTGGGCACGATCAGATCGTAGCCGCTTGCACCTGCCGCCAGCTTCGCCAGCATCTCCTCGTTGTCGGCGTAATAATCCTGCGAAAGCTTGCAGTTGCAGGATTGTTCGAAGCACCTAACCGTTGCCGGCGCGATGTAGTTATTCCAGTTGAATAGATGCAGGACATTTTTTCCGCTGGTGGTGGCGTGATCTTCCTCGCTGGCGCAGCCTGCAAGCAGCAGCACTGACAACAGCAGCGCGGACAGTGCCGTTGAGCGGCCGGGTGGATTCATTATTTCGCTTCCCGGCGTAGCACACCTGAATCCAGCTTGGCGGCAATGATGATCATGGTCAATGTGAGCAGCATCAACAGAGTGGAGATGGCATTTACTTCCGGTGTCACCGCGATCTTGATCATGGTGTAAATCTGAATCGGCAGTATCGGTTCACCCACGCCCTTGGTGAAGAAGGTGATGACGAAGTCATCGATCGACAAGGTGAACGACATCAGCGCCCCCGCAACCACTGCCGGCATGATCAGTGGCAGCGTGATCAGGCGGAAAGTCTGCCAGGGGGATGCGCCCAGATCGCGTGCCGCTTCAAAGATGCTTTCATCCATGCCTTGCAGCCGCGCCCGCACAATGATGGCGACAAAGCCGATACAGAAGGTGGTATGCGCGATGATGATGGAGATCATGCCGAGCGTGAGGTTGAGTACCTGCAGAAAAAATAACAGCAATGCCACCCCCAGCAGAATTTCAGGCATCGCTACGGGCGTGAATACCAGCAGCGGCAGAAATTTGAGTTTGTAGCGATGTATCGCCAGGCCAGCCATAGTGCCGAGTATGGTGGCGAGGAAACTTGCGCTGACAGCGATGATCAGTGAGTTGCGCGCGGCGATGAGCATTTCCTGGTTGTTGAACAGCGCTACATACCAGGACAGGGTGAAGCCCACCCACTCGGCATTCAGCTTGGAATCGTTGAAGGAATACACCACCACGATGATCAGCGGGATATAGAGAAAAGCGTAAGCCAGCGCCGCTGCAGACCATAACCAGATATTGCTGCGTCGCATGCTTTATCTCTCCGGAATGGCGGCGGGCCGTGCGAACCATGCAGCCAGTGCGGTTATGGCCAGTACCGCCAGTGTCAGCATGATCGATAACGTCGAACCAAAAGGCCAGTCGCGGGTGCCGAGGAATTGATCCTTGATCAGGTTGCCGATGAGGATGTCGCCGGTGCCGCCGAGTATGTCCGGCACCGCGAACATGCCCAGCACCGGGATGAATACCAGCGCCGCTCCTGAGAACACGCCCGGCAGCGACAGTGGCCAGGTGACGCGCCAGAAGCGTTGCCAGGCATTGGCGCCCAGATCCTGCGCTGCATCCAGCAGCGCCGGATCGTGTTTCTCCAGATTGGTGTAGAGCGGCAGCACCATGAACGGCAGGTGCACATAAACCATACCCACCAGTACTGCGAACGGCGAGAACAGCAATGTCACCGGGGCGATGCCGAATGCACCCAGAAGCGCATTGATAAAATGGCTGAACACCGACTCGGGGCCGAGAATAATCATCCAGGCATAGATGCGGATGAGGAAGTTGCTGGCGAATGGCAGCACCACCAGCAGCACCATCAGGTTGCGGAAACGTTTTTCGCTGCGTGCGATCAGTAGCGCCAGCGGATAGGCCATGATGAGACAGATCAGCGTGCTGGCTGCGGCAACAGCAAAGGATTTGAGGAAGATTTCGGCGTACAGAATATCGCTGAAAAAGAACTGGTAGGTTTCCAGTGTCAGGCCGTATTCGCCGTGAACTGCTTCCGCAGGCGCTGCGATGGGGGCCAGGCCACCGAACTCGCCGGGAAAGCGCAGCGAGGTGAACAGCATGATCAGACTGGGAGCGACAAAAAACACCAGCAGGAACAGCAGAGGCGGTCCGCTTACCAGCCATTTGGCGGTGCGGTTTGCTTTGGTGTTGCCTTTAATCATTGAGAAAAGTGCCGGCATCATGCCGCCAGGAGACTGCCACCGGATCACCCGCCTCGAAAAACTTGGCTCGTCCCGGTGCGGAATTGGGCAGCAGGGCTTCGATGCGGGCACCGTTGGGGAGTTCCACGATATAAGTGGTGACATCGCCCACGTAGAGAAACCCCCGCACCTTGCCAATGAAGTGGTTTTTCAGTTCCACTTCCTCCGCGTGATGCGAAATCCGCACCTGTTCCGGGCGTATCGCCAGCACCCCGGCATCGCCTACTTTGATGCCTTCCTTGCTGGGGGCGGTTACTTCACCGAGTTCTGCCACGCTGAGTGTTAAATGCGATGGAGCAGCCTCCAGCACTTGCGCGTTCATGATGCTGATCTTGCCGATGAAGTCGGCAACAAAACGATTTTTGGGGAAACCGTAAATTCTGGAGGGTTCGTCAAGCTGCTCGACTTTTCCCTGGTTCATCACTGCAATGCGGTGCGACAGTGCCAGCGCCTCATTCTGGGCGTGGGTGATGAACACGAATGTGACTCCTCTTTCTTTCTGCAGATTGATCAGCTCGATCTGCATCTCTTCCCGTAACTTCGCATCCAGCGCCCCCAGCGGTTCATCCAGCAGCAGCAGGCGCGGGCGATTGACCAACCCCCTGGCAAATGCTACGCGTTGCTTCTGTCCGCCTGACAACTCCTGGGGGAAACGGTTGCCGAAATTTGACAGGCGCACATCGTCCAGGGCTTCCCTGACCCTGGACTTAATTTCATCAGGTGTTGTGCCAGCCATTTTGAGAGGAAAAGCGATATTGTCCGCAACGGTCATGTGCGGAAACAGCGCATAACTCTGGAACACGGTATGAATAGGGCGTTTTTCCGGTGGGGTGCCAACCATATCCTTGCCGTCCAGCAGGATCTGGCCGGCGTCGGGCAGATCGAATCCGGCGATCATGCGCAGCAGGGTGGTTTTGCCGCAACCGGAAGGCCCCAGCAGAGTGAAAAATTCACCCGCTTCGATACTGATGCTGACGTTGTCTACTGCGGTGAAATCGCCAAAGCGCCGTGTCACATTACGGATTTCAAGTAGCGCCATGATGGATTAACCTAGCCTATCCCTGTCACCACATATGCCAGAATAATAATGTTGCCAACAGCAGCGCGAGCACAGACAGTAAACGGCTCTGGCGTTTTTCTTCGATAAGCAATTCGGTCATTTTCTCTTCCAGCATCTGCGTGCGGTTGTCGCTCAGGGCATGATGCAGCAGGCGCGGGAACTGTGGCAACAGCACTGCCCAGTTGGGTATCTCCTTGCCCAGGCGACGAATCAGTCCGCGCCAGCCGATTTGCTCCGACATCCAGTTCTCCAGATACGGTTTGGCAGTTGTCCACAGATCGAGATCAGGGTCGAGATCACGCCCCAGTCCTTCGATATTCAGCAGTGTTTTTTGCAGCAGTACCAGTTGCGGCTGGATTTCCACGTTGAAGCGGCGCGAAGTCTGGAACAACTGCAACAGCACATGGCCAAAGGAAATCTCCTTCAACGGTTTGTCAAAGATCGGTTCGCACACGGCACGGATCGCGGTTTCAAAGTCATCTACCCGCGTATTCTTCGGCGCCCAGCCCGCTTCGACGTGTGCCTGCGCCACGCGCTTGTAGTCGCGGCGGAAGAACGCCAGGAAATTCTGCGCCAGGTAATTCTTGTCCTCGTCAGTGAGCGTCCCCATGATGCCGAAATCGACCGCAATGTAGCGGCCATCGCTGCCGACAAAAATATTGCCGGGGTGCATATCGGCATGGAAATAACCGTCGCGGAATACTTGGGTGAAAAAGATTTCCACCCCGACGCGGGCAAGTTTGGGGATGTCTATACCCTGTTCGCGCAGTTTTGCCACATGGCTGATGGGCGTGCCTTTCACGCGCTGCATCACCATCACGTTGGAATGGCAATAATCCCAATAGACTTCTGGCACCAATAGCAGCGGCGAGTCAAGAAAATTGCGCCGCAACTGGCTGCAGTTGGACGCTTCGCGCATGAGATCAAGCTCGTCATTCAGGTGTCGCGCGAATTCCACCACCACTTCGCGTGGTTTCAGACGCTTGCCATCCGGCCACAAGGCTTCGACCAGCCAGGCACCGGTTTCCATTAAAGCAACATCGTGCGCGATGATCGGGGCGATGCCGGGGCGCAGTATTTTTACCGCCACTTCCGTGCCATCGTGCAGCTCCGCCAGATGTACCTGGGCGACAGATGCGCTGGCTATCGGCTCTGCCTCGAACTGGTGGAATACTTCGCTGGCAGGTTTGCCGTAGACCTGTTCCAGCATGGCGAGGGCGATACTGGAAGGAAATGGCGGAACCTGGTCCTGCAGCTTGGCTAACTCATCGGCAATGTCTTCTGGCAACAGATCGCGGCGGGTGGACAGCACCTGACCGAACTTGACGAACAGGGGGCCGAGTGCTTCCAGTGCCAGACGCAGGCGTTCGCCACGCGGTTTCTCCAGTCGCCGCCAGAATGTGGCGAGCTTGACCAGGGGCTGCAATGGATGCAATCGACCCTGGCCGAGAAAAAAATCATCGAGGCCGAAGCGGAATGCTACAGCGAGTATTTTGAGAAGGCGAAAGAAGCGCATTTATTCCAGATACAACAATTCATTCGGGGAACAATATTTACAAGGGGGTCTTGTGGCTCAGCTTCTCCACCCGTTTCTCCAGGCTCTCCACATCATCATGTAACGCATTTACATCACCAATGAATTTACGTACATAAGCGGGTTTGGCAAGCAGCGGTTGTTCCTCCACCCAGTATTCCGCCAGCGTTTGTGACAGGTTGCGTAGGGTCTCAGTGTGCCACTGCACCAGACTGTCTCCAGCCTGCACCACGCGGTGGGCGAGAATGTCACCCATGATGCAGCTTAAATCCTGTTCCACATCCCAGTGCAGGTTTTTGCCGATGTGAAGAAGCTCTTCAGCAAACGCGCTGTCGCCGGAAATTAGGATGTTACGATAGGCGTCTGCGTCATGCGCAAGCAGGCGTGGCAGCAGACCCGGAACAAAGGTAAGGGTGGCGTCGGTCGCGGCAGCGTCCGCCGCAGTCGCGACTTCGCCATTGGGCTGCACGATCAGGGCGAAATCAACGAAAGGTGGAATGCAAAAACGCGCGGTCTTGCCGACGCAAGGTTGCAGTCGTTTGCGCGCCCAGCTTTCTCCACGCAGCAGGTGGTTGAGCGGGGCTATCGCGACAGACGCCAGCATGGCAACTTGGGAAACCTAGGAGACTTGTTGAATTCCGGCCAGCAACCAAACGGATTTGGAGTCTTTGAGATTCTTCTGTACATGCCAGATTTCATCAATTGCTTCCGCTGAGGCGCCGGGGGCTTCACGCAATTGGCCATTGAAGCGTACGCTGGCAATGGCTTGATCATCTGTGGTAACTACTTCCAGTAGTTCCGCATTGATAGTGAGTACTTCCGTTTTTTGTGATTCGTCGCCGCGCTCACTGATTTGCATGCTGATCTCGGCGTACATCTCTGGCGTGGTGTACTCGCGGATATCATTCAAGTCACGCGCGTCGTTGGCCGCTTGCAGACGGATGAATGAGGTTTTGGCATTGCGCAGAAACGGTTCCACCTGGAAATCCGCGGGGATATTCGCGGCGTGGGGAGTAGGTGCTACCGCTACGGCTGTCCCCGTCCCCATTGCAACTGGTGCCACACCGCTGTTACCGGTGTTTGTGCCCATCCCGGAATACTGTAGCGGACGCGTCACTTGTTCCTGCCGAGGCTTGCGCACCATGCGCACGACAAAGAAAACTGCGGCCATCAGTGCAGCCAGCATCAGCACATCCATCATATTGATGCCCTCGAATGCGCCGCCCATGAATAGCGCTGCCAGCAAGCCGCCGGCGGCCAGACCAGCCAATGGCCCTGCCCATTTGCTGCCACCAGCTGCCGCAGCAGCAGCAGCAGCGGCTGCTGGTGCCTGTGCCGGCTTGGGAGCAGCTTGCGGGCTGATGGATTGACGTTGCTGGCCGATACTCTTGCCACCACCAAAACGTTTTGCTTCTGCATCAAAGGCGACCAGTCCGAAGCTGAGAACGGCCAGAGTCAGCAGGGTCAGTATTTTGTTCATGAAGGTCTCCAGTGGTACGGTCAAAGCGGTGAGTATAGCACTATCGATTCACCTGGATGTCTCGTAAATTGAACCTGGATTCAGCCGCTGAAGGGGATGGAACGGGTGGTTTGCGCGGGTGCAAGGTAAGGCGCAACGACCCGGAATGGGTGTCATTCTATTCCAGGGAATGGCAACACGCTCTACGGATTGATTTGTTCAGAGGCTCCTTAGAGTTTCGTTTGGTAAATCCATCCCCGCCGCACCAGCCATTTCTCGATTTCAACGGCAATCAGCACGACACTTGCCAAGCCGACACACAGGGCAAGTTCAGCCATATCGAGCGGCTCGGTTTTAAAAATCGGATTGAGTGCGGGAAGGTAAATCGTCGCCATTTGCAGCAGAAAAGTGACGACGATAGCCAACGCCATTGGTCGATTGGAAAATAGCCCGATGGTAAACAGCGATTCCTTTTCCGAGCGGATCGCCAGCACGTGGGCGAGCTGAGTTAATGTCAGCACGGTGAACACCATGGTCTGCCAGTGCGCCGAGCCGGAGTGATAGGCCCAGTCTTGGATGAGCAAGGTGAGCGCGGCCATCAGTAGTCCTACCCAGATCATGTGCTGCCACATGCCATGCACGAAAATACTTTCCTGCGGTGGGCGCGGCGGGCGCCGCATCACGCCGTGTTCCGCTGGTTCGGCGGTGAGCGCCAGTGCGGGCAAGCCATCGGTGACCAGATTGATCCAGAGGATGTGGATCGGCAGCAGTGGAATGGGCAGTCCCAGGAAAGGTGCCAATAAAATGACCAAGATTTCAGCGGAGTTGGTGGTCACCGCGTAGCGGATGAATTTACGAATGTTGTCGTAGAGGCGGCGACCCTGGCGTATGGCGTGGACGATGGTGGCGAAGTTGTCGTCCAGCAGCACCATGTGGGCGGCTTCACGTGCTACATCGGTACCGCCTTTGCCCATCGCTACACCGATGTTCGCCGCTTTGAGCGCGGGGGCATCGTTCACGCCGTCGCCGGTCATGGCGACGATTTCACCTTTGTCTTGCAGTGCTTTGACGATTTTTATTTTCTGTTCCGGATCGACGCGGGCGTAAACCCGTATTTGCTCCACTTCTGTTTCGAATGTCGCTTGATCGAGTTGTGCCAATTCGGCGCCGGTCATCACGCCCCCGCCGCCGTCGACTAATATGCCGAGTTCGCGCGCAATCGCGCGCGCAGTGGCGGGATGGTCGCCGGTGATCATTACTGGCGTGATGCCGGCCGATTTGCACAGCGTGATCGCCTCCTTCACTTCTCTGCGCGGCGGGTCGATCAAGCCGACGAAGCCGAGAAAAACCAGTTCGCTTTCCAGTTCTGCCGGATGGTGGCTGGCGGGCAACGCCAGCCAACTGCGGTAGGCCAGTGCCAGCACGCGTAAGCCGTCAGCGGCCATGGTTTCGGCTGTGCGCAGCAATGCCGTCTGGTCGATGAATTGTTCCCCGTTTGCGCTGAAGGTGCGATGGCACTGCGGCACTACCGCTTCCGGTGAGCCTTTGGTGAAAGCCAGCACCGTCTCGCCTGTGCGGTGGAAAGTGGTCATGCGCTTGCGTTCGGAATCAAAAGGCAGTTCCTTGAGCCGCGGCATTTCTTGCTCCAGCACCGCCTTGTCAAACCCTGCTACTTGCGCGGCAAGCAACAAGGCCATCTCGGTCGGTTCGCCATGCGCTTTGCCGTGACGATCCAGGTGAGCATCGTTGCTCAGGGCCAGCGCACGGAACAGGGTGGACCAGGGTTCGGCACGTAGAGATGGCTGCAGATTGGTTTCCAGATGGCCATCGGCGTAGATAGCAGTTGCCTGCATTTTGTTCTGAGTGAGCGTGCCGGTTTTGTCGGAGCAGATGAAAGTCACCGAACCCAGCGTTTCCACTGCGGGTAGATGGCGAATCAAGGCATGCTGCCTGACCATTTTGCGCGCGCCGAGCGCAAGCGAAATCGTCACCACTGCGGGCAGCGCTTCGGGAATGGCGGCGACCGCCAGACTTACGGCGGTCATGAACATGAGCAACAGCGGCTCGCCACGGATGATGCCCAGCACGAACACCACTACGCAAATTGCCAGTGCCGCCAGCGCTAGCCGTTTGCCGAAGCTGGCCAAGCGGTTTTGCAGCGGTGTTTTGGTTTCTCCGGCCCCGCTGATCAGTGCAGCGATTTTGCCAAGTTCGCTTTGCATGCCGGTTGCCACCACCAAGCCGCGCCCGCGTCCGTGGACGATGGTGGTGCCTTTGTATGCCATGCAATGCCGGTCGCCCAGCGGCAGATCGGCTGGTTCCACGGCAATAGTCTGTTTTTCCAGCGCGACTGATTCGCCAGTCAGAGCCGATTCATCTATTTTGATCCGCGCTGTTTCGACGATGCGCAGATCGGCCGGCACCAGATTGCCCGCTTCCAGCAGCACGATGTCTCCAGGCACCAACTCCGCCGCACTGATGGTTTCCACCCGGCCGTCGCGCAGCACGCTGGCAGCGGCCTCAGCCATATGCTTGAGCGCGGCCATCGCGCGCTCTGCACGGTACTCCTGCACGAAGCCAATGACGGCGTTCAATATCACAATGACAACGATGGCGACGGTATCTTCCAGATCGCCGACCACGCCGGAAATAATCGCCGCCGCAATCAGCACCAGGATCATGAAATCGGTGAACTGGTCAAGGAACATGCGCCATGGCGGGCGGCTGCGTTTTTCGTGCAGCGTATTCGGTCCAAAGTGCACCAGTCGCTGGGCTGCTTCGGCGGCGCTTAAACCGGTTTGGGTGCTGGTTTGCAGTTGGCGCACGACTTCATCCGCTGACAGCGTGTGCCAGGAATGTTGGTTAATATCCATGCTCAAACAGAATCCAGGTATTGAGGATATACAACAGAAACAGGCCCAGACTCACCCATGTGAGTCCCAACATGGCGCGCCCTTGTGGACGGAAAACAAGACCGACGATCACCAAGGCATTCATCGTGATGGCGGTGAACGCGGTGAAGGCATGGCTGGCGTTGACATGAGCGAGCATGGGACCCCCTAGCGTAAAATAGGTCATCCACTGCTAGGATAATGATATTTTATTGAGAAAGCCATTTACAAGCTGCGACAGTCCGAAACAAGCTGCGACAGTCCGAATGCTATAGTGAATTTGTAAGAAATAGGAGAGCACAAGGAGAAGCAGGTAGTGAAACATACTCAACCTTCTGAACAGAACACGAAATCTGCCTGGTATAGCAATTCGCCGCAAGACGTGCTTACAGCTTTCCAAACTGGCCGCAATGGTCTTTCCTGGACAGAAGCGGAGCACCGGCTTAAACACTATGGCCCCAACCGGCTGAAGCCACCCAGGCAGCGGGGCCCGTTCGTCCGATTCTTACTGCAATTTCATAACGTGCTGATCTACGTATTGCTGGCCGCAGCGTTGGTGACCACTTTTCTTGAACACTGGGTCGATACCGGGGTGATTGTGGGCGTGGTGGTAATCAACGCCATCATCGGTTTTATCCAGGAAGGCAAGGCGGAAAAGGCGCTGGATGCCATCCGCCGGATGCTCTCGCTGCAAGCCACGGTGTTGCGTGAAGGGACAAGGAAACTGATTCCCGCAGAGGAAGTAGTGCCTGGCGATATCATTCTCTTGCAGTCCGGGGATAAGGTGCCTGCTGATCTGAGATTACTCGACGTCAAAAGTCTGCGGATCGAGGAAGCAGCGCTGACCGGAGAGTCGGAGCCGGTGGAAAAATCCATTACGGCAGTTACGGAGCTGGCGGCTACCGGCGATCGCTTCTGTATGGCGTATTCCAGCACCCTGGTGGTTTATGGGCAGGGCATGGGCGTGGTGGTCGCCACCGCTGACAGTACCGAGATCGGACGTATCAGCACCATGCTGGAACAGGTGCGGGAGCTCACTACGCCGCTGTTGCGGCAGATGGCGGTATTCGGGCGCTGGCTCACAGTCGTCATCCTGGGGCTGGCTGCTGGCACTTTCATTTATGGATCATTGCTCCGCAGCTATTCCATGAGCGAAATGTTTCTGGCGGCGGTGGGCCTGGCTGTGGCAGCAATACCGGAAGGACTTCCTGCCATCATGACCATTACGCTCGCGCTCGGTGTGCAGAAAATGGCGCGGCGCAACGCCATTATTCGCCGTCTGCCCGCGGTGGAGACCCTGGGTGCGGTGACGGTGATTTGCACCGACAAGACCGGCACTCTGACTCGCAATGAAATGACGGTGCAACGAGTGATCACCACCGATCAGGTATTTGAGGTTAGCGGAGCAGGATACGCGCCTCATGGGGGTTTCAGCCGGGGCGGACAGGAGGTTTCCGTTTCTGATCATTTGCTGATCCTGGATCTGGTGCGTGCCGGCCTACTCTGCAACGATGCGCGGTTGCGCGAAGTTGACGGTATCTGGCGGATTGAAGGCGATCCGACCGAGGGTGCGCTCATTCCCCTGGCGATGAAGGCTGGTTTCGACCCCGTATATGAACGTGAGTCATTGCCTCGCACCGATGTGATTCCCTTCGAGTCCGAGCACCGCTTCATGGCTACCCTGCACCACGACCATGCAGGGCACGGTTTTATTTACGTCAAAGGCGCGCCCGAGCGGGTGCTGGAGATGTGCGCCAGCCAGCGTAGCTTGGGAGAAGACCATCCCCTCAATATTGCCTACTGGTTGAGCAAAGCGGAAGAAACCGCTGCGCTGGGCCAGCGTTTGCTCGCCGTGGCTACTAAACCTGTTGCAACAACGCACCGCGAGCTTAACTTTTCTGACATGGAACAGGGCTTCACTCTGCTGGGTCTGTTTGGCATCATTGATCCGCCGCGTGACGAGGCCATCGCGGCAGTGCGCGAGTGCCAGTCTGCCGGTATTCGCGTCAAGATGATCACTGGTGATCATGCGATTACTGCCCGGGCTATCGGTGCGCAACTGGGCATCGGCAACGGGCAGACCGCCCTCACCGGGCGTGACCTGGGAAAAATGGATGATGCCCAGTTGCAAAGCGCGGTTGTGAATGTGGATGTATTCGCCCGCGCCAGTCCCGAGCACAAGCTGCGCCTGGTAAAAGCACTGCAGGCCAATGGTGAAGTCGTTGCCATGACTGGTGACGGTGTCAACGACGCCCCGGCTTTGAAACGCGCTGATGTGGGTGTGGCCATGGGCATGAAGGGCACCGAGGTGGCGAAGGAGGCGGCCGAGATGGTGCTGGCGGATGACAACTTCGCTTCCATCGCCCATGCCGTAGAGCAAGGGCGCACCGTCTACGACAACCTCAAGAAGACCATTATCTACATCATGCCGACTAACGGCGGGGAAGCGGGCATGATCATGATCGCCATACTCATGGGAATCGCGTTGCCGATCACGCCGGTGCAGATCCTGTGGATAAACATGGTGACTGCCGTGACACTTTCATTGTCGCTGGCTTTCGAGCGGGCGGAGGCGGGCGTGATGCAGCGCCCGCCACGGGATCCGCGTAAGCCCATGCTGTCTGGCTTCATGGCGTGGCGTATCATTTTCGTTTCGGCGCTGCTGGTAAGCGGCTGCCTCGGCTTATTCTTGTGGGAGCAGGCGCGGGGCGCCGGTATCGAGGCCAGCCGGACGGTGGCGGTCAATGCGTTGGTGATAGGGGAGATCGTTTACCTGTTCAATTGCCGCTATCTTCTGGCGTCGGCGATGTCTTGGGAAGGTTTTTCCGGTAACCGTTATGTTCTGCTCGCGATCGGGGTGCTCGTTGTAATCCAGATGCTGTTTACCTATGCTCCCGTCATGCAGAATCTATTTGGTACGACTGCCATCGATATGGCAGCATGGACGCGGATTGCTGCGTTTGGTACATTGTTGTTTGCTGTGGTGGAAACCGAAAAATACCTAATCCGCCGCAGGGGACTCGCTACCGGATAATAATGCATTGATCCTCAAACTTGCGGCACCATTTGAAAGACTGGCAGCCTTCCGGACTGAGACTAGCGTGACCACTATTTTTTCAAGTTCTCCGGTTTGCTGCTAATCTCAATGTTGCTCGGGGCGATTGCAAAAGAATTATAAAAGGAGATCGATCATGCTCACAATGAAGCGGATAGCAGTAGGCACCGACCTGTCCTGGTATGCGAGCCGGGCCGAAACCCGGGCTGCCATGCTGGCGCGCGAACTGGGCAGCGCGGAGCTGGACCTGGTGCATGTCATCGGCAGCCTGGCGTTGGAATCGCTGCGCCACCTGCTCACCCAGCTCCCCGAGCAAACCGAGCGTCGGCTGATTGATTCGGCCAAGGAACAAATGGCCGGAATTGCGCACAGACTTGCAGAAAAGCACGGCATCCCGGTCACGGCCATCCTGGAAATTGGCCGCGCCCACAGCGAGATCGCACGCCACGCCGAGGCCATCGATGCCGGTCTGGTGGTGCTGGGGGCTCACGGCGGCAGTTTCGTGCGCGAATTATTTCTTGGTTCTACCGCCGAGAAAGTGCTGCGAAAACTGTCTCGTCCGGTTCTGATAGTTAAGCGTGAACCGCAAGCACCGTATCAACGGATACTGGTGCCGGTGGATTTCTCCGAGCCTTCCCGCCGGGCTATGGAGTTTGCCTTGCGCATCGCCCCGCACGCGCATATCACTGTGCTGCACGCGTTCGAGGTGCCGTACGAAGCCAAGCTGCGCTTTTCCGGCGCGAGCGATGAAGCGATCCGGGCCTATCGCGCCGAGGCGGAAGCGCAGGCAGATCGGGCAATGCAGCAATTCATCTCCACCTCGGGAGCCACTGCCAGCCCGCTGTCCGACATTGTCGAGTTCGGCACTGCACCTGCTGTAATCCGGGGAAAAGCGGAAGTGCTTGAACCCGATCTGATCGTCATGGGTAAACACGGTCAGTCCGCGTGGGAAGATATGCTGCTCGGCAGTGTAACCAAGCAAGTGATTCTGGATGCCAGTTGTGACGTACTGGTGGTCAGCGAGGACAGCTTGAAAGCGGTCTGACCATGCGGCCTGAAAGCAGCTTGCAATCGGACATTATCCAGTGCAAAGCGGCGGGCACGCTGCCTGGACTGTTTGCTATACGCATCAAGCGAACTCCGGAGTCTCCAGCCTACAGACAGTTTGATACCGCTAGCGGAGTCTGGCGAAGTTATACTTGGCAGGAAATGGGTATGCTGGTGGTGTGCTGGAAGCTTGCCTTGGCACGTGAGAACTTCGCACCAGGCGATCGAGTGGCGATCCTGCTGCACAATTCCGTGGAATGGGTATGCTTCGATCAGGCCGCGCTGTCCTTAGGGCTGGTCGTGGTGCCACTTTACCCTTCCGACACTCCTGGCAACATCGCATATATCCTGGCGGACTCAGGTGCCCGCTTGCTGCTGGTGGGAACACGGGGGCGTTGGGAAACCTTGTCCCCGCTGTGCGCCAGCCTGACCGGGCTGAGCAAGGTACTGTGCCTGCGCCGCCCTGTGGGGGATGCGGATAAGGTGGTAGTGCTGGAAGGCGTGGAAGATTGGCTGGCACGGGCCGATCAGTCCGGCGTGAACCAGGCCAGTGCTGACGAAAACCATTGTGTTGACCCCGGGGCGCTAGCTACCCTGGTCTACACTTCCGGTACTACCGGACGGCCCAAAGGGGTGATGCTCAGCCACCACAATATCCTGTGGAATGCGGAGGCAGTGCTTAAGGCAATACCCGGCTACCGCGAAGATGTTTATCTTTCCTTTCTGCCGCTTTCGCACGTCTTCGAGCGCACTGTCGGCTACTATGTGCCAATCATGGCCGGCAGTTGCGTGACCTATGCGCGCTCGCTCAAGAACCTAGCGGCGGATTTGGGCATCGTCCGCCCCAGCGTGCTGATCGCAGTACCGCAGATTTTTGAAAGCGTCCATACCAGAGTGCGCCAGCAGTTACAGGAAAAAAGCCCGCTCGCCAGGCCGCTGTTCGGCTGGACGGTAGCCATCGGCTGGCAGCGCTTTGCCGCCATGCAGGGCCGACACCCGCCGCTTTCTTGGTGGCAGCGCCTGGCTTGGCCGGTACTGCGCCGCCTGGTGGCGGACAGGATTCTGGCGCGTCTCGGTGGCCGGCTGCGGCTCGCGGTGAGCGGCGGGGGTCCGCTCTACGGCGAGATTTCTCGCTGTTTCATCGGCTTGGGGTTGCCGCTGGTGCAAGGCTACGGACTGACTGAAGCTTCCCCGGTGCTGACCGCCAACCGCCTGGAGGACAACATTCCGGATTCGGTCGGTACGGCGTTGCCGGGGGTGGAAATCCGCATCGGCGACGATGACGAACTGCTGGCGCGCAGCCCCGGCACCATGCTCGGTTACTGGAACAGGCCGGAAGCCACCCGTGCGGCGATTGACCCCGATGGCTGGCTGCACACCGGCGATCAAGCGCGCATCACGGACGGCCATGTGTTCATCTGCGGCCGCCTCAAGGAAATTCTGGTGACATCCAGCGGGGAAAAAGTCCCGCCCGCCGATCTGGAGATGGCTATCGTTCAGGAACCGCTGTTCGACCAGGCGATGGTGGTGGGCGAAGGCAGACCCTGCCTGGCTGCGCTCCTGGTGCTGAACCGGCGCGAATGGGAGAAACTCGCGGCCAGTCTTGGCCTGAAAGTGGACGAACCCGAATCGCTGGCGCATTCAGCCGCGCAGACCGCCGCCTTAGCCAGGATCAAGGCTGCCCTGCGCGGCTTTCCCAGGTATGCACGGGTGCGTGCCGTGTATCTGACGCTGGAACCGTGGAGCGTCGAAAATGGCCTGATCACTCCTACCATGAAGCTGAAGCGACCAGTGATGGAACAGCGCTTCGCGGAGAAAATTGCCCAATTGTACGAGCGCATGAGATCCCCGGGTTTACGCCCATGAGAGACCTTCAGTGATATGTTAGCCCACAGTAGTAATGTCCCTTGGCGAATTTTCGGGGGAAGCTCAGGAACGCGAGTACGTCATTATGCGCCACACTGGTTTGGGTGCAATTCACACGCGCCGTTGCGCGTTGCGCGTGTTTGGCGACGATGAAAATTTCTTCTGCTATAGTAAAAAAGTTTGTAAAATTTCAATCCCACAATCGTTACAATTGGAGAACATGTCATGCCTAAAGCTAAAACCACTGCCACTGCAAAAGAAAAGGTGCACACTGCTGCTCAGGAGTCCATGTCGGGCAGCAGTGGCGCCGCCATTCCCCCTGAAGCGCATAACCGCCTGATCGCGGAAGCGGCATATTATCGTGCCGAGCAACGCGGCTTTGTCGGCGGCGATTCTACCCAAGACTGGCTTGCGGCTGAAGCGGAAATCGCTGCCATGCTTGGCAGGACACATTAGCCCGTCCGAGCCGTCAAGGCAGTAAGTTTGGCGGAAGCAGACAATTCAGGATTCCTGACAGCGCCCGCCGCGCAGACTGCCACCTTGCGCGGTTGAAGCGAGCTCGCGTGCATGCTGATACGAGCTATTTTGCAAAAGGAGCGCACGTCGTGGGTGCAATAGAACGAATTCTCCCCGCTTCGATTCTTCAAGTCCGACAGGTTCTTGGGACATGAGGACGCGAATCGGCGAGGTTGCGTGTCGGTTGGTGCTGGTGCTAACTCTGGTGTTTTCTGTGCCCGCTTGGCTCATGGCGGCTTCTCCGCCAGTGATGGTACTGAAGATCGAAGGGGCGATTGGCCCCACGACTGCGGACTATGTCGGGCGCGGCCTTGCGCGCGGCGCTGAGGGGGGGGGGGCACAATTAGTGATACTGCAAATGGATACGCTGGGGGGACTCGATACCTCGATGCGGCAGATCATCAAGGCGATCCTCGCTTCGCCAGTGCCGGTGGCGACCTATGTTGCGCCGAGCGGCGCGCATGCCGCCAGCGCCGGCACCTACATCCTCTACGCTAGCCACGTCGCCGTGATGGCGCCGGGCACCAACCTGGGAGCCGCCACCCCGGTGCACGAACTGGGCAGCGTGGAGCTGGACGTGGTGCATGTCATCGGCAGCCTGGCGCTGGAATCGCTCCACCTGCTCACCCAGCCCCCCGAGCAGACCGAGCGGCGGCTGATTGATTCGGCCAAGGAGCAGATCGCTAAACTGGCGCACGAGCTTGCCGAAAAGCACCACATTCCGGTTACGCCCGTCATCGAAATTGGCCGCGCCCACAGCGAGATCGTACGTCACGCCGAGGCCATTGATGCCGGTCTGGTGGTGCTAGGGGCTCACGGCGGCAGTTTGGTGCGCGAATTATTTCTTGGTTCTACTGCCGAGAAAGTGCTGCGAAAACTGTCTCGTCCGGTTCTGATAGTCAAGCGTGAACCGCAGGCGCCGTATCAACGGATACTGGTGCCGGTCGATTTCTCTGAACCTTCCCGGCGGGCGCTGGAGCTTGCCCTGCGCATCGCCCCGCGCGCGCATATCACTGTGCTGCACGCGTTCGAGGTGCCGTACGAGGCCAAACTGCGCTTTTCCGGCGCGAGCGATGAAACGATTCAGGCCTATCGCGCCGAGGTGCAGGCACAGGCAGATCAGGCAATGCAGCAATTCATCTCCACCTTGGGGGCCACTGCCAGCCCATTGTTCCGCATTGTAGAATTCGGCCCTGCGTCTGCTGTAATCCGGGGAAAAGCGGAAGTGCTTGAACCCGATTTGATCGTCATGGGTAAACACGGACAGTCCGGGTGGGAAGATATGCTGCTTGGCAGTGTAACCAAGCAAGTGATTCTGGATGCCAGTTGTGACGTACTGGTGGTCAGCGAGGACAGCTTGAAAGCAGTCTGAGCTGCAGCCACAAGATCTCCATGTCTGCTCCCTGATGGATCTTTAGCAATACTGTGAGCGAGACTACCCAATGTTATTTTCCTGGGAAAAGTCATTGTAGAGGACACAAAGCCAGATTGATGCAACATGCTTGGGGAAGACTGGTTTTTTGAAAAAACAACGCGGTATGAGGAACATAAACTATGGAAAAAATTCAACGCATTCTCGCCACCACGGATTTTTCGTCACGTGCTAATCGAGCGGTACAACGTGCCGTACGCCTGGCGGTAGAGCATGGCGCGGAGTTGCATTTATTGCATGTGCTGCCAACTCTTTCGCTCGAAGCCTTCAAGCACTTGTTGGTCGATACTCCATTGGAAACGGAACAGATGCTATACAACCGGATTAATTCAATGCTGCAAAGGTTGGCGGAGGCATTGGCCAAGAGTGGCATGGCCGTCAAGCATCACGTTGCGATTGGCAGGGCCCACGTTGAGATCAATCGCTATGCGGAATCTCATCACGCCGACCTGATTGTGATTGGCGATCAGGGTGAAAACTTTGTTCAGGAGCTTTTTCTCGGCACTACCGTGTCCAAAACGCTACTTAAGGGGCAACGTCCGCTGTTGATCGTAAAACAGGAACCGATGGATCAATATAGACGCGTGCTGGTGCCGGTGGATTTCTCACAGCCCTCCAGACTGGCGCTGCATATGGCATTGAAAGTTGCACCGCAAACACCGATTCAGGTACTGCACGTAGTTGAAATGCCGTTCAGAGATAGATTGTGGTGGGAGGCCGAATTAAGCGAGAAAACAATTGAATCATACCGCGCCAAGATGCTGAACGATACCCATCACGCTATGGAGGAAATTATCGCCGGCTGTGCGCTTGGCGATACCCGCGTGACTTCCAGCATCGAGCAGGGCTACCCGCCCGCCGTGATTCGGGACAAAGCACAGTCTCTCGACGCTGACCTGATCGTCATCGGTAAGCGCGGGGAAACTGAACTGGACGAGGCGTTGTTCGGTTCCGTTACCAAGCATGTACTCTACGAGACTGCATGCGATGTGCTGGTGGTCAGTCCAGAAAAGCAGTCAGAGAAGTCAATGCCTTAATTTGCGCGGGGTTTCGCGACACACATGACGCCGCCCTGGAAAAGTCTATTAAAGTATCGGCCTGGGTGGACAGCTTGACTTGCCGGAATAGCCCCCTGGTGATAATGCGGTACTTGCCCGTTCAGCGCAATTCCCTGGTTCGCAAAGTATCGTCGACATCCAGGTAGTCAAACTTTCCGGGTTCCCATCCGGAAATGCCGATTTGATGATAACAATACCCTTGACCACCAGGATCGGCAGGATGTAATGTTCGCCCTCGGTGGATTGTAGAGTAACTTTCGAATTCGTATTCTTGAGAAATGAACTGGAGCGTAAAAATGAAACAAGTAACTTTAATATTAGCGGCTATTGCAGTGGTAGGTTTGGTTGGCTGCACCAAGACCGATAATTACACGCCGGCGGCAACTGCCAGCGGGGAAGACATGTTCAACCTGAACTGCACCAAATGCCATAAGCCAAATACCGATGGTAGCGTGATGCTGTTGAGCGCTGCGATGGCAAATAAAGACGCCATTATCAAGAAAGTGCAGACAGGCAGTATGTCCATGGCCGCTTTCCCTAATATCACAGGCGAGCCGGCGGATCGTCTGGCGGAATACGTACTGGCAAACAGCAAGACCAAGTAGTTTATTGGTCAAGCACAAGTACCCGTAGTGACAATCTCTGCACTACGGGTGTTTCGACTGTCGCCCATGTTGAAACTGGCATGAGCGAACAGCCTGTTACCGGGTTGCCACTATGCTTTTGGTTTTCTGCCGGGGGATAGCGGTGGAATATATCCCGCCACCCGGTAGAGCATACCCTCGCTTTTCTTGCCTTTCTCAAACCGGATCGAGTGGCACATGATCAGCTCGCCGCTGGCGGTCAGGCTTGACACATCAAGGCGTACTTTCGCCAGTGGGATGCCTGTGTCATTAGCGATCTCCGAGTCGAGCCGTTCACCGTGTTGTTTCAGGTATTGCAGAATTTCATGCAAAGAAAATACTCCTCATAAAGCGCTGTTGAATATAAAAACGAAAGCGCATCGGGCTGAAGCAGCGCGCCATGGCACCATTTTACCAGAAGCAGCGGCGAAATTACGCCTCCAGTGAATCTGGCGTATCTTGTACCAAGAAGCTATGCAGCCCGCCTCATGCTACCTTGCGCCCGCCTTCTTGAGCAGTTGCACCACCTCCTCGTGGCCATTCTGCGACGCCACCATCAACGCCGTTTCGCCCCTGCGGGTCTTGATGTTTACATTGGCCTTGGCTGTGAGCAGCGCTTGCACTATCTCGCGGTGACCATTTTGCGACGCTACCATCAGCGCGGTGATGCCACGGCCCGCATCGTCGTTTACATTGGCCTTGGCTGCGAGCAGTGCCTTGACCTGGGAAAGATCGCCCCTCCCGGCCGCGTTGATGAGAGGATGATCTCCTCCCGAGTGAGCCCACGTGCTTGCTGGAACACAGCATAAAGCTAGCAGCATAGCCAGAATATGCAGGTATTTCTGTAACCAGACCACTTCAATTTCCCCTCTCATGAATCCGTGTCTCTCGTTCCCCCGGTAAGAAGAAAGACAGAAAATCCAACTGCACGGCTCGAAGTATCCTCGGCGGCGGCGTCCCAGTCAAACGTAAATTTGGAGAGTCTGCACCAGCTTGCCTTGTTTATGCCGTAAGGAATTGGAACCGGTGTGCCAGGAATGGTTCAATCGGAAATTCTGGTGTCTGTCCCAGCACGCTCGCCGCGACCACTTCGCCGGTGAGCGGCGCTGCCACGATCCCGGTGCGGAAGCCGCCGGTGGCGTGGAAGAAATTCTCAAGTTCCGCAGCGGGTCCGAGGATAGGCAGTTCATCGGGCGTGCCGGGACGAAGTCCCGCCCATGCGCGCTTCAGCGTCACATTGCGCAAAGCGGGTACGGCACGGATCGCACCGGCTGCCAGGCTGCACATGTCCTCGTAGCGGACTCCGGTATTGAAATCACAGTATTCCGTGGTGCTGCCGATAATGACCTCGCCGTGTGCTTTCTGCAGGATATAGCAGTCGCGCGTGCTCAGGTTAGACCGCAGCGTCCCTGGCTGCAGCGCTTCAGTACAGATGATTTGTCCGCGCACCGGATGGATCGGGATTTCGATGCTGGCGAGCCGGGCAATCTGAGCGCCCCAGGCACCGGCCGCATTGACTACTGCGCCGCACGCAATGGTGCCCTTGTCCGATTCGACCGCGACAACGCGTCCGTTGCTGCAGCGCAATGCGCGCACGCGTGCCTCGGCAATGAAGCGCGCGCCCTTTGCGCAGGCCCCGCGCTTGAGTGCCTCGGTCAGCAGCATCGGATTCACCTGATTATCGCCGGGGAAATGAATTGCACTGCGCAGGTCGTGAGTAATCAACGGATCTCTGTCGCGGATGTGTTGTGGCGTCCATTTCTCTACCGATCCGTGATCGCTGCCAGCCCATTCGACAATGCGGCTGGCATGACGCTCCTGTTCCTCGTCATAGACCAGGTACAACAGTCCGGTTGCCGATTCGGCTTCGATATCGATTCCGCAAAGTGTCCGCAGTTCGGCCGCGAGCGATGGGAAGCGCAGATTGCTTGTCCACAGAAAATCCATGAACGTGCGTGGCAATGGTGCTGGTCCGTCGCCGGCACCCTGTTGTGCGGTGTGCAGGATCACGCCGCAGCCGAGGCCCAGCGATTCACCCAGTGACCAGAGTCCGCCAGCCGAGGCCGAGGTCGCGCGACCGGGAGTTGAGGCATCGAGCAGTGTGACCGAGGCGCCGCGCCGGGCCAGCGCAAAGGCGACGCTCGCGCCGATCACGCCGCCGCCAATGACAACCACATCCGCAGTGCTGGTCATCGGCATTATTTATCCTGTGCTTGCGGGGCAAGCGCCCCAAGTGTGATCGGCCCCAGCGGGGGGCGTGCGCTCGGCGGGCCGATATCCGCCAGCGAACATTTTGCTTCCGCCGCGACCAGACGTGACAGGAATGGCCAGCAGAAACGTCCCTGGCAGGCGCCCATGCCGGCGCGTGAAGTCATCTTGAGGCTGCGGTAGGTGGTTGATCCGGCGTCCACTGCCGCGCGTGCCTCGCGCCAGGTCACTTCTTCGCAGCGGCAAACGATGGTGTCGTCGCGCACCAGCGACATGAGGCCCGGCTGCAGCGCCGAGATTTTGTCGAGTGCGCGCCGCAGAGGCTTCAGACGGACGAGTTCTTGCTCGATCGGATCGCGTGCGGCGGTAAACGTTGCCTCGTCGATTGCGCCGAGAAACCGGGCAGCAGCCATTCCCGCAAGCTGTCCTTCGAGCGCTGCGACCAGGGAACCGGCAACACCGGCACCGTCACCTGCAGCAAAAATACCGGCAACGCTGGTCGCGAGATTGCGGTCGCGTACCGGAATCCAGCCGCCGACGTCGGGACGCAATTCGAGATTGCATCCGGCCATTTGTGCCAACTGGACGCGCGGCACAAAACCGTAGCCCACCAGCAGCGTATCCACTTGCTCGGTTTCGATGCGGTTGTTGTCGGGAAACCATTCCGCATCGACGGGGGCGTGCTCGACTGCATTGAGTTCAGTCTCGCCTTGGGCAGCGACGACGATACGGCCATAGCGCACCGGGACGTGGGCGCGGTCAAGCTTGTTGAGATAAGCGAGTCCTTCGGCGAGGATTTTCGGGGTGCGGAATCCATGCAGCGGCAGGCTGAGCCAGGCCGGACGCGATGATGCTTCCAGTACCGCGACCACGTGTACCCCCGTATCGACCAGTTGACACGCTACCGCGAGCAGGAACGGGCCGGTGCCGGCGAGCAGCACCCGCTTGCCGGGAGCGACTCCCATGGTTTTTATGAGTGTCTGCGCTGCGCCCGGCGTCATTACCCCGGGTAATGTCCAGCCCGGGAAAGGTGGCACCAGTTCGTGAGCGCCGGGGGCGAGGATGACCGCCTGTGGCTGGAGCAGTTCGGTGTGTTGGTCAGGGGAGGTGACAGCAACGCGCAGTTCATCGAAGATGCCCCAGACGTTGTCACCGTTGCGTACTTGGATCTGCTGTGCGAGCTTCGCTACTTCGGCGCGCAGTTGCTCTCCGCGCGGATGCGGTGCCGGTGCGCGTTCCGGGTTGGTCGGTTTGCGGTAGATCTGGCCGCCCAGAGCGAAACCCTCATCGATGATGGTGCAACTGAGACCTTGCGTTGCAGCAGCAACAGCAGCACTCATGCCGGCGGGACCGCCGCCGATGATCACAATGGCAGAGTGACTCATGCCTGGTTTGCGACAACTGCCGCAGCCCCTTGCCCGGAAACGACGCGCATGCCAGGTTGCACCAGCGTGGTGCAGGCGCGGACACTTTCCCGTCCGTCAATCTGCATCAGGCAATCGCAGCAAACGCCGATACCGCAGAACAGCGAGCGCGGGGCAGCAGTGCGTGCTGTTACCCGCACACTGCGGTGGCCGAGATGGAACAGGGCGCCAGTAACAGTGAACCCTTGCGGACAGCGTACCGTCTGACCATCCAGTGTGAATTCTATTTCCATGATTATTATGCGTGGAGGGTACGGGCGCGATCGGCGTGGCTTGTGGCGATTTATGGGAGACGTATTCTACCAGACGGCAGCAGACCCAGCGATCCGACAATTCTTGACCAGCAAGAGCGGCAGGATGTAATGTTCGCCCGTCCCGATTGAAAAGCGGCTGTGGAATTTCTCATCCTTGAATACCGATCCCGCCACACACGAACTTCTTCACGGCATCCTCAAGCAGGTCTCCCGTTCGTTTTATCTCACGCTCAACGTGCTGCCGGCAGGCGTGCGCGACCAGATGGGATTGTCATATCTGTTTGCGCGCGCGGCCGACACCATCGCCGATACCGATCTGATCAGCCGTTCCCGGCGGCTGGAGTATCTGAACCAGTTCCGGGCGCAGTTCAAGGGCGGCGAGATTCAATGGGATGCCATCCGGGAAATTCAGGCCGCGCTTCTCCCTCACCAGAAGGATTCCGCCGAACACGTGCTGCTGCAGCGACTGGGGGATTGCCTGAAATTGTACGAGCAGTATTCTCCCGGCGATCGGGAACGCATCCAGTGGTTGATGGAAGTGCTGCCCAGGGGGATGGAAATGGACCTGACCCGCTTTCCCGGCGAATCAGCCGCGGATCTCACGGCATTGGCCACGCTGGAGGAGCTGGATCAGTACACTTACTATGTTGCGGGTTGCGTTGGAGAATTCTGGACGCGGATGGTGTGTGCGCACCGGCCGGCGATGGTACAGTGGGATATTGCGCAGATGTCGGCCGTCGGCGTGCGTTTCGGCAAGGGCTTGCAGCTCACCAACATCGTCAAGGATATCGCACGCGACCTGCATCACGGCCGCTGCTATGTGCCGCAATCACTGCTGCAGGAAGCCGGGCTGCAGCCTGCCGATCTGCTGCACGCGAACAGTCTGGAAAAATTCAGACCGGTGTTGCATCGGCTCATCGCGCTGGCGCTGGAACATCTGGAGCAGGGATGGAGTTACACCATGGCGATTCCGTCTTCGGAAATCCGCCAGCGGCTGGCATGCATGTGGCCGATCCTGCTGGCCGGTGAAACCCTGCAGCGTGTTGCGGTTGCGCCGGGGCTGCTTGATCCTGCCGTCAACGTGAAGGCTCCGCGCAGTGTGGTTTACCGCGTGATGGCGCTGACCATACTCACGGGTGCCAGCGGGCAGGTGGCGACCGCCTCCTGGAATCGTCTTCGGGATTCTCTAAAATTTGTAACCGCGGTGTAGCGCAACCACGCCGGCAGCCAGATTGAAATATTCCACCCGCTCGAAACCGGCCTGCTGCATCAACTGTTTCAATTCTTCCTGCGACGGATGCACGCGGATGGATTCGGCCAGATAGCGGTAGCTGTTCTCGTCCTTGGCAATGAGCTTGCCCATCGCCGGCAGTACCTTGAATGAGTAGGTGTCATAAACGGGTTGCAGCGGTTTCCATACCTTGGAAAATTCCAGCACCAGGACACAGCCGCCGGGGCGCAGCACCCGCAGCATTTCCTTCAGCGCCGCATCCTTGTGGGTCATGTTCCTGAGACCGAAAGCCACGCTCACGCAATCGAAATAATCGGCGGGGAAAGGCAGTTTTTCCGCATCGCATTGCGCCACCGATGCTGCCCTGCCTTCATCCAGCAGTCGGTCGCGGCCGATCGTGAGCATGGAATTATTGATGTCGGTGAGCCAGACTTCGCCACTCGCACCGACCTGTTCGATGAAGCGTGCGCTCAAATCAGCGGTGCCACCGGCAATGTCGAGCACCCGACCACCCGCTTTGACCCCGCTGGCTTCCACGGCGAATCGTTTCCACCAACGATGCATGCCTGCCGACATGAGGTCGTTCATCAGGTTGTAGCGCTCGGCTACCGAGTCGAATACCCCCGCCACCTTGCGGGCTTTTTCTGTTTCGGGAACGGTATTGAAGCCGAAATGAGTAGTTTTGGTCATGAATATTCAGTTTTTAAGGTTCACGGCTCGCACCTGCCTGTTCCATCCGCTGCAGGTAATGTTGCCACATTTCATCCTGATGCAGGCCGTAGTCGTAGAGCAGATCCCACGAATACAGGCCAGTGTTGTGGCCATCGGAAAAATTCAGTTGAATCGCATAATTGCCCACCGGCTCGATGTGGTCGATATTCACGTCTTTCTTGCCGGTTTGCAGCACTTCCTGTCCGGGACTGTGTCCGCGCACTTCCGCCGAAGGCGAATAGACCCGCAGAAATTCACACGGAATCAGGAAGGTTTTGCCATCCGCAAAAGAGATATGCAATAACCTGGATTGCCGTTGCAGTTTTATTTCAGTGGCTTTGGGAGTGTCTTTGTTCAGCCCTGCCATAGCGACATTCCTTCAACGTATAACCACGCATGATAAACCAGCGCAGGCAAAACTAAAACCTTATCGCAGCCGGGCAGTCTGTTTCAAATCACTGTCGCTTTGACATTCACCCCTGATTCGGTTTGAGTTTTTGGAGATTCGCATGGATGGAAACATGGTCATGTGTCGTTCCTTCAAGCAAACAGGTTTGTCGTGTGTTGATTGGTACGCTGCTGTTCTTACGGCTGGCCGTCTCCGCCTATGCATGTCCGGGAATACCCGCCGCCGCGCTGTTCGATTGGAATCAGAACCAAACCATTTCTGCTGCGGCAACCGCAGCCAAGGATGTTGGCGAGCTTGTCGCTGTTCGTTCGCTGGCTTTTTCAATGACAAATTAATGGACTTTTTGCCTGTTTGATCTATGATAAACCCTGTTACAGGCTATCCCACTGCACCGGCTGAGGCCGTGAATGTGAATTACCAGCGCAAACCGCTGCTTTCTTTTGCTCACTTGACGTTCACCTGACATTTTAAGGAGACTCACCATGCAGACAAGAACATTCGTCGCAGTCTTGGCCATTCTCGGTTTACTGGCTTCCTGCGCGCAACTTCCCCATCCGATGGACATGACCCAGGCTGTCCGGAGCGCTAAAACCAGCGCCGATCACGAGGCATTGGCCAAGCACTATGAAGACGAAGCCAAAAGGATGCAGGCAAAATTGCAAGAGCACAAAAAAATGCTTGAACAATATGAGGCAGAAAGACAGTATTATGGTAGACAAGGTCTAGATATGGAGACGCATTGTCGAGGCTTGATACACTTGTATGAGCAGGCTGCGGAGGCAAACATGAATATGGCCGCCTCTCATCGGAAAATGGCTGCAGAAGCCAAGTAGCTCACGCTTTATAAATCTTCCTTTCCGGTTAGTCCGGATAATTAATTCATTTTATGAATGGCTTGTCCTTGTGGCTGTTTGGTCGATTGTTTCGTTAACAAGGCATGTGTTTGGATGATAAAAAATACCACTCACTCCGTGCTCTGCTTTTTTGACGCCGGTGATTTGCAAAGTTAATTCCATAGCGAGTGGCTTAAATTCGAGGACATGATCGCCAAGCCGGAAGAATCTGGTGCCAGACATCCAGCGTGATGACGACTCCGTAACGTATGCATACGCGGTGCAAATGAACACAAATGAGCACCTCTATAAATCCATATCTGCGGGCAGCCGCGTACTGCCCGGTAGTGAATGTTGCGCGAGGGATGGAATCAAATGATGGAAAAACCAATCGTACCGATGACTTGCACCAAACTGAAAAAATTGTTTATACTAAAACAATGATGCTGTCAGGACGCAAACTTATACTGGTTTTAATCATGCTGTGGCTGCCGCTGCAAGGGGTGATCGCTGCCGTCATGCCGCTGTGTGTGCAGGTGAAAGATATCGGCGTCAATCTTGATGCTCCTCCAGTCACCACCATTGCCGGTGATCACCAGCATGACGCCTGCCACAAGCAATCAATGGACAGCACTACGGATAATGTGACATCCAACCTGCCGTGCGACGGTACCCCTTGCAATACATGCAGCACCACGATTTTATCCGCATCCTCCACAGCAATTCCCACCGGTGGCTCTTCCTACGCCCTATCATTTAACTCCCATTTCACCTCGTTTGTTCTTGAACAACTGCAACGCCCACCTCTCGTCTAATCTCCAGACACTAGAAATCCGCCTGTAACATCGGCAAACACTCACCTGATTTGTATTTAATCCCGCGCTTTAAGGAAACACCTTTGCGTAAAGCGGGTCAGGTCGCAGAGCGTAACCTGCTATTCGGCATATTGCTAAACCAATGTTTCTGCCGTTACATGATTTTTTTAAGGAGGTCAGGATGACTATCCCACTCTCTTTTGCATTGCAACCGGCCGGCAGTCAGAAACCTGACACGCCGCCGAAGGAAACACGCAAGGCTGCCATCGAGTCTTTGGGCGATGCCCATGCCCGAGGGAGCTTACTCGAGATGAATTCCTGCAGAAACACGATGATATCCAGAGACGCCAAATCAATAGGCTCCAGCAAAGTATCCACAATGATCAGAAGCAGAATCATTGCGGCATTGCTTGCCGGTGTCATGCTTCCGGCAACTGCACAGGCGGAAGTTTCAAGTAGCGCACGCACGGTAGCGAGTACCCAGACAGTACCCCCGGCAGCCTCTGCAACAGCAAATGTTAAGGGCTCCTCTCCCCTGACCGCCCTGATTGCGGAAGCCCTGGAGAACAATCCGGAAATTCAGGCTGCTCTACAGGAACGTGAAGCCGCCCGCCACAGAATATCGCCTGCGGGAGCGCTCGATGATCCGATACTCGAAGCGGGGGTGATCAACGCGCCCTTGGCATCGTCGCCCTTCAACCGCGAGGACATGACGATGAAAATGATTGGTCTGTCCCAGCGCCTGCCATTCCCGGGTAGACGTGGTCTGCGCCAAGACGTTGCCGCCAAGGATGCGGAAGCGGTTGGTTACGGTTACCAGGAAACCGTGAACCGCATCGTGCGCGGCATCAAAACCGCCTATTTCGATCTGGGCCTTACGCTCGAAATAACCAAACTGGTCGAGAAAAACAAGCTGATCCTCGAGCGGTTTCTGCGGATTGCCGAGGGACGCTATGAGGTAGGACAAGGAAGCCAAGCCGACGTATTGAAAGCGCAGACGCAGGTATCCAGAATGGTGGACGAACTGCTCAGACTCGCGCGCGAGCGGCCGACAATCGAAGCCGAGCTCATTCGCACGCTTGGCCGCAACGCAAATATTGCAGCGCCAATACCGGCGCCGCCGCAATTGAGCGAAGAAATCCTGAACCTGGAATCGTTGCGCGAAACCGCCCTGACGCAGCGCCCGCAATTGCTGGCACTGCAAAGTCTCATTGCGCGCAACGAGAAAGCGGCGGAACTGGCGCGCAAAAATTATTATCCCGACCTCGACGTACGCATGTCATACGGCCAGCGCGACAACATGCTGGACGGCGCTAGGCGCTCCGACATGGTGACCATGACCATGGCGATCAATCTGCCGGTATGGCGGGAAAACAAGCTCGCACCGCGCTTAGCAGAGGCCCTGGCGCTGCGCGATCAGGCCCAGAACCTATACCAGGCGCAGCGCAATGAGATAACCGCCAATTTACGCCAGCAGGTGGCGACGGTCGAACAAAGTTTCAAATCGGCAGAGTTGTACCAGACCGCCATCCTGCCGCAAGCGCGGCTTACGGTTGAGTCGGCACTAGCCGCATATAGGGTCAATCGGGTCGATTTTCTGACGCTGCTCGACAGCCAGATGACAGTGTTCAACTACGAAATCAGCCTGGTGACAGCCATGGCCAGCCACAATAAGGCGCTGGCGGAAATCGATCTGCTCACCGGCAAATCACCCAACTAACTCGCATGCCCACATCAATGGAGCCTCATGTGAAATCTATCGCCAAATTGATAGTTGTTGCCGCCCTGGTCGCGGCTGCTCTTGCCGCAGGGTATTGGTGGGGTAATGCCAAATCCGTAACTCCTGCAGCTGATTCGCCCGGGGCGGTCACGTCCAAGGGCAAGATTCTCTACTACCGTAACCCGATGGGACACCCTGATACCTCGCCGGTGCCGAAGAAAGACTCGATGGGCATGGACTACCTCCCGGTTTATGACGGCGAAGAACCCGCATCCAGCGATTTGGTAGTAAAGATCAGCGTCGAAAAAATACAAAAACTGGGAGTGAGGACCGAAGCCGTCGCGCTGCGTGAACTCACTCGCACCGTGAGGGCAGTGGCGACGGTACAGGCGGACGAGCGCCGGTTGTATACAGTTACGCCCAAGTTCGAGGGCTGGATCCAGCAACTTTACGTTAACACCACCGGCCAGGCGGTAAGAGAAGGCGATGCGCTGATGGACGTGTACAGCCCCGAGCTGATCACGGCGCAGCAGGAATATCTCATCGCCACAAGAGGGGTGCAGATGGTCTCTGACGGCAGCCCGGATGTCCGCGCCGAAATGCAGCGGCTGGTCGAAAGCGCTTTGCAGAGGTTGCGCAACTGGGACATATCGGAGATAGAGCTACAGCGTCTGCAGCGGGAAGGTAAGGTCAGGCAGTACATCACCTTCCGTTCCAAGGCAAACGGCGTGGTGTTGGAAAAACCTTCAATTGAGGGAAAGCGTTTCATACCCGGAGAGGTGTTGTACCAGATCGCCGACCTATCCAGCGTGTGGATACTGGCAGACGTGTTCGAACAGGACCTCGGCATGGTGCATCAGGGCCAGATGGCTACGATCAGGGTGGACGCGTATCCGGACAAGGTATTCAACGGCGAGGTAGCGTTTATTTACCCCAAGGTGACCCCGGAGACCCGCACCGCCATCGTGCGCATTAAGCTGCCCAATCCCGAGGGCCTGCTCAAGCCTGCCATGTATGCGCGAGTGGAGTTCGCTTCGTTCCACAGCAAAGACAAAGTGCTCGCCGTGCCCGATTCGGCGGTGCTCGATAGTGGCACGCGGCGGCTGGTACTAGTTGATCTCGGCGAAGGCCAATTCGAGCCGCGGACGGTAAAACTCGGTCTGCACGCCGATGGCTACGCTGAAGTGTTGGGGGGGCTGAAGGCTGGGGAAGCGGTCGTGGTCAAAGCGAATTTTCTGATCGATGCGGAGAGCAACTTCAAGGCGGCACTGAGCGGCTTCGGCCACAGCGTCCACGGTTCCAAGCCGGGTGAGAAGGAGCAGATCAAGCCTGACACGTCTGCCGCGGCACCCGCGCTCGCGAATCATCGCGGCGAGGGCAGCATTGAAGCCATTGATTTCGCTCATGCGACGGTAACGCTTGCCCATGGCCCGATCGCCAGCCTCCAGTGGCCCGCGATGATCATGGATTTCCGGGTTCTTGACCCGGCATTGCTGCGGACGTTGAAACCCGGTCAGAGAATCGCTTTCGACATAATCGAGGAGTCGGCCGGCGAGTACGTCATTGTGCGCATCCAACCAGTTAGCGCCAGCCCTGCTGCCAGCGATCACGGAGGACACTGACATGCTCAATAAGATCATCGAATGGTCGGTGCGGCACGTCTTCCTGGTGCTGCTTGGAACATTTTTCGTCGTGGCCTGGGGCGTGTATGCGGTGTGGAAGACGCCGATCGACGCGATTCCGGATCTGTCCGACGTCCAAGTCATCATCTATACGGAATATCCCGGGCAGGCGCCGCAGGTGGTCGAGGACCAGGTCACCTATCCGCTCACCACCGCCATGCTGAGTGTGCCGAAATCCAAGGTAGTGCGCGGCATCTCCAATTTTGGCGTATCGTTTGTGTACGTCATCTTCGAGGATGGCACCGACATCTACTGGGCGCGCTCGCGGGTGCTGGAATACCTCAGCTTCGCGGCGAACCGGCTGCCGAGGAATGTCAGGCCTTCGCTCGGCCCGGACGCAACCGGCGTAGGGTGGGTTTACCAATATGTTGTAACCGCCAGGAATCGCACACTCGACGAATTGCGTACCATCCAGGACTGGTTCTTGCGTTATCAGTTAATCGCGGCGCATGGCGTGTCGGAAGTGGCCAGCGTGGGCGGATTTGTGAAGACCTACCAGGTCACCGTGGATCCGCGGCGCCTGCAGGCCTACGGCATACCGCTCAAGACGGTGTCCGAAGTTATCGCCGCCAGCAACCGCGACGTCGGCGGACGCGTCATCGAGATGGCGGAGACCGAATACGTGGTGCGCGGCAGGGGCTATCTGCGCGGCATCGATGACCTGGAGAATCTCGTCGTCAAAGCGCACGTCGGCATGCCGGTATTGCTGCGCGATATTGCCCGCGTCGAACTGATTCCCGACGAACGCCGCGGCATCGCCGAACTTGACGGCGAAGGCGAGGTCGTTTCGGGCATTGTGGTGGCGCGGCATGGCCAGAACGCCCTCGACGCCATCCACAACATCGAAACAAAAATCGGCGAGATCGCATCCGGTTTGCCGGAAGGCGTTACGATTCAGCCGGTCTATAATCGCGCCGAACTGATCCACCGTGCCATCGCGACACTGAGCGAAACATTCATGGAGCAGGGCATCATCATCGCACTGGTGTGCATGATTTTCCTCATGCATGTGCGCAGTGCGCTGGTGGCGATCATCATGCTTCCAATTGGCGTGCTGATCGCCTTCATCGCAATGCGATTCCTCGGCATCAATTCCAACATCATGAGTCTCTGTGGCATCGCGCTCGCGATCGCCGAGATGACCGATGCGGCGATCGTCATGACCGAGAACGCGCACAAGCATCTCGAGCGTCTCGCTCCCGGCGAGTCACGCACGGACGCTGTCATCGCAGCGTGCAAGGAAATTGGCCCGTCGTTGTTCTTCAGCCTGCTGATCATCACGGTGTCGTTCCTGCCGGTATTCGTCCTCGAAGCGCAGGAAGGACGCATGTTCCATCCACTCGCTTATACCAAGACTTTCGCCATGGCCGGCGCTGCGTTGCTTTCGATTACGCTGGTCCCGGTGCTGATACTGCTTCTGATTCGTGGCCGTATTCCGAGTGAACAGGACAGTCCGCTTAGCCGATTCATGATCTGGAGCTACCGGCCGGTGATCGCCTGGGTGATGCAGTGGAAAAAGCTCGTCATCGCGGCGGCGCTCGCGGTGCTGGGGGTTAGTGCCTATCCGGCGCTCAAGCTGGGAACGGAATTCATGCCGACGTTGAACGAAGGCACGCTGCTTTACATGCCAATAACGCTGCCGGCTGTTTCCGTCACCAAGGCCGCGGAAATCCTGCAAACCCAAGACAAGATCATCAAGGGCTTCCCTGAAGTAGCATCGGTGTTAGGCAAGGCCGGGCGCGCCAATACCGCCACCGACCCGGCGCCGCTGGAGATGGCTGAAACGGTCATCAACCTGAAACCGGAAAATGAATGGCGCCCCGGCATGACCGTCGACAAGTTGATTGCTGAACTGGACCAGGCGCTTCAGATGCCGGGAGTCAGCAATTCCTGGACCATGCCGATCAAGAACAGGATCGATATGCTCGCCACCGGCATTCGCACGCCGGTCGGCATCAAGGTGTTCGGTAAGGATCTGGGCGAGATAGAAAACCTCGCCAAGCAAATCGAGACCATCGTGAAAACGGTGCCGGGAACCAGCAGCGCCTACGCAGAACGCACCACCGGCGGTTACTACCTCGATATCGAACCCGACCGCATTGAGCTCGCCCGCTATGGGTTGGCTGTCGGCGACCTGCTGGACGTGATCTCGGCGGCGCTTGGCGGGGAAATGGTGACGACCACGGTGGAGGGGCGTGAGCGCTATGGTGTTAGCGTACGTTATCCACGCGAGCTGCGCAGCGACCCGCAGGCGATTGCCACCCAGGTGCTGGTGCCGACCATGGGGGCAACGATGATTCCGCTCGGCCAGCTTGCACGGATCAAGCTTGTCAGGGGTCCGCCGAGTATCCGTACCGAGAATGCGCTCCTGTCCGCATACATTTTTGTCGATATTCGCGGTCGTGACATTGGCAGCTACGTTGCGGCCGGGCAGAAAGCGGTGCGCGAGCAGGTGCAGTTCCCGCCTGGGTATTACGCCACGTGGAGCGGCCAGTTCGAATACATGGAACGCGCGATCGAGAAACTGAAAGTGGTGGTGCCAATTACGCTCCTAATCATATTCGCTCTTCTGTATCTGAGCTTCAATCGTGTTACCGAGACGCTCGTGGTGATGCTTTCGGTGCCCTTCTCCATGGTTGGTGGCATCTGGCTGATGTATCTGCTCGACTACAACCTGAGCATTGCGGTGGCGATCGGCTTTATCGGCCTCATCGGCATTGCGGCCGAGACCGGAATGGTGATGCTGGTCTACTTAGATCAGACGCTCGCGGCCGTCACTACAAAACGCAAAGCTGCCGGCGAGAAGGTCACCGTCGCGGATCTTCACATCGCAGTGGCGCAGGGCGCGGTGTCCCGTATACGCCCGGTGATGATGACCGTTGCCGGAAGCGTCTTGGGCCTGCTTCCGGTCATGTTTAGTAGCGGAACGGGCTCCGAAGTGATAAGGCGCATTGCCACGCCAATGGTGGGCGGCATGCTCTCCGCCACCGTGCTGACGCTGATCGTGTTCCCGGCCGTCTACGCGCTGGTTAAGGAAATCCCGATCCGGCGCTCGCTTAAAGCGGAAAAGGCATAAGGAACTGCCTGGAAAAAGGCGCGTGATTAACGAGCAGAAAATGATCCTTTTGTTATTTCAGGTACGGGCCGGGTCAAAAAAACAGACTGAAATAATATTCATGGGCGCAATACCAGCATGAACGCATGGCATAACCAGTCGATTCCCGAAGCAGCAAGCCTTCTTGCGACCGATGTGGAGCAGGGGCTTGCCGATGAGGAAGTGGCTATCCGGCTCGTCCGGTATGGGCAAAACAAACTACGCAAGGGCAAACGATTTTCGGCCTTGGTCATTTTTGCAAGCCAGTTTAAAAGTCTCGTTATTTGGGTGCTGATTGGCGCAGCGGCTGTTTCCGCAGTACTGGGCGAAACCATAGACGGCATCGCTATCATTGCTATCGTAATCCTGAATGCGGTGATCGGTTTCATTCAAGAGTATCGTGCCGAGAAGGCCGCCGCCGCATTAGCCGATCTGACAGCGCCTCATTGTCGCGTGGTGCGCGGTGGCCGCAGCGCGGTGGTTGCCGCGACTGAAATCGTTCCGGGAGACATCCTGTTGCTGGAAGGAGGGGATCTGGTCGCTGCGGACTCTTGCCTGATCCAGACATCTGTTCTTCGCGTCAACGAAGCACCGCTCACCGGTGAATCGCAAGCCGTAGGCAAATTCACCGGCAGCTTGCCCCAGGAAACACCTCTGGCGGAGCGGAAAAATATGGTCTTCCTCGGCACTAGCGTGACAGGAGGTTCCGGCCGTGCCTTGGTGGTTAATACCGGGATGGAGACGGAACTCGGTCATATCGCCAAACTTCTGGAAACCGCTGAAAGCGGAGAAACCCCGTTGCAACACCAGCTTGACCGAGCAGGGCGCCTGTTGTTGCTGGCCTGTTTCGGCATTGTCACACTGATTTTTGGTTTAGGATTATTGCGTGGAATTGCGCCGTTTGAACTTTTCCTGAGCACGGTAAGTCTTGCGGTGGCTGCCATTCCCGAAGGGCTGCCGGCGGTGGTGACGATCGCGCTCGCTTTGGGTGTGCATCGCATGGTGCAGCGAAATGCATTGGTGCGGCACTTGGCCTCGGTCGAAACGCTAGGCCGTGCTCAGGTCATCTGTACGGACAAGACCGGTACGCTGACAATGGGTGAGATGACTGCGCGTAAGTTGATTACGGCGGAGAGTTTGTACCGTGTCAGCGGCGAGGGTTATTCCACGGAAGGCATATTCTTTGTCGGCAATGTAGAAAGCCCGACGGCGAAAAGCCCCTCACTCTTCGCCTTACTGCATGCGTCGGCCGCCTGCAACGATGCCGAGTTAACACTCATAAATGACCGGCCTGTGGTAGTGGGCGATCCCACCGAAGGAGCGCTGCTGGTGGCCGCCGCCAAAGGCGGTATTACCCGTGGGGCCATCGAGGCTGAAATGCCGCGCCTGGCTACTGTGCCTTTTGACTCCGACCGCAAACGCATGACCGTTATTCGCCGGCAGGAAAAACATCCCTGGGCATTCATCAAGGGTGCACCCGAAGTTATTCTCAGCCGTTGCACCCTGATCCGTACTGACCAGGGAGTGAGGGAACTGACTGAAAGCGACCGCACCCGGCTGCTCCAAGCCAATGCCTTACTGGCGAACGATGCACTGCGCGTACTTGCCATCGCTGAGCGCCCCTTGGGCGGCTTCAGTTTCGAAGAAGGCATGGTTGTAAGCGATACCGAGATCGAGAAGGAGCTCACCCTTTTGGGGCTCGTAGGCTTACAGGACCCACCTCGCGCCGAGGCAAAGGAAGCTGTGGTCAAGTGCATACGGGCCGGCATCAAAACCGTGATGATCACTGGCGATCATCCAGACACTGCACGGGCAATAGGCCATGAATTGGGCATTCTGGGCAAGGGCGACGAAGTTCTCGTAGGAGCCGAGCTTGACCGCTTGGACGACGAAACGCTGAAGGAACGTGTATCACAGGTTTCGGTTTATGCGCGCGTCACTGCCGAGCATAAGCTCCGCATTGTCCGCGCATGGAAGGCGCGGGGCGCAGTAGTGGCGATGACCGGGGATGGGGTTAATGATGCTCCTGCGATCAAAGAGGCATCCATCGGTATCGCCATGGGTATTACCGGCACCGAGGTGACCAAGGAGGCCGCGGATATCATTATCACGGATGACAACTTCGCCTCCATTGTCGCTGCCGTAGAAGAAGGACGGGGCATTTATGACAACATTACCAAAACCTTGGCCTATCTGCTGGGTAGCAGTACCGGCGAATTGATCGTGATGCTGATCGCGGTCCTACTGGGCTGGCCACTACCGCTATTACCGCTGCATCTTTTGTGGATCAACCTGGTAACAGACGGCTTTGCAGCGCTCGCTCTGGCGACTGATCCGATTGATCACGACGTATTGAATCGCCCGCCTCGGCATTCCCAAGCGGCGCTACTCAACCGGGATTTAATCAAGCTGACCCTGTTTACCGGCCTGCTGGCCGCCGGCGTCACGCTCGGCGTGTTTGCCTATGAATTCTACATAATCGGCAGCAGTCTTGAACAAGCTCGCGATGCCGCTTTTACCGCCCTGGTGATCGCAGGGCTGCTGCGCGCCTTCGGTGCCCGGAGCGAGCAGCGTGCCATTTGGGAAATAAGTATGTTTTCGAATATACGGTTGTTTCTGGTTGTGGCAGTAAGCTTCGCCTTGCAGTTGGCGATACACCATGTCCCAATGTTACAAATGCTGTTTCAGATCGAGCCGATTACGTTAAGCCAGTGCGTGGCATGGATCGGGATTGGATTCATTCCGCTGATCGTCCTGGAGCTGAGAAAAGTCATCTGCTACCGTCACGCAACGAAGGACTGAGAATCAATGGAACTTCAAGCAAACACAGTTGATTCGCGCATTGGGAACGGAGCGCACATGTTAAGCGATAACCGAATAGACAAGACTGAAAGTCACTCAGCGATGTGCGGATAGACCGGGATGCGGTGGCGCGCTTCGGTATGAACATCGCCGACGTTCAATCGGTGGTGGCTTCCGCGATCGGCGGGGAAAACATCGGCGAGACAGTCGAAGGTCTGGAGCGCTATCCGATCGATCTGCGTTATCCGCGCGAACTGCGTTCGGTGCATCTGCTGCTGTGCCGGCGGCCGCGTTAATGCGCGATCTAATGTGCGATCACCGCCGCTTCAATTTCGGCAAAAGTCTTAGCAACTTCGGTGGATGGAATTGCTGCACCCAGTTGCTTCTCGATTTGCGTCGACGAAAAAATGCCGCACACCACCGGCTTGCCTGCGGCATTATTTTCTATCACCAGGGTGTGCTGCCGCCCGCTCTCACGCAGGCTGGCGATCACATGGCCGACCTTGGCATGCTCTACTTCGCCGATTGGAATCGCTTCCATGTGCTCGAGCGGGGTCATGATGTCCGAGACCAGGATCTCATTGTGTTTCACCCCCCGCTCCTGAATGAAGCGCAGCGGCTTTTCGCCGAGAATATCGGATGCGGTGATAATGCCGCCGAGGGCGCGATCCTGATTCAACACCAGCAGCGAGCGCACCCCGCGCAGTATCATGAACGCGTTGGCCGATTCCATGGTCACCTGTGGCTCGATTACAGCGGCATAAATGTGGCGCAGATCGGTCATCACATCAAGGGCCGGCGATTCCAGAGTGATGGATTTGGGCGGAGCGGGACGGGAAATCTGTACAGCTCCCGTCAGGCGCTGTGTAGTAAGGGCGTGATAGTTGGGCATGGTGTAAACCTCCAGTGTGGGTGGATGGGAGACACTTGTGAAAGGATGAAAATCCCGGATCATCCTATCCACGTGACTAACCCTACGCTCAACAGAATGAGGGGTCAATGCAATCATAGTACATGCAATCGCAGCATGCAGAGAGTGGACTTCATGGAAGTTTGCTAGAATGCATTCAGACTTTTTTATCCGGATAATCATGCGCCTATTTCGTGGGAATATCGGTTTGAACTGCCGACCGGCACTGCTGGCTGCATTCGGCTTGCTTGCGATCGGCTGCAGCGCCCCGCCCATGGCGGCGCAACTGCGTCCGGAAGTAACCGTGTTCATCGGTGAGATGGTCGAGCGGCACGGATTCGAGCAAGTCGAACTGGCACGCATATTCAGGCAGGCGCAATTCCAGCCGGCCATCATCCGCGCAATTTCCCAGCCGAGTACAGCCCGGCCATGGCATGAATACCGTCCTTTGTTTGTCAATGCGCGGCGCACGGCGGGCGGAGTTGTCTTCTGGAACAGCCATACGGCGACACTGCAGCAGGCGCGTAAGGAGTATGGCATCCCCGAGGAAATCGTGGCTGCGGTGATCGGTGTGGAAACCATCTACGGTGCGCAGACCGGCAAGCATCGCGTGCTCGATGCGCTGGTTACTTTGGCGTTCGATTACCCCCGCCGCGCCGAATTCTTCCGCGACGAACTGGAGCAATATCTGCTGCTGACGCGCGAGCAGGGCGCGGATGCATTGCAGCTCAAAGGCTCCTACGCAGGCGCAATCGGCATTCCGCAATTCATGCCCAGCAGCTACCGGCGTTACGCCATCGATTTCGACGGCGACGGCCGGAAGGAATTATTACAGAGTTCTGCGGATGCGATCGGCAGCGTCGCCAATTATCTCAAGATCTTCGGTTGGGAGCCGGGACAGGCAGTGGTGGCGCGCGCGCGGATCAGCGGTGAAGGCTATCAGGAAGTGCTGGCTGCGGGCATCAAGCCCGGTTTAACGCTGGCACAAATGAAACAACTGGGGGTCACACCGCTGCTGCAGACAAGCGACCTTGCGGGCGACCGGCTGGCGGCGCTGTTCGTGCTGGAAGGCAAGGACGGCCCGGAGTACTGGCTGGGCTTCAATAATTTCTATGTCATCACCCGCTACAACCGCAGCACCTATTACGCCATGTCGGTGCTGCAACTGGCCGAAGAAATCCGCGCTGCAAGAAATGGAGGCAATGGCTTCTAATGTCGGCCGTAGGAGCCCCTTCAGGGGCGAAAGATTTGAATCCTCCTCACATCGCCCCTGAAGCCGCTCCTAGTGCGCCCGTGAAGGCGTGCAAACAGCACGGTGCAAGTCCGTGTCGGG
>CAKKRD010000003.1 GCA_919902515.1 Nitrosomonadaceae bacterium | reverse complement strand
AACCACCGACACAAGGATTTTCAGTCCTCTGCTCTACCGACTGAGCTACTTGGCCTTTTGTGAAGCTGTCGCACCCTTGCATACACAACAGGGCTGCCTATACACCAGCCAATTGGGAGCGCGCAATTCTAACACAGCGTCAAATTCATTGGAACATGTGGAAGGATGCTCCAATTGCCTCAAAGAGAGTTAAACGGATGGCCTTGCTGTGAATACTAAAATGGTAGAATTTCACCCACTGAAGATTGATCAAGCTGCTGGTTAAAACAGATATGATTCATCGTTCACGTTAGGAAGCCCATGCAAACATTGATTCCCGTCATTCTCTCCGGTGGTTCCGGTACCCGCTTGTGGCCACTCTCGCGCGAGAAGTATCCCAAACAGTTGTTGCCGCTGATTGGTGAAGATTCTCTGTTGCAGGCCACTATCCGCCGTATCGAGGGGCTTACGGACATACGGCTCGAAGCGCCGATGGTGGTTTGCAATGAAGAATACCGCTTCGTGATTGCCGAACAGCTGCGATTGATGGACAAGGCGGGCACGATCCTGCTCGAACCGGTCGGACGCAACACGGCGCCGGCGCTCACTCTGGCTGCGCTGGCAGCGATGCGCGAGGGGGGTGACCCGATCCTGCTGGTGATGCCGGCGGACCATGTAATCCTGGATACTGCGGCTTTTCAAACAGTGGTGCGCAAGGGTATGGCGCTGGCGACAGAGGGTGCGGTCGTCACTTTTGGCATCACGCCGGATTCGCCGGAAACGGGCTTTGGCTATATCCAGTCCGGTGCGGCGTTCGGGGAAGGTGGGGCTTGCCATATCGCACGTTTTGTGGAAAAACCGGATCTCGCTACAGCACAAGCTTATCTTGATGATGGCAGCTACCTGTGGAATAGCGGCCTGTTTATGTTGCGCGCTTCGGTATGGCTGGCAGCCATTGCTATCTGCCGCCAGGATATCCTTGCGGCTTGCCGCGCAGCCTGGGATCAGGGCTCGGCCGATGGCGAGTTTTTGCGCGTAAATAAAGAGGCGTTTGCGCAGTGCCCAAGCGATTCGATCGACTATGCGGTGATGGAGCGCATTGCCGCCGATGACAACGCATTACCGTCGGGAGTAGTAATTCCGCTCGCGGCTGGCTGGTCTGATGTCGGTGCGTGGGATTCCTTGTGGCAGGTATTGCCTAAAGACGATGAGGGTAATGTGTCCCAGGGCGATGTGCTGTTGCACGACTGCCGCAACACGCTAGTCATGTCGGGAGGCCGCTTGGTGGCTTGCGTGGGAGTAGAAGATGTGGTGGTAGTTGAAACACCAGACGCCATCCTGGTCGTCCACAAGAACAAGACACAGGATGTGAAAAAAATTGTCGACAGTCTCAAACGCGAGGGCAGACCGGAAGGGCAGTTGCATCGCAAGGTATTCCGCCCCTGGGGCTGGTACGACGGCGTGGACGCCGGCGAACGCTTCCAGGTGAAGCGCATTGTCGTCAAGCCGGGTGCCGCGTTATCCCTGCAAATGCATCACCATCGGGCTGAACACTGGATCGTGGTGCGCGGCACGGCGCAAGTGACGCGTGGTGACACGAGCTATCTGGTATCCGAAAACGAATCCACCTTCATCCCGCTCGGCACCCGTCACCGCCTGGAGAACCCTGGCTGTGTGCCGCTCGAGATGATCGAGGTGCAATCGGGCTCGTATCTGGGCGAAGATGATATCGTGCGTTTTGAGGATGTGTATGGGCGCTGAAAGAATGAACCTCTAATCAGACGCCGCATCCATCCGCATCACAAGCAGTATTTACGGCGCTTTCCTGCGTCACTGCCGCAGACTCTGCAGCGTCATCAATTTCTTCAGAAAGCAACGCTCCAATCGAGAATCCAAGCATGAGGTCGTTCACATGGCCAAACTTATGCAAGCGCACATGGCCGGTTTTGTCGATCAGAATCAGCGTCGGGGTCCCCTGCATCTGGTATGCGCCCATGGTCAGCGGCAAACCCTGGCGTTGCTCGCCTTCATACTTGTCGATACCGATCGGAAAACGCAACCGGTATTCGTAAGCGAATACCTCCAGCGCATCAGGCCCCATCACTTCATGATGTTCAAACACGGTATGCAGACCGATCACTGCGATCCGCTTCGGGTCAAATTCCTCGTAAATCCGCTGCGCCTGCGGAATACCGAATTGCACGCAGCCTGGACAGAGCATTTGAAAGGCATGCAACACCACCACCTTGCCGCGGAGCGAGGCAAGCGTAAGTGGCTGCGGTGTATTCAGCCAATCCGATATTTGCAACTCCGGGGCCACACTTGCGTAATCATGCGTCATTGCTTTTGTCATCCCGGATCCGATATGAACGCAACGACAAGCAAGGGCCGCACTCTGCGGTGCCGCTATCCCGACTTGCCGTTGCCAATTGATTTATTTTTTAGGGCTGACTGCGCGTAATGGTGCCCAATACTGGGTGAAGACCATATCCTGCGCAGCGTTGGCCTTGTGGCAAGCCACACAGCTTTCATCAGCTGCCGCATTCTGTGCCTTGTCGTCGCCAAAAACAAAATAACCCCAGTTGTTTGATTTGGCGAAACGCTTGCTGTCCTTGACCGAAACCGCCACGGGGCCGACATAATCACCGGCAAAATATCCGCTGCCGCTGGCTGCCGACTTGGATCCCACGCTGACCAGCTCTTTGGCAATCATGGCGCCTTCGCGAAACTCGCCTGTTTTTTTCCAGTGAGACCAGCTTGCGTGATCAATATAGACATAATGAAACTCGGGAAATGCCGGCGTACCGTTGTTCATGTCTTTCGGGGTCACCGATGCGCCAATAGAGATCCATTCCTTAATGTTTGCCGGCCGGGCCAGTTCTCCCGCCTGATTGAATTTGGCGTGGGCCTTATGATGCCCATGTTCCGACGCACTGGCTGGTGTGACCTGAGTGAATAACATGCCAGACAGCAGTAACGGTCCAATGCTGCTTAACAGTGTTTCCCGGAAGAATCGATGCTGTAGCATAATCAACTCCTAAAATAATTGAGAAAATATGCGGGAAACAGCTTAGTCCCCAATTTGGATGGTAGACAGGCTCGTCTCGTTCGTCAAGGGTGGTTTCCCGCTGTAGCGACTGGATAAACTTGCCCGAGACCATCACATATGGTACCGGGTTTTCATTCTGGAACAACAACGGCTGCTCCCCTACCCTTCTCGTCTTTTAGCGGGTAGACTCTGCCCGTGCCTACCGTTCCAGTAAAATTTTCTTCCAGTTTTTTACACTGGAGATGATCACGAAGCCAACCGATCTCCCGCCTGATTTTTCTTCCGCTTCACTGCTCGCCGAAGCCAACCGTTGCGTTGCCTGCGGCCTGTGTTTGCCGCATTGCCCAACTTACCGCATAACCCTGTCGGAAGCCGATTCGCCGCGTGGACGTATCGCCTTGATAAGCGGTGTTGCCAGCGGACGTATTCCGATGAATGCGCGCTTTGCCCTGCACATAGATCGCTGCCTCACCTGCCGCGCCTGTGAGGCTGTTTGCCCCAACCATGTGGCTTATGGACAGCTGGTCGACGGGGCTCGCGCTATCATGACGCAGCCATCATCTGCTCTACCCCAGCAAGACGCGGCGAAGCGAAAATCCGCATTGCGAACCTTGGCGGAGAAGGAATTTATCGCCAAACCCACACGGTTCGATGCGTTACGCCCGCTCTTACGTCTTTACCAGGCCAGCGGCCTGCAGGCATGGGTGCGAAAATCAGGTTTGCTGGGAAAAACAAAATTTGCCGTGCTGGAAGCACAGTTACTGCTTATCGACATACCCTGTTCCACCTCCAACAAAACAGCCACATCATGGCAAGTGATTTATCCCGCAAGCGGCAACTCGCGCGGCGAAGTTGGCCTGTTCCTCGGCTGTGTGGCACGGCTGGCAGATGCGGCAACGCTGAATGCAGCCATATTTGTACTCAACCGCCTGGGCTACACGGTACATGTACCGCCCGCGCAAACCTGCTGTGGTGCACTGCATCGACATGGCGGCGATATGCAAACGTCGGTTCAATTGGCGCGAGAAAACATGGCGGCTTTCGCAGGGTTGAACCTGCACGCAATCATCAGCACGGCATCGGGCTGTGGTGTGCAGCTTGCGGAAGCCCCCTTTGATTTTTCCGCTGAGGTCATCGACATCAGCGCCTTTCTGGAGAAGGCGGAAGGATGGAGTGACGTGAAGATCTCACCGCTGCCACACAAAATTACAGTGCATGAGCCCTGCAGCCTGCGTAACGTGCTGCGCGGTGCAGCGCAGCCTTATGCATTGCTGGCGCGCATTCCCGGTGCGCGCATTGCTCCGCTCGCCGGTAATGATCAGTGCTGCGGCGCAGCCGGGACATATTTTCTCGATCAGCCGGAGATGGCAAAGGCGCTACTGGATGATAAAATGATCGCAGTGGACAGGAGCGAGGGGTATTATCTCGCTACTTCCAACGTCGGCTGTGCACTGCATATGGCCAGCGCATTGCGGCAGGCAGGGTCAAAGATTGAGGTGCTGCATCCGGTAACACTGCTGGCACGGCAGATGGGTATGCCATCTTAGTTCCACCATTCATTCAGGAAATTTGCATGCCGAATATCGACAAATTCATCATCGGTTTTGACAACGCACTGCGCACGCTGCTGACGCCTGCGCAAACTCTACGCCCGGTTCCGGGAACCGGGTTGCCGGAAGTCGAGTTGACCGACGCGGAAAAAAATGAAACCACCGCGCTGATGCGCGTCAACCATGTCGGTGAAATCTGTGCGCAGGCGCTATATCAGGGGCAGGCGCTCACCGCGCGGGACACCGGGGTGCAGCAAGCCTTGACACAGGCGGCACGTGAGGAAACGGAGCATCTTGCCTGGACCGAACGGCGTATTGCGGAACTGGGCGGGCGCAAGAGTCTGCTGAATCCGTTGTGGTACGGCGGATCATTCGCCATCGGCGCGATCGCGGGCATGCTCGGCGACAAATGGAACCTGGGGTTTCTTGCGGAAACCGAGCGTCAAGTGGAAGTTCATCTGGCTGGGCATTTACAGCGGTTACCGCAACATGACGGGAAAAGCCGCGCCATCGTCGCGCAGATGCAAGTCGACGAAGCAGGCCATGCCACTACGGCCATGTCTTATGGTGGCGCAGAGTTGCCGACGCCGGTAAAGCTGGCAATGCAACTTGGATCGAAAGTGATGACGCGGACAGCTTATTGGGTTTGACACAAAACTTCGAGCAGAAAATTCTACTCCTCCACGATTTCAAAATCGTGTGTCATCTCTGCCGTTTTTCCCAGCATGATCGAGGCCGAACAGTATTTTTCTGCGGATAGACTGATCGCCCGCTCAATTTGCTGTGGCTGCAGGTTTTTCCCGGTCAAGACGAAATGGAAGTGAATATGGGTGAATACCTTGGGATCTTGCGCTGCCCGTTGCGCTTCAATTTCCACCACGCAATCGCTGACTGCCTGACGGCTCTTTTTCAGGATCAGCATCACGTCGAAGGCGGCGCAACCACCGGTTCCCATCAATAGCATTTCCATCGGGCGCGGCCCCAGATTCCTGCCGCCCGCTTCCGGCGGACCATCCATCAGCACCGCATGGCCGCTGCCGGATTCACCCAGGAAACTCATTCCATCCTTCCACTTGATGCGCGCTTTCATGCTGCTCCTTTTTAAATATTTTCGGGTGCCATTCTAACGACTTCAAGTTCGGTCAGGGGCCGGAAGCAGCCGATACCACAGCATCCCTATCATTTCATGCATGAATAATCCACTTTGCTGTAGCGCACCGGCGGTGGGGATAAACGCCAGCGCATCCGTCCGGTAGCGGGTAGTAAATGCAGTGGCGGCGGGTGTGACCTTGAACCCCGCCTGTTCGAACTCTTTGGCTGCCCTTGGCATATGCCAAGCATGGGTAACCAGCATGATGTGCGTGATCCCGGTTTTCTTCAGCATTGCAAAACTCTTGTAAGCATTCTCGCGTGTGTTGTTTGAAGCTTCCTCGACCCATCTGACCGGAACCCGAAAATCCTTTTCCAACACCGCTTTCATCTGCGCTGCTTCGGAAGAAGCGTTGCCGAGCGGAGCACCGCCGGTCGCCAGTATCGGCTTGCCTGTAAGTTGATGCAGGCGGGCAGCATACCGAATGCGTTCCAGGCTATAGCGGCTTACCGTATCGCCGCCATATTCCGCAGCAATGAAATAAGTGCCGCCGCCCAGCACCACGATGGCCTGCGCCCCGCTATCGGCAAAACCGGGGGCGAACGGTGTTTCCAGTTTCTGTAGCATGGTCCCGGCAACAAAAGGGGTAGACAGCAGATAAAGCAGAATCAATGTGCTGACGACCAGCAACTTGCCCAGCCTCGGGTGGCGCCTGAGCAATAGCACTCCCAGTAAACCCAGCAGGATAAGGTTTAGCGGCGGCAGCAGAAAAGCGCTTCCCAGGTTAGTCGCAAACCAGCCCATGATCTTAACCCAGTCTCCCGTGATCCAGACTCGAAGGCTCCTGGCGTAAAATAAAAAGCCGACGCATTAATGCGTCGGCTTTTTCTATGCGACAAACCCAGTTTACTTGAGCGACAGAATCCACTGTGACAAGGTTTTGGCATTGGCCTCACTGACACCCGCATTCGGTGGCATCGGGATCGGCCCCCACACACCGTTGCTGCCTTTAACTATCTTCTCTGCCAACTTGGCCGCGGCACCGGCATCACCCTTGTATTTGGCGGCGATATCCTTGAGGCCGGGTCCAACCATTTTCTTGTCGAGCATGTGGCAGTTCATGCAGCCGCTGCCTTGGGCCAGTTCCTGACTCGCTTGCGCGGTGCCTACCATCAACAAGGCTGATGCTGCAATCATTCCCATCCAGACAGTTTTCATTTTTACTCCTTTTATCCGTTAAAGTTATAGAAGAAACTTTATTCTACCTTGAACTTCGCAGATGCGCAGCAATTCCTGCAAGTCAGAAATTTCCGGTAAGCATCTAACGCCCTGACAGACCCAAGCGTTGACAGCTTTATCTATCGGCACGCGTTTATTCAGACTCATCGGCAAGCCGACAAGTTCCACCGGTAAAGCAAGCACCATGGCATAAGGCGCAATGGGTAGCAATGCATCTCGCCATTCTGCAAGAGTCGGCATCTGACCACGGAGTATAACGGTTTGGGGTGGAGTGAGTGTTTCCTCCAGCACTGTCAGCAAGCTGCAGCAGGAGCTGGCATGACGGAACAATGTGGGATAGAACAAGCTTAGGGTGCGTTCCGCCGTTTGTAAATAACGCAGTTCGCCGAGCAAATGACCCAGCCGTTGTAGACTGTAGGCCGCCACACCGTTGCCTGAAGGCGTAGCGTTGTCATGGCCGGGCTTGGGACGGTGGATGAGTTTTTCATGCTCGTGGCTGGTGAAGAAAAAACCTCCCGCCAATTTGTCCTCAAACTGCTCCAGCAACACCTCGGCCAACGCCACGGCAAAATCCAGATCGGCCTGGCGGAACTCCGCCTGCATCAATTCCAGCAAGCCGTCCAACAAAAATGCATAATCGTCGAGATAGGCGTTGAGATGCGCCTTACCATCCTTGCAGGTCGCCAGCAGGCGCCCATCTTTCCACAGCGTGGAACGAATAAAATCTACTGCAAGGGCGGCTGAATGCACCCACTCGCCGCGCCTGAAAATACGGCCTGCGCGCGCCATGCCTTTGATCATCAACCCATTCCAGCTGGTGAGAATTTTTTCATCGCGCCCTGGGCGCACGCGCAGCTCACGCTCGATGAACAGTTTTGTACGTGCAGCCGCCAGTCTTTGCTGCGCCTCTTCCTGGCTAATGCCAATGGCCTGGGCCACTTCCGCCAGCGATTGTGCAATTTCCAGGTTCCAGTGCTGATGTTCGAAGTTGGGGGAGCGCAAGAGACCGTAATAGGGCGCAACCACGGCATATTCTTCCGACGATAGTACTTGCTCCACCTGATCGCGCTCCCAGACGTAGAACCTGCCTTCTTCGTGCTCCGAGTCAGCGTCAATGGTCGAGTAATAGCCCCCCGTCGGCGACTGCATTTCGCGTATCACCCACTCGGCGGTCTGTTCCACAATTTGCTTAAACAGAGAATCACCCGTTGCCAGCCAGGCATCGGCGTAGAGCCGCAGCAGTAGCCCATTGTCATACAGCATCTTTTCAAAATGCGGAATGCTCCAGTGCTGATCGGTGCTGTAACGGCAAAAACCGCCACCCAGTTGATCGTAGATACCTCCTCTTGCCATCTTTTCCATGGAGTAAGAGGCAATTCGCAGAACTTCCTGATCCTTTGTGACCAAGTAATGGCGTAAGCAGAATTCGAGCTCGGTGGGATGCGGAAATTTTGGCGCTCCGCCAAAACCACCGTACACAGCATCAAATCTGTCTTTTAATTCCGCCAATGCATTGGCCAGCGGTTGCTCCGAGAATACGGGCACCTCTGGATTTTTTGACGGCAACGTACTCGCCAGCGATTCCAGCAACGCGGCGTTCTGCTGTTCAATTTCCGCGCCACGCGCATGATAAGCCTCGGCGACGCGCGGCAATAAATCGAGGAAACCCGGCATACCGTGACGCGGCAACTTAGGGAAATAAGTGCCGCCGAAGAATGGCTTCTGCTCGGGCGTCAGGAACATGGTCAACGGCCAGCCGCCGTTACGTTGGGTCAGTACGTAAAGAGCGGTCTGATAAATCTGGTCAAGATCGGGGCGCTCTTCGCGATCCACCTTGATATTGATGAAGTGCCGGTTCATCGCCGCAGCGACTTCCGCATCCTCAAACGATTCGTGTGCCATGACATGGCACCAGTGACAGGCGGAATAGCCTATCGAAAGCAATATGGGTTTATTTTGTGTGCGCGCCAGCACCAATGCTTCCTCACCCCAAGGGTGCCAATCCACCGGGTTATCAGCGTGCTGAAGAAGATAGGGGCTGGTTTCGCCCGCGAGCTGATTGGGCATGCTCTGCGGTCTTCCCGGCTAAGACCCGTCCGTTATTGCGCCACGGCTGGCGGTGGAAACCAGTTTCGCATATTTCGCCAGAACTCCGCGCGTGTAGCGCGGCACGGGTGGCCGCCATTCGGCGCGGCGCCGGGCAAGTTCTTTCTCCGGAACATTGAGTTGCAGCAGCCGCTGTTCCGCGTCTATGGTAATAGAATCGCCTTCATGCACCAGTGCAATGGTTCCACCGACAAATGCCTCCGGCGCGACATGGCCAACCACCATGCCGTAGGTGCCGCCGGAGAAACGCCCATCGGTGATGAGCCCCACCGAATCTCCCAGTCCCTCGCCAATAAGGGCGGAAGTGGGCGAAAGCATTTCGCGCATGCCGGGCCCTCCTTTGGGGCCCTCGTAGCGTATCACCACCACATCGCCAGGCTGGATTTTGCGTGCAAGTATCGCCGCCATGCAGGTTTCTTCCGATTCGAATACCCGTGCCGGACCAGTGATTTTCGGGTTTTTCACCCCGCTGATTTTGGCCACACAACCTTCAGTGGAAAGATTGCCCTTGAGGATGGCAAGATGGCCCTGCGCGTACATCGGGTTTTCCCATTGCCGGATCACATCCTGGTCTTTGCGCGGTGTTGCGGGAATGTCCCGCAGTATTTCCGCGACAGTCTGGCCGCTGATAGTCAGGCAATCGCCGTGCAGCAAACCATGGTCGAGCAGCATTTTCATCACCTGCGGAACGCCGCCTGCCTGATGCAGGTCGGTGGCAACATAACGTCCAGATGGTTTCAGATTGCATAGCACCGGCACCTTGCCGCGCATGCGTTCAAAATCATCGATGCTGAGTTCCACTTCGGCTGCATGGGCAATCGCAAGGAAGTGCAACACTGCATTGGTTGAACCACCCACCGCCATGATCACGGCTATCGCGTTCTCGATTGATTTTCGGGTGATGATGTCGCGCGGGCGGATCTGCTGCTTGATCGCGTTAACCAGCACTTCGGCAGAACGGGCAGCGCTCACACGCTTCTCGTCATCCTCCGCCGCCATCGTCGAAGAGTAAGGCAGGCTCATGCCCATCGCTTCAAATGCCGACGACATGGTGTTGGCAGTGAACATGCCGCCGCAGGAACCTGCGCCGGGACAGGCATGGCGCTCCACTGCCAGCAGCTCCTGTTCGTCTATCTTGTGCGCGGCATATTGTCCAACCGCTTCGAAAGAACTGACGATGGTCAGGTCCTGCCCTTTGTAATGGCCGGGCTTAATGGTGCCGCCGTAAACAAAAATAGCGGGGACATTCATCCGCGCCATCGCGATCATCGCGCCCGGCATGTTCTTGTCGCAGCCGCCTATCGCGATTACCCCATCCATGCTTTCACCCCGCACTGCGGTTTCAATCGAGTCCGCGATCACTTCGCGCGACACCAGCGAATACTTCATGCCCTCAGTACCCATGGAAATGCCATCGGACACAGTGATGGTGCCAAACATCTGCGGCATCGCCCCGGCCTGCTTCAATGCGCGCTCGGCGTTTATGGCCAGCTCATTCAATCCCATATTGCAAGGGGTAATAGTGGAAAAACCGTTGGCGACACCAACGATGGGCTTGTCGAAATCCTCGTCGCCGAAGCCCACCGCCCGCAGCATGGCACGGCTGGGAGAACGCTGCGCACCTTGCGTGATAGCCTGGCTGCATTTGTTGTATGGCATGATTACTCCTGGGAAATGTTAGAAATCCATGGCCGCAGAGGCATTCCCGCTAGTGCGCATAACATTGCGGTGAACGCGCTTGCCGTATAATTCCAATTTTACCGCAAAAGAAGTTGAAGCCCATGTTCGTTCACCCGCAGTTCGACCCTGTCGCCATCTATCTTGGACCCCTCGCCATTCGCTGGTACGGGCTCATGTACCTGCTGGGATTCGCGTTGTTCATTCTGTTGGGGCGCTATTGCATCAGGCGCCGCCCACAGGCGGCATTCACCAACGCCATGCTGGATGACATGCTGTTTTATGGTGTGCTGGGGGTGATAGTGGGTGGCCGTCTGGGCTATGTGCTGTTTTATAATCTTGGCTATTATTTGCAGCAGCCGCTGGAAATTTTTGCGGTGTGGCAAGGCGGCATGGCGTTTCACGGCGGCTTTCTTGGCGTGATAACGGCGATGGCGCTGCTGGCACGCAAATATAAATTACGCTGGCTGGTCGTGACGGATTTTATTGCACCGCTGGTGCCGCTGGGACTGGGTGCCGGTCGCATTGGCAACTTCATCAATGCCGAACTGTGGGGACGTCCCACGGACGTGGCTTGGGGCATGATCTTCCCGCACGTGGATGCATTGCCGCGTCACCCCTCCCAACTCTATGAATTTGCCCTGGAAGGCCTGGCATTTTTTGCATTGTTGTGGATTTACTCAGCCAAGCCAAGGCCAGTGGGGGCGGTCTCGGGCATGTTCCTGCTCGGCTATGGCGTATTCCGCTCGCTTGCTGAATTCTTTCGCGAACCCGGAGACGGTTTCATCGGCGTGCTGACACTGGGTATCAGCATGGGTCAATGGTTGTCACTGCCGATGATTGCAGTGGGTATCGGGATGCTGGTCTGGGCTAATCGTGAGTCGGACAAGCCGGTCAAAGCAGGCAAACGGGATCGCAAATAGCGGCATTCTCATGTCCTTGCGCCACACTTACACCCTGATCGCCCCGCTCTATGATCTTTTCATCGCGGCGGCATCCAGGAGTGTACGCGCCGCAAGTCTGCGGCAATTATCACAGCAAGACAGTCTCAATATTCTCATCAACGGCATCGGTACCGGGTTGGACCTGCCCCACCTCCCGCCATGTCATCGTTATACCGGCCTGGATCTTACCGCTGCCATGCTTAAGCGTGCAAAACCCCGCAGCGGGGCTCTTTGCCTTAGTCTCGTCCAGGGCAACAGCATGGCCCTGCCGTTTGCCAGCGAATGCTTCGACTATGCGGTGCTGCACCTGATTCTCGCAGTGGTTCCCGACCCGCTCGCCTGTTTGCGGGAAACTGTGCGCGTGGTAAAGCCGGGCGGAAGCATATTGATACTCGACAAATTTCTCAAACCGGGCGAAACCGCCTGGATCAGGCGGACATTGAATCTGCTGGCACAACATACCGTTACACGACTGGATGTGGTGTTTGAGGAGGTGCTGGCAGGCGTTCCCGGATTGAAGCTGGAAGCGGATATGCCAGTGTTGGCAGGGGGGTGGTTTCGCAGCATCCGGTTGGTTAAGGACTGAACCAGAATACAGAATTTGGACAGTAGAAGCACAGGGATCTCAAGTTGTTGGAAACCCTCTCGGAAAATTACATACTCGATAAATATCTATGCTAGCAAAACTCGGCGAACAGGATTAACATGAAGATTAGTTCAACCCTATAGAATTGTAGTGAGGTGGTTATGACTACGAAGATTCCACAAGCATCGCACGACTACGACAATACGCGCGTTATCGAACGCCCCGATGGTTTCTACTGGCATTATGAGAATGCCAGCGAGAAGGTGTTCGGTCCCTTTTCTACCCTGCTTGAAGCGATTCAGGACATGGAATACACCGCTGAATCAGATTATGAACCGGGAGAAACCTTGGAACAGGCGGAAGATGAGATCGGTATGTCCAGCTGGATTGATCCTGAAACGGGGGAGCCGGGCGAAGAATCGGTTCGTCTTGAAAACTGATTAGTTAGATAGCTACTGATCTGGTGTGGCTTGTTCGATATGCGATGTACTTTCCCGGAGGGCTCTGGAAATAGACCCGCAGCCAAAGACTACCGGCAATACCTGCAATAGCAATATCCGGAAGATTCTGAAAATGAGCTCTGGTCGATTGCTGATCGAAATCCCCACGACCGACGCAGCCCGTTATAACCACAGCTTATCCCCAAGTACCAAGCCCAGTCCGCAGCTTAGCTATTTGTTCTGACCCTGCGAGAGCCCGGAATATGAGCTGTCTCATCTGTTTCTTTAGCTGGAGATTTGCATGAGCTACCGTGAAGAGAAAGACGCCATGGGTATGGTGCAAGTACCTGCCACCGCGTTATGGGGCGCACAGACGCAACGTTCTTTACAGAATTTCAAGATTTCCAGCGAGCGCATGCCGTTTGCATTACTGCGCGCACTTGCCCTGGTAAAACGTGCGGCTGCGAGTGTAAACCATGATCTGCATCTGCTTGATGCGGCTAATGTCGCTGCCATCATCCATGCCGCCGATGAAGTGATCGAAGGTCGCCACGAAACTGAATTTCCTCTGGTAGTGTGGCAGACTGGCTCTGGCACCCAGACCAATATGAACATGAACGAGGTGCTGGCAAACCGCGCTTCCGAGTTGCTCGGCGGCGAGCGCGGCGGCGGGCGCAAGATTCACCCCAACGATGATGTGAACATGGGGCAGTCATCCAACGATGTGTTTCCGTCAGCAATGCATGTGGCGGCGGTACATGCCATCCACCATCAATTAAAGCCCGCGCTTCGTGCGTTGCGCCAGACCCTTGCCGCCAAGGCTGAACAGTTTGCCGGTATCGTCAAGACCGGCCGCACCCACTTGCAGGATGCAACCCCACTAACTTTGGGGCAGGAGTTTTCAGGTTATGTTTCGCAACTGGATCATGGCCTGGAGCATGTGGATGCAGCGCTCCCACATCTGTGCGAGCTGGCACTGGGCGGTACTGCCGTGGGCACCGGTCTGAATACCCATCCAGAATTCGCCGCGCGTGCAGCAACAGAATTGGCAAGGTTGACCGGTCTGCCATTTGTCACTGCGCCCAATAAATTCGAGGCACTGGCTGCAAATGATGCGCTGGTTCATGCGCATGGTGTACTGAAGACACTGGCAGCATCCTTGATGAAAATTGCCAATGACATTCGCTGGCTGGCTTCCGGGCCTCGCTGCGGTATCGGCGAATTGAGAATTCCGGCAAACGAGCCAGGTAGCTCCATCATGCCAGGCAAGGTCAATCCGACCCAGTCGGAAGCCATGATCATGCTTTGCTGCCAGGTGATGGGCAACGATGTGGCGATCAACATGGGTGGGGCGCTGGGTAATTTCGAACTCAATGTGATGAAACCGCTCATCATCCACAATTTCCTGCAAAGCGTGCGCCTGCTTGCGGATGGCGCAATCAGTTTCAACGATAACTGCGCAGTGGGCATCTCCGCCGATGTAGAACATATTGATGATTTAATGCGCAACTCGCTGATGCTGGTGACAGCGCTCAATCCCCATATCGGCTACGACAAGGCGGCAGAAATTGCCAAGAAAGCGTACTGCGAAGGTGCCACGCTAAGGGAAGCGGCGCTTGCATCCGGCCATGTCACAGCAGAGCAGTTCGAAATGTGGGTAAGGCCAGAAGATATGGTGAGAAACAGGTAGGACAGAATTAAAACCCGTCACTTTTGAACCTCTCCAGCGCCTTCACTAGCTCTGCCCGGATCCCTGGTTCCCACACCGAATGACCCGCATCATTGACGATCACGTAGCGCGCTTGCGGCCATACACGATGCAGATCATCGGCGCTGACGATGGGACAGACCGCGTCATAACGGCCTTGCACAATGATGGCGGGAATTGAACGGAGCTTGCCTATGTTATCCAGCAGCGAATTTTCCGGCAGAAATATATCGTGACTGAAGTAGTGCGCCTCCATGCGGGCAAGCCCCAGAGCAACGGTATCGCCGGAAAAGTAGCCGACCGTTTCAGGACTGGGCAATAATGTCGAGCACGAACCCTCGTAGATGCTCCAGGCACGCGCGGCGGGCATGTGCACTGCGGGATCCGGATGCATCAGGCGCTGGCGATAAGCGGTGAGGATATCGCTGCGTTCTGCTGGTGACAGTGGCGCAACAAAAATATGCCAGGCTTCTGGAAAAATATTTTTCAGGCCGTAGAGAAACCAGTCGATCTCACTTTTGCGGCAAAGAAAAATTCCGCGCAGGATAAAGCCCAGACAGCGTTGCGGATGAGCCTCGCCATAGGCCAGCGCCAACGTACTGCCCCACGAGCCGCCAAATATCAGCCATTCTGCAATGCCGAGATATTGCCGCAAGGTTTCGATATCGCTGATGAGATGCGGCGTGGTGTTGTCACGCGTTTCTCCCAATGGAGTGGAACGGCCCGCACCGCGCTGATCGAATATCACGATGCGGTAATAAGCCGGGTCGAAAAACCGGCGATGGGCAGGTGACGACCCAGCGCCCGGCCCGCCATGGAGAAACACCACTGGCACACCATCAGCGTTGCCCGACTGCTCCCAGTACATCGTGTGCAGGTCATCCAGCGGTAACAGGCCGCTGGCATAAGGCTCGATTGCCGGGAATAGCTCAGTACGCAGATTATCGTTCATGACTACCTCGGGCCCTTATACACTTGCAGTTTACCCGTTGCCGGAACGATGAAAAGGATGGCAAACAGGCTCGAGTTCGTACTTTGTGTACACATTGATTCTGGTATATTGCACACTATACACTAGCATAACGAGGACAGACTCATGCCCCACACGCTGAAAGAACAGGAGATTTCCATGTTACGCACCGAAATTGAGATGCTGATGAAAGAACGTCAGAGTCTGCTCAAGACTACCGGTGCAGCAGCCGTATTTATCGCCAATCTGGACAGTGGCACTCTGCCAGAGGACGCCTATGAAGCGGCGGAGATGCTGTCCAACTGTTTGAATGACCTGTCCGAAGATACCTTGCGCGATGCGCTGGACAAGGTGAGGGCAGAGTTAACCGCCAGTGAATGAGTTTAGTGCTGCCAGCACCGCCTAGAGTCGGTCTTGTTCTGACCGGGGGCGGTGCTCGCGCCGCCTATCAGGTTGGAGTATTGCAGGCAATCGCCGCGATGCTGCCGGAAGGTACGCGTAATCCGTTCCCCGTCATTTGCGGCACCTCCGCCGGTGCAATTAATGCTGCGGGCCTCGCAGTCTCGGCCAGGAACTTTCATGAAGGAGTGGGGCGACTGGTGTCAGTGTGGGAGAATTCCCATGTCAACCAGGTTTATCGCTCCGACCCCATCGGCGTGTTTGGTAACAGCGCACGCTGGCTGGCTTCACTGCTGTTTGGCGGATTAGGCAAGCATAATGCAGTTTCCATGCTGGACAATTCACCGTTTGCTCAACTGCTGGAGCGTAGCATGCCGCTGCGCGCGATCCAGAAGAATATCCAGACAGGCGCCTTGCATGCCTTGGGCATTACCGCATGGGGCTATACCTCCAGCCAATCGGTCACGTTTTATCAAGGTGCAGAGAGCATAGTTCCCTGGAAGCGGGTGCGCCGTGTCGGTATTGCCTCACGTATTGGTGTCGAACACCTGATGGCATCTTCCGCCATCCCGTTTCTTTTTCCAGCAATAAAATTACATCGTGAATATTTTGGTGACGGCTCCATGCGTCAGCTCGCACCCATTAGTCCGGCACTGCATCTAGGCGCGGAACGGGTGCTGGTGATAGGAGTACGCAAGGCAGACGAGGCGCTGCCCGATCGCGTAAAAGTGGAAAGCTATCCACCGCCAGCACAGATTGCGGGCCACGTCATGAGCAGTATTTTTCTCGACAGTCTTGACGTGGATCTGGAACGTCTGCAACGTATCAACAATACCATCCAGCTGATTCCGAAAGAGCGGCTGGAGAGTAACAACATTCCTCTGCGTCGGGTGGAGTCGATGGTAATTTCCCCCAGTGTGGAAATCAACAGGATCGCAGAACAGCATGCCCATACTCTGCCGCGCACCATACGTCTTTTTTACCGTGCTATTGGCGCGATGGGCCGCGATGGTTCCGCGCTATTGAGTTATGTACTGTTTGAGGAGTCCTTTTGCCGGGCGCTGATCGAACTGGGTTACCAGGATACAATGCCGCACGCTACGGAAATATTGCAGTTCCTCGGGGTTGACGCAACAGACTGAACCAGCGCTGATATAATCCTGCGGCAGAAATTCCGTCACGGATAAATCCGGACGGCATGGCCGCACTCCACCCGATTGCTTCACCTTCAGAGACTATTGTATGGATATTGCCAGCCCGGAATTCTGGGTCGCAGTAGTGCAAATCATCGCGATTGATATTGTGCTGGGCGGCGACAATGCGGTCGTGATTGCGCTTGCCAGCCGCCGCTTGCCGGAAAAGCAGCGCAACCAGGCGATTTTCTGGGGCGTGTTCGGCGCCATCGGCCTGCGCGTGGTACTGATTTTTTTCGCCCTCACGCTGCTGGCGATTCCTTTTCTGAAAATTGTCGGCGCGTTGTTGTTGCTATGGATCGGGGTCAAGCTGCTTCAACCTGAACCTGAAGATGGCGGACATGAGATCGACGCCAGTACCACGCTATTGGGCGCGATCAAAACCATCATCATCGCCGATGCGGTGATGAGTCTGGACAACGTCATTGCCATTGCGGGTGCCGCCAAGGACAGTATCGGCCTGGTTATTTTCGGCTTATTGGTGAGCGTACCCATCATCGTGTGGGGCAGCAAGCTGGTGATGAAGCTGATGGATCGTTTTCCCATGACCATCGTCATCGGTGCCGGACTGCTCGGCTGGATCGCAGGCGATATGACGGTAACCGATGCCGTCACCAAGGAATGGGTCAGGAGCAGCATGCCGTTGCTGCAGTGGGTTGCCCCGGCAGCTGGTGCGTTGCTGGTCGTCATGCTCGGTAAGTGGCTGGCTGCCCAAGCATCAGCACGGATGGCGGCAAAAGCTGTGCCAATAATTGATCTGGCGGAGAAGGAGCAACGTCCGCCGCAACCATAGTCATAACAGGGAGAAATCATGCTAAAAATTCTGTTGCCGGTGGATGGTTCCGACACTTCCAACAAGGCGGTCGTGGATTTCATCAAACTGCTCGGCTGGTACAGGGAAACACCAGAAATTCATTTGCTCAATATTCAACTGCCGTTACATGGCGAGATCTGCATGTTCATCGGCAAGGAAAACATCGCACAATACCATCAGGAAGAAGGGCTAAAAGGCTTGCAGGCTGCGCGCGATCTGCTCGAACTGGCGGGCATTGCCTGCCAGTTTCACATCGTTGTGGGCGATCCGGCGGAAATGATCGTGCGCTACGCCGCCGAAAAACAGTGCAGCCAGATCGTCATTGGACCGCGCGGACTGGGGGCGGTGAAAGGCTTGTTGCTGGGCTCTGTCGCCAGCAAGGTGATGCAGCTTTCGATCGTACCGGTCCTGCTGGTAAAATAAAACCTATTCGCATGCTGCCAATTTGAAAGGAGGGATGCCATGAGTACAATTCCTGCACCGGATCCAGCCCAGGCGAACCCTGTCGATAGCAGCAGCGTCAAGCTGAGCTTCTCCAAAAACCTGCAAGCCGTTACCAACCGGATACGCGCCGCCAGCAATATCGACGAGATTATGCTGGAAGTGAGCAAGGACATTTGCTCGCTGTTCAATGCAGACCGCCTGATTATCTATTCGATTGGCGAGGATAGAACTTTTATTGCTTCCAAGGTGAGAACCGGGCCCAATTCATCCAGGGAATTGAGAGTTCCCATCGAGGGTCAGGACATCGTCGGCTTCGTCAGTCTCAGCAAGAAAATCGTCAACATCAAGGACGTTTATGACGAAAATGAACTGAAAGCACTGAGTCCAAAATTGCGTTTTTCACGCGAAGTGGACAAGCGCACCGGGTATCGCACCAAGCAGATGCTGGTGGCGCCGATACTGGATGCTGGCAACAACGAACTGATGGGCGTGGTGCAAATCATCAATTGCAGCACTGGCAAGCCCTTCCCGCAGATGACGGTAGACGGGGTGAGCGAGCTTTGCCAAATACTGACCGTTGCTTTCAAGCAGCACCAGAAACCGCGGCAACCAAGCAAGTCCAAATATGACGACCTGGTCGCCGAAGGGGTTATTTCGGCGGAAGAGCTGGATTTGGCTGCGCGTTCTGCGCGCAAAAAGGGGCACGATCTGGAAGCGCTGCTGATCGAGGAGTTTCAGATCAAGCCACCGTCTCTGGGCAAATCGTTGTCCCTGTTTTTCGGGGTGGGGTATGAGCCTTTCAAGGCTGACCGGATCAGGCCGGTGAAACTCCTCAAAAACCTGAAACGCGATTATGTCGAAAAAAATCTCTGGTTGCCGATAGACGAAACCAAAGACGGACTGGTGGTGCTGACACCAGACCCCGATAAAATCAAGGCATTGCACATCGTCGATAATGTTTTCCCCAAACATAGAATCATCTACAAAGTCTGCTCCGGCCGCGAATTCAAAGCGACCCTGGATTTGTTTTATGGCGACGCTGGCCTGGGAGAGGCAAACGCCGGCAGCATAGGCGAGATGCTTTCCACTCTGGATAATACCGACGAAATCGAGGCGGTAACTGAAGATGTCTCTTCCGTATCCGACAACGAATTGGTGAAACTGGTCAACAAGATTATTGTTGATGCTTATAACATGGGGGCTTCCGACATTCATGTCGAACCCTATCCGGGCAATGCCAAAACCGAAATCCGCTTCCGCATGGACGGCACGCTGGTACCCTACATCCAGATACCGGCGGGCTACCGCAATCCGCTGGTGACGCGCCTCAAGATAATGTGTGATCTGGATATTTCCGAAAAGCGCAGACCCCAGGACGGCAAGATCAAATTCAAGAAATTCGGCCCGCTGGATATCGAATTGCGGGTTGCCACCATTCCCTCTGCGGGCGGAATGGAGGATGTGGTGATGCGTATTCTGACGGCGGGGGAAGCGCTTCCGCTCGACAAAATGGGTTTTACTGCGCACAACCTGAAAGAACTCAAGAAGGTAATCAGCCAGCCCTACGGCCTGTTCTTCGTCTGCGGTCCGACCGGCTCCGGGAAAACTACCACGCTGCATTCTATCCTGAAGTCTCTCAACACCAAGGAAACCAAAATCTGGACCGCCGAAGACCCGGTCGAAATCACGCAAAAAGGCCTGCGCCAGGTGCAGATGAACATCAAAGCGGGGCTGACTTTCCCAGTGGTGATGCGGTCGTTTCTGCGGGCCGACCCCGATATCATCATGGTGGGTGAGATGCGCGACAAAGAAACCACCAGTCTCGGCATCGAAGCTTCGCTCACCGGTCACCTGGTATTCGCCACCCTGCATACCAACAGCGCCACGGAATCCATCATCCGTCTGCTGGACATGGGCATGGATCCATTCACCTTCTCCGATGCGTTACTGGGAGTGCTGGCGCAGCGCCTGGCCAAGCGTCTGTGCAGTTGCAAAAAAGCACACGCCGCCGGGCAGGAAGAGCTCCAGGCCCTGCTGGCGGAGTATTGCGGCGAGTTGAAAAACATCGAGCGCTTCAAGACCGATCCCGCTGCGGCTTACCAGGCCATCCAGGCTGACTGGATTAAACAGTACGGCGACGACCAGGGGCAGATTATGCTGCATGAACCGGTCGGCTGCGATGCCTGTAACGGCAGCGGCTACAAGGGCCGGGTTGGTTTACATGAACTATTGATCGCCACCGATGCGCTGAAAAAGAACATCCAGGATCATGCGCGGGTGACCGAAATGCTGGTCACTGCGCTGGGCGACGGCATGCGCACCCTGAAGCAGGACGGCATAGAGAAAGTATTGCAGGGCATTACCGACATGCACCAGGTAAGGACGGTGTGTATTAAGTAGCTGGAAAGTGGAAAGTAGTGAGTAGTGAGTGGTAAGTGGGAAGTGGGAAGTGGGAAGTGGGAAGTGGGAAGTGGGCAATGTGACAAAAAAGGGCACATTGCGCCGGATTTTGGCTTTGCCAAAAAAACACCGCATTTAGCCTTGCTGCGATAACCGTGCCCCAGCGGGCGTACCCAATAAAAAAGCCCCTCACATGGAGGGGCTTTTTGTTTGCTGGGCTGCGCTTACGCGCTGCCCAAGCTACGATCAGAGGCAGAGGCCGCCGCCCGGTTTCAGGCCGCGGGTTGAATCACAGATAGTACCGGTCATTACCCATGGCAAGGTTGATGCCCCGACTGTGGGTGTTGGCGTAAAAACAAAAGACAAGGGAACCCCACCAGTGGTGGTCGCAGTACTGTTTCCGCTTACCACACCGGCTGCCTGAGTAATGCTTTTAGCATTGGTTGAATCCGGGGAGGTTGCTGGAACACCATTTTGGCCCGGGCCGCAGTTAGTCAAAGCTCCGGTATCCTGGTAGCACACACCAACTGCCAACTTGTATGCCGCCAGTTCGGCCACGGTGCCTGCTGCACGAGTGCGCGAGGTGTAATCGCCGTATTGCGGGATCGCAATCGCTGCCAGAATACCGATAATCGCCACTACGATCATCAGTTCGATCAAGGTGAAACCTTTTTGTGCTTGTTGCATGATTAATTCTCCTTTAGGGTTTTAAGACACGCACTCGAGGTGCTTGGTTCAGTATGAGCAGCAATCGTGCCAGGTCATGTTGCCGAGCCCGGCCGTATGCGAATAGTGTAGTACAACCCATTGTTATAATAAACTTTACTCGTAGCGCAACGCTTCCACCGGCCGTAGCGCTGCCGCTTTCCTGGCCGGGTAGAAGCCGAAGAATATCCCCACCGCTGACGCAAAAAGGAATGCCAGACCGACCATGCCGAGGGTGATGACCACCACCATGTCCGCCGCTTGGCTCACCGCCCAGGCGCCGCCGATACCCAGCGCCACGCCTGCCAGGCCACCCAGGATGCAGATCACCAGCGCTTCCAGCAGGAATTGCGTGAGAATGGCGCGGCGATTGGCGCCGATAGCCATGCGGATGCCGATTTCACGGGTGCGTTCGGTCACCGACACCAGCATGATGTTCATGATGCCGATGCCGCCAACCAATAACGATACCGAGGCGATCGCTCCCAGCATCAGCGACATCACCTTGGCAGCACCGGTGGCGACAGCAGCCAGCGCTGCCATGTTGCGCACGGTGAAATCGCTATCCATGCCTTCCGCGAGTCGATGGCGCTGCCGCAGCAACTGATTGATCTCGCTTTCGGCTTCTTCCATTATTTCCGCTGACTTGCCCTGCACCATCATGAAACGGATGGTTCCGGGAAACTGGCTGCCGAAAATCTGGCGCTGGCCGGTGGTGAGCGGAATGAACACGCTGTCGTCCTGGTCACGCCCGTCCAGACTCTGCCCCTTGGCGGCAAGCACCCCGGTGACCAGAAAAGGACTCTTCTTGATGCGTATGGTTTTGCCTGTCGGGTCTTCATCACCGAACAGATTCTTTGCGATGACCTGACCCAGGACTACAACGCGTGCGGCAGAGCGGAAATCAGTATCGGAAAATACCTCGCCATCTTCCGTACTCCAGTTGCGCACCTTGAAATAATCCGGCGTGACGCCAGTGACCACGGTGCTCCAGTTGTTGGCGCCAAAATTCAGTTGCGCCGTTCCGGTTATGATCGGCGCGACCGCCTTGATCGAAGGCAGGCTGGCGACAGCCTGCGCATCGCCGAGAGTCAAGGTTTGCGCACTGCCGCTACTTTGGCGCATGGCGCCCGAGGAGGTGGCGCCAGGCAACACGATAAACAGGTTGCTGCCCATCGAGGCGATAGCCTGATTGACGGTAGTCTGCGCACCCTGACCGATGGACAGCATCAATACCACTGCCGCCACACCGATGATCATGCCGAGCATGGTCAGGCCGGTACGCAGGCGGTTGAGCCGCAATGCGCGCAATGCTTCGCCGATGATGGCCAGCAGGTTCATGCCGTCACTCCGCCGTCATGCACCACCCGTCCGTCTTTCAGGCGCACTAGCCGGTGCGCGTAAGCGGCAACGTCGTTTTCATGAGTGACCAGCACGATGGTGATGCCTTGCTCGCGGTTGAGCCGTTCGAACACCGCCATGATTTCACCGCTGGTTTGGGTGTCGAGGTTACCGGTGGGTTCATCCGCCAGGATAAGCTGCGGGTTGTTGACTAACGCACGGCTGATGGCAACACGCTGCTGCTGCCCGCCGGAAAGCTGATTGGGCTGATACGCGGCGAAATTGCCGAGACCAGTCTGACGCAGCAGTTCCAGCGCGCGCCGGCGGCTCTCCGCGCGGCCCACCCCGGCATAGAGCAGTGGTGTCGCCACGTTATCCAGCGCCGTCATGCGTTTCAGCAGGTTGAATCCCTGGAATACGAAGCCGATGGTGTGGTTGCGCACGCGCGCGAGTTCATTCTCCGGAAGTGCCGCCACATCGCGCCCGGCGAGCCAGTAATGCCCGCTGCTGGGGGTATCAAGACAGCCCAGCAGATTCATCAGAGTGGACTTACCGGAGCCGGAATGCCCCATGATGGCGACAAATTCTCCGCGATTGATATTGAGACTTACGTCATACAGCACCTGGCTGTTGACCGTGCCGTTGATGCCATTATCCAGACTATAAGTCTTGCACAGGTTTTCTACCCTGATCAGCGACTCGGCAGTAGAATCGGGCTGAACTGACGCCATCAGAACATTCTGAGCTTGAAGTTACTGCCCGATTTATCCTTGTTGGCGGTCTCGCGCACTATCAGTTTATCGCCTTCCTTGATTCCGCCTTCGATGATTTCGGTGAAACTGCCGTCAGCGATGCCGGTTCTGACGCTGACCGGAACAGGTTTGCCATTCTCCAGTCGGTAGAGTGCGGGTTTGCCCGGTTGCCTGGCCGGCGCGATGTCGGCATCGGCATCGGTTGGTTTGTAGCGCAGCGCCGCATTGGGTACTCGCAGCGCAGCATTCTTCTGATTGACGGCGAAGCGTACGTTGGCGGTCATGCCGGGTAGCAGCGCACCGTCGTCGTTGGCTACCGTCACCACCACGTTATAGGTGACCACATTCTGCTGGATGGTGGGATTGAGCCGCACCTGCTTTACTGTGCCGGTGAACTCGCGCTCGTGGAAAGCATCCACCGTGAAATTTGCCTGCTGGCCGAGACGCAGCTGGCCGATGTCCGCCTCCGCTACGCTGGTATCAATCTGCATTTGGCGCAAATCCTTGGCAATCTGGAACAGAACCGGCGTCTGGAAACTCGCCGCCACAGTCTGGCCAAGATCTACGTTGCGCGCCACCACCACTCCGGAAATCGGTGATTTGATCACGCTGTAATCAAGGTTGGCACGGTCGCGCGCCAGTTGCGCTGTACCCAGCGCAAGCTGGGCACGGGCGGCATCCAGTTGCTGCTCGAACACATTCAGTGCGTCACTGGAAATAAAGCCCTGCTCTTTAAGGGTAAGATTACGGGCCATCTTGTTTTCCGCCAGTTTTAGCACGGCGCGCGCATTCATCACGTTGGCTTCGGATTGCTGCAACTGCGCCCGGAACAATGCCGGGTCAAGCTCAGCCAACACCTGGCCCACTTTGATCTGGTCGTTGAAGTCAGCATACATCTTGAATATCGTACCCGATACCTGGGTGCCGACATTGACCAGCTCCACCGGGTTGAGCGTACCGTTGGCGGAAATGCTCTGCACGATTTCCCCACGATCGACCACCTGAGTTTTATAACGCTCCTGCTTGGATTCCGGTTTGGTACCCCAGTACCAGACGGCGATAGCGGCCAGTAGCAGCATTGCGACAATGACGAGCAGCTTGGTGCGGGAAATAGTGATCATGAGCGACCAGGTTATGTTCTGTGCCAGACTGGACAGAGCGAAAGCCGAATGTTACCTGAGTGTGGGAGGTTTATGGAACCGCTGAACAAGTCCTCCGTGGAAGACTTGTTCAGCGGTTCCCTAGTTTTTATTGGCAGCAGCCAGTTCGCGCAGCTCCTTAAGGCGCGCTTCAACACTGGATACCTGATAGAAATCACCGTCATTGCTTCTCAATGCAGTCTGCAACTGATCAATGGCGGCGGCGAGATAACCCTGCCGGATGTAGGCTTCCGCCTGGGCGCGGTGCTGCAACAGATTTCTCCCCAGTGCCGCGTAACCTTGTGCCTGCAAGTTGTAAAGGCGTATATCGTTGGGAGTAAACAGCAGTTGCTGGTTGATGAATTTGAGTGCAGCATCGACGCTGTCGCTGCGCAGCAGCGCCTCGGCATAATCATAGGTCAACGCCCGATGCTGCGGATAAATCCGCAATGCGGCCCGGTAAATACCGAGAGCATCCGCAGTCTGTCCCATGGCCAGCTTGACGCGGCCCGCAAGAGTCTCAATCATGGGACTGGAGCGCGAAATCTTACGCTCAATCCGGATCGCCGTACCCAGGCGGTGATTCTCCAGCATCTCTATCATACCGCCAGCCCGCGAAGTTTCGTAGAGCAGTGTCAATTCCTTGTCTGCGCGTACGTAATTCCTGTCGCGCAATAAGGCGTTGATCAATCCATAGCGTTCCGCAACCTCGCTGTGGTAGCGTTTGTCCCGAATACTGGATTCAAAATACCTTACCGCGTCTTTGGGTTTTCCCTGGAGCGCACGCAGCTTGGCGCGCACCAACTGGAAATCAAGGCTGTCAGGGACTTGCCGGTAAGACATGCTTTGCGTACGGTTCTGAATGTCCGCAATGCGTTCATAAGTGATCGGGTGGGTGCGCAAATAAGACGGTGCCCCGTTCTCGTGAAACCGCCCGGCTTTTTGCAGACGCTCGAAAAATTCCGTCATCCCGTTGGGATCAAGTCCTGCGTCAACCAGTATGTTCAGCCCGATACGATCGGCTTCTTTTTCATGGTCGCGGGTAAAATCCAGCCGCGATTGGATTGCAAGTGCTTGGGCAGCAGCCGCGGCCGCCTGCCCGGCTTGCGGATTTGAACGCGAAACCAGAATCGCCACTGCCAGCGATGCCAGAGTGGTCAGCATGCCGTATTTCTGCCCGGAAATCATGCGCGCGAGGTGCTTCTGGGTGACGTGCGCGATTTCATGCGCCATCACACCAGCCAATTCCGATTCGCCCTGCGCGGCGAGAATGAGGCCGCTGTTGAAACCCATGAAACCGCCGGGCAGCGCAAATGCGTTGATAGACGGATCCTGCAGGGCAAAGAATTCAAACTCCTGGTCGGGATGATCCTCGTTCGAGCCGGCAAGCAGCCTGTTGCCGAGATTGGTGAGATAAGCGGCTATTTCGGGATCGTCAAGATAACTGCGGTCAGCGCGAATCTCGGCCATGATCTGCAAACCAAGCTGCCGTTCCTGGCGTGGCGAGATGGTGGCCTGGGAGACATCACCCAGTTCGGGCAACTCGTCAGCAGAAACGTTCAGAGCAAACAGAAGTGGCAATATTGCTGCCGTCAGATAGCGCAATTTCATGGTGATATGATAACCGTTTACGGGCTAAGTTCCATGATAGTCAGGGAACCCTGAGCACGAGGCGCCCAGATTAAATCGCTGCCTCATTCATTTCTCCAGTGCGTATCCTCACGATCTGGTCGACACTGGTAACAAAAATCTTGCCATCGCCTATCTTGCCGGTGCGCGCAGCCTTGACTATGGCCTCGATGGCGCTGTCTACCTGTTTCTCGGCCAATATTATTTCAATTTTCACCTTGGGTAGAAAGTCCACCACATATTCCGCACCGCGATAGAGTTCAGTATGCCCTTTCTGTCTGCCGAAGCCTTTCACTTCGGTGACAGTCAACCCGCTCACACCTATCTCGTTGAGGGCTTCCCATACTTCGTCGAGTTTGAATGGTTTAATAATGGCTTCGATTTTTTTCATGATGCGGTCCTTGGGTTGAATATTTCTGATGGCGGTTAAAATTCGTCTCGATATTTCGATGTGATCGGATAGCGCCAGTCCTTGCCGAAGCCACGCTGGGTGATGCGGATACCGACCGGGGACTGGCGGCGTTTGTATTCGCTCACGCGAATGAGATGCACCACCCGCCGTACATCGACTTCGGTGAAGTTCATGCGCATAATTTCATGCAACGACAAATCACGTTCCATGTAGGCTTCGATGATGGCGTCGAGCACTTCATACGGCGGCAGGCTGTCCTGATCGGTCTGGTTGGGGCGCAATTCGGCGGAAGGTGCACGCTGGATGACGCGCTCCGGGATCACTTTTCCCAAGTTGTTGCGGTAGTGGCAAAGCCGGTACACCATGGTTTTGCTGATATCCTTCAATACTGCAAAACCACCGGCCATGTCGCCGTACAGGGTGCAGTAGCCCACCGCCATTTCGGATTTGTTACCGGTAGTGAGCACGATCGAACCGTATTTGTTCGATAGCGCCATCAGCAGGGTGCCGCGTATGCGTGCCTGCAGGTTTTCTTCGGTGGTATCCGCATTCCCGGCTGGTGGCAAACTCTTGAATTCGTCCGCCAGTGTACTCAGGAATTGGTCGAACACCGGTTTGATAGGGAGCTCGCTGTAGCGTACTCCCATTGTTTGGGCCATCATGTACGCATCCTGCCGGCTGATGTCGGCGGTGTATTGCGATGGCATCATCACTGCTCGCACTTTGGCGGCACCCAGCGCATCCACCGCGATCGCCAGCGTCAGCGCCGAATCAACCCCGCCGGATAACCCCAGCAGTACGCCGGGGAATTCATTCTTGCCGACATAATCCTGCACCCCGAGGCACAGTGCGCGATAGATGCTTGCCTGCAGCATTTGCCGTGGCACGATCTCCCCAGATACGGGCATGCCGTTTTGCAGCTCGATCAGCCCAAGGGTTTCAGTGAACTCATCGAACTGATGAGTCAACTCACCTTTATTATTCATGGTAAACGAAGCGCCGTCGAACACCAGTTCGTCCTGTCCGCCGACCAGGTTGGCATAGACAATGGCAATACCCGTCTCGCTGATGCGTCGGCGTATCAACTGGTGGCGCAGCGTCTGCTTGTCCATATGATAGGGCGAGGCGTTCAGCACCAGCAGTACATCGGCCCCCGCCTCCCTGGCGCGGGTGGCCGCACCCTCTTCCCAGACATCGGCACAAATGTTGACCCCGAACTTCGTGCCTTCCACATCAAAAATGCAAGGATCGGCGCCAGATTCGAAATAGCGCTGCTCATCGAATACGGTGTAATTGGGCAACCTGTTCTTGTGATAGGTAGTAATGATCTGACCGTCGCGTATCACTGAAGCAGCATTGTAAAGGCTGCTGTCAGCGAGGTGCGGATGCCCCACCAGCAAGGTGATGCCGGTTATTTTTTCGGCGAGGTTTACGAGCGCATTTTTGCACGCCCGATGGAATCCTTCGCGCAGCAGCAAATCTTCAGGTGGGTAGCCGGACAGTGCCAGTTCCGGCGTAACGATCAATGCGGCCCCCATGTTTTTTGCGCGGCCGGCAAAATCAAGAATTTTTGCGGCATTGCCGGCGAGATCACCGACTGTGCAATTGATTTGGGCAATGGCGAGTTTCATAATGAGGGGATAAGCTTCCGTTGTCGGCCTGCGCTAAAAGCCTGTTGGATCATAGCAGAATATGCTTCCATCCGCGGGTACTGTGCTGCGACGGAGCTGTATCAACTGCCAGAAAATAATTATTCGCATGTTAAAATTGATATATGTTTGTCAACCTTCCAATGGCACGCGCAGCCCATCAGACCAAGGCGTTCTTATGAAATATTGCAGCAATTGCGGTACGCTGGTGGAACTGCGTGTTCCCGCAGGCGACACACTGCCGCGTTACGTGTGCCCCGCATGCGGCGTTATTCATTATCAGAATCCCAAAATGGTGGTGGGTTGCATCCCTGAGTGGGAAGACAAGATATTGCTATGCCGCCGTGCCATCGAGCCGCGCCACGGCTTGTGGACCCTGCCTGCGGGATTTATGGAAAATGCCGAAACCCTGGTTGAGGCCGCTGCACGTGAAACCCTGGAAGAAGCCAATGCCCGGGTGGAGATGGGCCCTCTCTATGCCATTTATAATCTGCCGCATATCGACCAAGTGCACATATTGTTCCGGGCGCGGCTGCTGGATCTGGATTTCAAACCTGGAATCGAAAGTCTGGAGGTCCAGCTTTTTGGCGAGATGGAGATTCCCTGGGACACACTGGCTTTCCGTGTCATTCGCGAACCGTTGAAACGCTATTTTGAGGAACGCCGCCAAGGTCAATGGGGTTTCCACATGAGTACGATAGAAGCAGAACAGAGATGATCTTTAGCGGCCTATTTGCAGGCAGAGAGCGCTACTCCAACCGCACCATTTTGGAACGTGCCAGCGGCGGGTTGTTGGCGAAATAACGCTTGATGCCAGCGAGCATCGCTTCGGCCATTTTATCCTGATAGGCGGTATCTTTCAGCTTCTTCTCTTCCTCAGGATTGCTGATGAATGCGGTTTCCACCAGGATCGAGGGAATGTCGGGAGATTTGAGTACGGCAAATCCTGCCTGTTCCACCTCATTTTTGTGCAGGTGGTTGATATCGCCGATTTCCGCGAGCACCTCCCGGCCGAGCTTGAGACTGTCGTTGATGGTTGCGGTCTGCGACAAATCCAGCAGGGTTTGCTTGAGATAGTGATCCTTGACGTCAAGATTGACTCCACCGATCAGATCTGCGTCATTTTCCTTTTTCGCCAGCCAGCGGGCGGCGGCAGAAGTCGCGCCACGCTCGGATAGTGCAAATACCGACGAGCCGCGCGCATGCGGCTTGATGAAAGCATCGGCGTGAACCGATACGAACAGATCGGCGTTCAACTGGCGTGCCTTGGTGAGACGCATTGGCAGCGATATGAAATAATCCCCGTCCCGCGTTAATGCCGCACGCATGTTGGGCTCTTTGTCTATCTTGGCTTTGAGTTTTTGGGCGATGGCGAGCGTGATGTCTTTCTCCTGGGTGCCGCTGCGGCTTATTGCACCGGGATCCTCGCCGCCATGACCCGGGTCAATTGCAATGATAATAAGCCGTCTTATTTCCGGCTTGGTTTTTCCGGCAGACTCGCTGCTCTTGTTAGCTTTGTCCTGGGTTCTTACATCGCCCTTGGTATCAGCAGTGCCACCGGTCTGTGGCGTAATCGTTGCGTTCTCGTTTAGCAGTGCCATCAACGGGTCAAGCGGGATGGCCGGATAAATATCCAGCACCAGCCGGTAGCCGTAACTGGCCACGGGCTTGAGTTCGAATACCTGTGGTGCGACTTCGGTTTTGAGATCCAGCACCAGTCGCAGCACGCCTGGCTTGAAACGGCCGATACGCAGCGCACGGATATAAGGATCGGCAGCGTTGATTTTACCCGGCAGATTTTCCAGTTCCAAAGTAAGCGTGATGTCTTCCAGATCGACCACCACCCGATCCGGGTTCTTCAGTATGCTAACCGAGTACTGAATCGGCGTGGCTGATTCCAGCGTGATGCGGGTGTATTCCGCTGCCGGCCAGACACGGGCGGCACTGATGGTCGTATCGGCAGAGGCCGCATTGCCGGACAACAACAGCAATGCCCCCGTCCCCGTTAGCGACAAAAATGTGCGCAGTGTTGAAAAAAATGAGAGATTGCGGCGAGTGGGTGCTGCCGTGATCAGGGATGTGCTGGAGTTTGCCAATGTTTCAAACACTGTCTGCCCGCCTCCGTGCCCGCTTGAATTTCGACATTGCGGCCTGTTTCGGTGATACTGAGAAGAACCTGCAAATCCGCTGTGGGCAACAGTCCGTCAGCTTTTTCGGGCCATTCCACCAGACAGATCGAATCCGCGTTGAAATATTCGCGGAAACCTGCATCTTCCCATTCGATCGGATCGTTGAAACGATAGAAATCAAAGTGATAGAAGTATAACCTAGAAATTTTGTAAAGTTCAACCAAATTATACGTAGGACTCTTCACTTTTCCCTGATAACCCAAGCCACGCAAGATGCCGCGAGCCAGCGTGGTTTTGCCGGCACCAAGATTCCCGCGCAGGAAAACGACTAAGCCGGAACGCAATATCGCCGCGATTTCCGCGCCCAACGCCAGCGTTGCGGCTTCATCGGCAAGATGATGTATCGCAGCGGAGCCGGTATGATGAGAACTATGCAAGAAAATATCTCCAAAAATCCGCCACGAGATTTCGTCGCGCTGACTGTTGCGATCAAAGCCTGGGGCAAGGAACTCGGCTTCCAGGATATTCGCATCGCCGATGCCACTGCCGATATGTCACAGGCCGAAGCGGGCCTGCTCGAGTGGCTCAACCAGGGCCGCCATGGTGAAATGGATTATATGGCAAAACACGGTAGCCGCCGCACCCGCCCGGCGGAACTCGTGCCCGGCACGCTGCGCGTGATCTCGGTGCGCATGAATAACACACCCCCTGCAGCGAAAGATAGCTGGGAGGTGATGCAGGATGGCACCAGGGCATTCATTTCCCGCTACGCGCTGGGGCGCGATTATCACAAGGTGCTACGCGCACGCTTGCAGAAACTGGCCGATAAAATCACTGCGGAAGTGGGTCCTTTCAACTACCGCGTGTTCACTGACAGCGCACCGGTGATGGAAGTGGAGTGGGCGCAGAAATCCGGCCTTGGCTGGCGCGGCAAGCATACGCTGCTGCTTTCCCGCGAAGCGGGGTCGCTGTTTTTTCTGGGGGAAGTGTATACCGATTTGCCGCTGCCAGCGGATAGCGCCGCTGATAACCATTGCGGCAGTTGCAGCAAATGCATCGCGATCTGTCCGACCCAGGCCATCATCGCGCCCTATCGGCTGGATGCAAGACGCTGCATTTCCTACCTCACCATCGAACATAAGGGCAGCATCCCGGAAACGCTGCGCCCCCTAATCGGCAACCGGGTGTACGGCTGTGATGATTGCCAGTTGATTTGTCCGTGGAACAAGTTTGCCGCAACCACTGGTGAAGACGATTTCGCCGTGCGCAACGGCCTGGATGATGTCTCTCTGGTCGAACTGTTCGGCTGGAGCAAGGAGCAGTTCGACACCACACTTGCCGGCAGCCCGATCCGCCGCATTGGCCATGAGCAGTGGTTGCGCAATCTGGCGGTCGGACTGGGCAATGCGCCATCGTCCGCGGCAGTGACTGACGCGTTGCAGGCGCGGCGCGGCGATGCTTCAGCGTTGGTGCGCGAGCACGTGCAATGGGCGTTGCAGCAGCATGATAGGCAGGGCGATTCGCCGGATAACTTGTAAACACGGACACAGCGCCAGTTCCATTGTGCATCGATCAATTACGCTAGTGTCATGGGCGCCCATATCCGCGTGGCTTGTTTTCGCGCGGAAAAGGATTATCATGACTTGCACTGGCTCGGCGAGATTTTGAACAATAATTCGAGCGTGGCCCCTTTTATCCCTTTTATCGCTACAAGTTTGGGCGGGCGGCGGATAAACGCTATTCGTTCGATCCTTATTCGCACATGATTACTTCTTGGCAGGTTGCGACAGCAGCAGAGGCATTCGCAGCGGCTCAGTTCGCACGCTGCGGTTGGGATGTATCCGTCCAGTACGGAGCCAATCACCCCGAGTACGACCTGGTCGCAGTTGATGGCGATCGGATACTGAAGATTTCGGTGAAAGGGAGCCAAGACGGCGGGTGGGGGCTTACGCAATCGCACATCGTCAATGCCAACTACCATGGCGCCGCAGACGCATGGTTGAAGAAGCATTCAAAGAAAACCATCTTCTGTCTCGTTCAATTCAAGAGTGTCGCCATCGACGCACTACCGCGAATGTATCTCGCTACACCTACTGAAATTGCTTCGTGGTTGAAGGCAGCAGCAGCGAGGCGCGGCGACACAATTCTGTACGAAGAGCATATTTGGACGAGCCGGGCCAAGGCGGCAGGCACAATTGACAGAATTCCAGAAGCCTGGAGGTTCACCGAGGAACGGCTCAATGAAATTTCTGTCGGTGCCGAACCCGGCAGTCAACCGGACGCTGCGCGATAAAGCCGCGCAGCACCGGTTACTTCTACGTTGGGCACTTATGAGAGTGGAGCAACAATATGCTCAGTCTGAGAACAAGAAAGTGGTGGCACTTCATTGGAAGTAATATCGCAGTGCGATGGATGGGTCTGCTGCTGGCTGTCTTGCGCCGTTTATCGGCTTGGCGCTACCGGCGTATCGTGGTCTGCAATCGGTGAGTGTCAAGAGGAGACAGGGCATAGTGTGAAGGCCCGTCGCATTGTGGGTCTGGGGAAGGCAAAGGCAGTCGACGTGTGGCACTTGCCATTAATCTTATTAGTGAAAGGAGATTCTCATGCAATACACGGTTATATCAGCTTTGCGCACCACCATCGCTCTTTTGGTGTTGTTTTTCGCCGTTGCACCGATCGATTCTTATGCCACAGGGCTCGGTGGATCATGGGAGGGACAAGTTACGCAGAACGATCCACCTTCAACCTATACGATGGAAATGAATCTGTATGGCAACGTTGGAAACGTTAATTACCCATCTCTAGGTTGTGGCGGAAACCTTGAATTCATCAGGACGGACGGAACAAGTTTTTGGTATCGAGAACATCTCACCTTTGGGAAAGACAAGTGCATTGATGGTGGGATAATACAAATGCGCCGACATCCTCTTGGCGATGACACCACTTGGGACTGGCGATGGGAGGGTGGAGGGGTCAGCGTTAGAGGCCTGATCCGCGGCAGCGGTGTAGCAGAATCGAAATAACGAATTTCAAGGCTGGCCCGAGTTCCAGGATCCACATCACCTGTATTGGCCGGGAATCCATTGAGTCCCAAATTGCTTCTCGCTCGTTAGTCAATCAAGGAGCTCAACGACGCTGTAGAAAAACCTTTTTCCGCCATTTGCCGAACGAATTTCCCTCATCTGCAGCGCTGAATTTTTGCTTCAGTGTTGCCTGCAATAGCTGAAGCGGGATGGCCAAGAGCGTGACCCGACACCGTTATCCCAGCGCCAGCAAAAAATCCTTCACGATCGCAATCTGATCGTCGCTTACCAGCATGGGTGAATGGCCGATGCCGGGCAGTTCGATTATCTGCGCCCTGGCGCCGCGCACTTGCATTTCCGCCGCCGTTTCGGCAGACAGCAAGTCGGATTGTATGCCGCGCAGCACCAGCGTGGGGACACGCAATGCATCCCATTGCGCCCATAAATCGATATCCTCGGACAGATGTTTTTTAAAACTTTCTGCGATTCTTGGGTCATAACGGAAGCCGTAGGTTCCATCGTTGAATTCACGGACACTATGTAGCGCGAAATGATGCCACTGGGCTTCGGTCAGGGGGCCGAACGAAACCGAGATTTTTTTCATGTAAGCTTCAAACTCGTCGAAGCTGGCGAAGCGTGGGTCCCTGCCGAGATATTGCGCAATTCGTGTTAGCGCCGTGACTGGAATCAACGGGCCGATGTCGCTCATGACCAGTCGGCGGATGGGTATCGGCAGAGGCAGAGGGAGGGGCAGCCCCGGCTGGATTGCCAGCATCATACCAATTAATCCACCCATCGAGACGCCGACCCAGTCCAGTTGAATGCTGGCATCGCTCAAAGCGCCGATGTGTTCAAGCAGCGCAACTGCGTCCGACAGATACAGCAGGTAATTGTCATAATCCACCGCATCGGCCAGCCAGTCGCTTTGTCCGCGTCCTACCACGTCCACGCAGATCACACGGCAATCGGCTGCCAATGCGTGTGCCAGGAAATCGAAATCGCGGCAATTGCGCGTCAGACCATGAACACAGACAACAATGTGCGGATTGTCCGGCTCCCCCCATTCGGTATAAGCGATATGGCGAGAATTGCTGGCATCACCGGCGTAGCTGGAGAAAACAGGGAAACGCTTAAGCCGCATTGTCATTATCTGGAATTATTTCGCATAAACGAGCGCTGCAGTTTAACCCAGCTTTGATTTGTCAGGGGCACCCTGCATTCATCCCTTGCAAGTCGCCGCTACGGAGCAGCGAAAATATGAATATGGCTTAATCCGGTCTGGAATATAGCATGATGGATATTACACAATGCTTCGATTGATTCCGCCAGCCAAAAACGATAATCTGATATGCGCATTAATGAGCTCTGTGCAGTCATCTCAGGTGCGCTATACTAATCGTGGTAGCTGGTAGAATGACTCTCTAGCCAGCAGTGTAATCGTCAAATATTCAAGGAGAAAAAATGAGTACCGAAACGACAGAAACCCCCGATGTAGCCAAAGACAAACTTGTAGCAGATTTAAAGGTCGTAGTGGCGGATGCGGAAGAGCTGCTCAAGGTCACCGCCGGACAAGCCGGCGAAAAGGTCGCGGCAGCCCGCGAAAAGATTAGCGAAAGCCTGCAGGAAGCCAAACAGCAGCTATGCAAAGTGGAAGATATGGTAGTCGACAGGACCCATCAGGCGGCAAAAGTCACTTGCGATTATGTCCAGGCACACCCTTGGCATGCGGTGGGTGTCGCGGCTGGTGTTGGCCTTATCCTTGGATTGCTGATCGGACGGCGTTAAACCCCCATCATGGCTGAAAAAGATTCCGGGGGCGAAAGCGGGCTGCTTGATTCCTTCAGAAAACTGGCATTAACGCTGACTGGGGTTCTGCAAACCCGGCTGGGAATTTTTGCCACTGAACTTGAGGAAGCAAAGCTGCAGTTAAGCCAGTTGTTGCTGCTGGGTCTGGTTGCACTGTTCTGCCTTGGCCTGGGAATCGTTTTGCTGGCGGTTTTTTTCGTGGTGCTGTTCTGGGACAGCTACCGTCTTGCTGTATTGGGTGTTATGGCAGGTTTTTTTCTTGGTATGGGGATATTTGCGGTGCTGGCGTTGCGCGCCAAAGCAGCAGAAAACACGAAAATGTTTTCTGCCACCCTGGCAGAACTGGCAAAAGACCGTGAACAACTTAAGTAACCCATGAGCGCCCGCCTGGACGATATCCGCTGGCGGCGAACACAATTGGTGGCACGTGCCGCTGTGCAGCGCGGAGAAGTAACCGTAGCCGTTCAATGTCTAGCTGAGCCGTTACGCATGGTCGATACGGCCGTAGCATGCTTGCGCTATCTCAAAGCGCACCCACTCGTCCCGATTGCCGCGTTGGTGAGCATGAGCATGGCGTTTATGTTGTCGCGTAACTACAGCATCTTCCGCCTGCTGCAACGCGTCTTGTTCCGCTCTTTTGCCTTATGGCGGACGTATCGCTCATTGGGTGTCTGGATTGCTCGCGGCCGTGCTGTCTGGTTGCGTATCGGCACGACATGGCAGAATAGCAGAAGAAACAGTCCGCCCAGTACCCGCTGACCTATAGCTGAACCCAAAAGAATGTTGAAAGCACTGGAGCGGGAGAAAGAACACATTCTTAGCGAGATGCTACAGGTAAAGGGGTTGATACCGCTTCTGATGAAACCGCGGAACAAGCAGAAGTGGACAGTAGAAGATCGCGCTGAACTCAAGCAGCAGATACAACGGATTTTCCGCTTGGGTCCCTATCTCACCGTGATCGCGCTTCCTGGTTCCTTCCTGCTGTTACCTGCACTTGCCTGGTGGCTTGACCGTCGCAGAAATCGCACAAAACCACCCATTAATGCGGAGTAGGATTACACAAAGAAATACTGTCACAGAAACGGTATCTGAATTTTTTAGAGGCGCCCTATAGCGACGCCCAGTAGCGCGTCGGATCAGACACCTCCGCTGCCGCAAACCCCACCCGGCGCAATCGGCAGGAATCACACACTCCGCAGGCCAGCCCCGCTGTATCTGCCTGGTAGCAAGATACCGTTTGACTGTAATCCACTCCCAGCAAAATTCCCTGCCGGATGATTTCCCCCTTGGACAAGCTGATGAGCGGCGTATGGATGCTCAACTTATTGCCTTCAATTGCGGCCTTGGTGGCCAGATTCGCCATTTGTTCGAAAGCTGCGATGTATTCGGGCCGGCAATCCGGATAACCGGAATAATCCACCGCATTGACGCCGATGAAAATGTCATGGCTTCCAAGCACCTCGGCCCACGCCAACGCCAACGATAACATGATGGTATTGCGGGCGGGAACATAAGTAACCGGAATACCTGCTTTGATCCCTTCCGTAGGAACGGCAATGGATTCGTCGGTGAGGGCCGATCCGCCGAACGCCGCAAGGTTAACTTTGACGATCCGGTGCTCACTTGCCCCGATGGATCGCGCCACCCTTTCTGCTGCTACCAGTTCCGCGCCGTGTCGTTGAGCGTAATCGATACTCAGGGCGTAACACTCGTACCCCCGGTCGCGCGCGATGGCGAGTGTGGTGGCCGAGTCCAGCCCCCCCGACAGCAGCACCACGGCCTTAGTCATAAGACCAAAAAAAGAATTCTTACTGCACCCTTGCCGACTGTTCATCGCCCCGGTCCCTCACCCCACAACAACTTGTGTAGCTGGATCTGTAGCCGCACTGGCAAGCGGTCGCGCAGCACCCAAGCAGCAAGCATTGCCGGGTCAAGCTTGCCATAAACCGGCGAAAACAGAATCGGGCATATCAGGTCCAGACGACGCTCACGCATCACTGCAACCGCCCATTGATAGTCCGCTTCATCGCACAGCACAAACTTCAGTTCATCATGCGATCCCAGGTGGCCGAGGTTGGTCCAGCGATTCTTCTCCACCTCACCCGAGCCAGGGGTTTTTATGTCCAGAACTCTGGACACCCGCACATCCACCCCGGATATATCCAGTGCCCCGCTGGTTTCGAGCGATACTGAATAGCCCGTGTCGCACAGTGACCGGAGCAACGTCAGGCACTCTTTCTGCGCCAGAGGCTCGCCGCCAGTGACCGTGACATAGCGCGGTGCGTAACCGGAAATCTCATCCAGAATGGCGGGGATAGACATGCCTTCGCCGCCGTAAAAAGCGTATTCGGTGTCGCAATAACCGCAACGCAAAGGGCAGCCGGTCAGACGCACGAACACTGTGGGCAAGCCGATACGACTGGTCTCCCCCTGCAGGGAAAAGAATATTTCACTGACGCGCAAAGTTCTGACCTCGGGAATTCGTGTGATTTTGTGTCGCAATGAGGAAGGGGTGTGAACCATATCGCAGGGTGGGGCCACCGCCAGCAACCGGGCGACCCTACTTTCTATTGGCCAGTCGTTGCTTGGCTTTGTCCGCAGCATCGCTGACGGGATATCTGGCGATCAGTTCTTCCAGAGTTTTCCTGGAGGCGGCAATTTTATTCATCTCTCGCTGGCTGCTGGCGATGTTAAGCAGCGCATCGGGAGCCTTGGCGCTATCGGGAAAGGCTTTGATCAGATTCCGCTGAGTATCGATGGCATCGTCAAAATCACGTAGCGCGTAATAAGCATTACCGATCCAATAGTGCGCACTGGGTGCAAATCTGGATCTAGGATAGCTTTCGAGAAAATTCTGGAATAGGGTAATGGCGCCCTGATAATTGCCGGCCTTGAACAGATCATAAGCCGCCTCGTAGGCGCCGTTCTCTGCAGTTTCCGCCGTTGCAGCACTGGCAGCAGGCGTATCCACTGCGGCAACCGGGAGCAGCGCATTCGATTCCGCTCCAGCAACGTCTGACGGAACGGGGGAGGCGGACATTGCGGGCGGGTCGGGCTGTTCGATCCGTCTCAGCCGGCTGTCCAGATCAATGTAAAAATCCCGTTGCCGCTTCTGCGTCAGCTCATTTTCGTTGGCCAGCACTTCGATCTGACCGCGCAGCTTGTTGATATCCTGTCTGAGTGCTTCGATCTGGGTATGGAAATTAAGTAGCGCCTGGTTATCAAGTACTTCTTCCAGTCTTGTGATGCGGGTGAACAGATCGCCGATCAGCGCCTGCTGGTCGGCGATCTGTCTGCGCGCTTCCTTGTCGCCGAAAAATCCGGCGTAGACCGGATTACAAACCATCAATAACGACAATAACAGAGCGCGCAGGCGCATGGTTACTCGCCCTGGTAGCGGATATCCGTACGGCGGTTCTCGGCCCAGGAGGCTTCGTCACGCCCGGTGGCGCGGGGCTTTTCCTCACCTAGGCTGACAGCCTCGATTTGGCTATCCTTGGCGCCCGACAGAGTCATGGCGTTCTTCACGCTGTCGGCACGTTTCTGACCCAGCGCCAGGTTGTACTCGCGGCTGCCGCGTTCGTCCGCGTTGCCTTGCAGCAGCACTCTGGCGCCAGCGTTGTCGCGCAGATACTGAGCGTGGGCTTGCACCAGGGGTCTGTATTCATTCTTCACCACGAAACTGTCGTAATCGTAATAAACGCTGCGCTTGGACAAAATATTGTTTGGGTCCCGCAGGATAGGGTTGAGGTTGGGATCAGCCGGTGCAACAGGCGCTGCTGCCTGGGCAGCAGGCTTTTCTTCCACTGCGGTGGGCTGGGTGGTCTGGCTGGCACATGCTGACAACAAGCCGATGAGTAATACGCTGATTACTTTTTTCATGCTTTACTCCTTTTAAGTTAAATTGAAATACTCTTACTAGGGGTTATCGCACTCTCGGCAAGGGCCCCCATGCCGGCTCTCTTACATCACCTGCTTGCATTGAGAGCTCTTGTCTTGTTTTGCCATCACTTGATACTACGGCTAATATACCACGCCCCTTTACCTCGGTTGCATACAATATCATCTTATCGTTGGGAGCGGGGCTGGGAGATTCGTCAAAGCGTGAATCGGTCAGCAACTGCACTTGGCGGGTAGCCAGGTCCTGCACCGCGACATTGAATCTGGCGCTGTTGCGGTGAATGAAGGTAAAACTTTTTCCATCCCGGCTATGATGCGGGCTGACATTGTAGCTGCCTTCGAAGGTAAGGCGTTCAGCCGTTCCGGACGCAGCCCCCGTTACCGGCATGCGATAGATTTGCGGACTGCCACCGCGATCGGAAGTGAAAATGATCGACTGGCCGTCTGGTGAAAAATTGGGCTCGGTATCAATCCCGGAGCTTTGACTGAGCCTTTGCAGACCACTCCCGTCTGCATTTACCAGAAATATCTGCGAGCCGCCCTGTAGAGACAACACCACTGCAAGCTTCTTGCCGTCGGGCGACCATGCCGGGGCGCTGTTGCTTCCCTTGAAATTGGCCACCGCCTTGCGCGATCGGGTTGCAAGCGTTTGCACGTAGACTACTGGCTTCTTGTTTTCAAACGATACGTAGGCAATCTGAGTGCCGTCCGGCGACCATGCGGGTGAAATGATCGGCTCGCTGTATTCAATGATCGACTGGGCATTAAAGCCGTCAGCATCCGCTACTTGCAGCGCATACTTGTTACCCTGCTTCACCACATAAGCGATGCGGGTGCTGAATACGCCCACATCGCCCGTCAGTCTTTCATAAATAATATCGGCTATCTGATGGGCTGCGGCGCGCAGTCGGTCTGCCGGGACGATCATGATATGGTCGGTCAACTGCACCTGTTTTGCTACATCCATCAGGTGAAAGCCCACTTCTACTTGCCCGTCCGGCAGTATCACCGTGCTGCCGATCACCAGCGCAGCAGCGCCGCGGTTTTTCCAGTCAGGGTAGACGATCTGCCGGGGATCGCGTAGCGCAGGACCGGATGAATCAACCAGCCTGAAAAGACCGCTACGCTGCAGATCAGCCGCCACTACTGCGGTGATGCTTTGCTTGAGCTTTTCTTCGGCGGCAAAAGGAACGATGGCGATGGGGATCTGGGTTGCGCCCCCGCCAAATATTTCAATGTCCAGCGCAGCCTGGAGCGGCGTGCTAATCAGCCACAGCAAAAAGGCAAGGGTAAATGTGTGGCGGGAAGATTGACGAGACCTCGTCAGCATGAAATCAACTTTCATTGTCATTGTGTTAGCCAGTTATATCGGACAATACCGTAAGTTTTACCAGTCATTCGCGATAATGCACCTTGAGACTCAAATCGCGAAATTTAGGGAACAAGGCAGGGTCGGGTGGCAGCGGCAGCGGCTTGGCCAGATAAATGGCACGCTCCACGGCGCTGTCAAACGCGGCATACCCGCTGCTCTTCCGCAATCTCACATTAAGAATGTCGCCGCCTGGCAGCAAGGTGACATCAAGTTCCGCCACCGAATCATCCGGTATATTGGGCGGCAAGACAATACGGCTCCTGATTTTGGCCATGATTTTTGCCTTGTATTCGGCGATTACGTCCAGCGCCCGGGATTGCGCCGCCTGCTGTGCCCGCTGTTTTTCAAGCGCTTCCTGATCTCGCACCAACTGTTCCAGATCATCAGCTACCTTTGGCTTTTTCTCTTCCGGCGCTAGCTGTTTTTTCTCAATCGGTTTGGGAGGCTCAACCTTTTCCTTGAGCGCGATATCCGGCTTTGTGGGTGGTGGCGTCTCCGGCTTCGGCGGCAGCGGCTTTACCTCAGGGGGCGATGGGGCCGGCTTGGGTGGCAAGGGCCTTGCTCTGGCAGGCGGCGGAGCCGGCTCGGGCAAACTGCTCCACAAATCTACTACCATGCCTTCGGGTGGATAGCTTTTCCAACTGAGCCCGAAAATCATGAAGACAAAAAAAGCTACATGCACCAGCAGCGCCAGTACTCCTGCCGGCAATAATCCCGGTTCAGGGTGCGCGGAGTCTCGCAATGCCAGCGCACTCATTTCGATCTGGCTAGTAGCCCGACTTTTTTTACTTGCTGCTGTTGCAGAATATCCATCACGTTCATCACTTCTTCGTAACGTACACTTTTGTCAGCAGCGATCACCACCGGTTGCTCAGCGTTTTCTGCCTGCTTCTGCTTGATTGCCTCGACCAGTTGGGTGCGGCTGATGGTCTGTTCGGTACCCGCCTTGTCGCGATCATGCAGTGTCAGACTGCCATCGGCCTTGATGATCACTTCCAGCGGCGCCACTGGTGGTGTCATGGATTTACCGATCTGCGGCAATTCGACCTGGCCGGGACTGATGAGCGGTGCCGTAATCATGAAAATCACCAGCAATACCAGCATTACGTCGATGTACGGTACGACGTTGATCTCGTTCATCTGCCGGCGCCTGGTGCGGCGTTCAGTCATGACACCCGCTCCATAAAGTCACCTTCATCAGGTCGCTTGCCGCTGCAATACATTGGACAACTCTTCCATGAAACTCTCAAAACGAGTTGCCAGCCGGTCGACATCGTGCGCGTAGCGGTTGTAAGCAATGACTGCGGGAATTGCAGCAAACAATCCCATCGCGGTCGCGATCAGCGCCTCGGCAATACCGGGCGCAACATGGGCGATGGTAGCCTGGGTAACATTGGACAACCCACGGAAAGAATTCATGATTCCCCAAACCGTGCCGAACAGGCCAACGTAAGGACTCACTGACCCCACTGTCGCCAGAAAAGACAAGTGTGATTCAAGGCTATCCATTTCCCGTTGGTAAGTGGCGCGCATTGCCCGGCGTGTGCCATCCATCACCGTACTGATATCCATCCCCGGCTGGCGCTTGTTCTTGACGAACTCGCGGAAACCCGCCTCAAAAATCCGTTCCATGCTGCCTGCCGGGTGGCGCGCGTCACTGGCACTTTGATAGAGCTTGTTTAGATCCGGACCTTTCCAGAAAATATCCTCAAATTCATCACTCTGCTTCACCGCCAGCCGGATGGTGAACATCTTGCGGAAAATGAACCACCACGACATAAATGAAGTCAGCAACAGCAGCACCATCACCAGTTGTACCGGCAAACTGGCACTGCCGATGAGATGAAAAAGAGACATGTCTTGTGTAACCGATGCGTTCATAAGAGTTTTCCAAGTTTGTGACGCAGTGGCGCTGGCACGCTCACTGGCTTGAGAGTATCGACACCCACACACACCGCATTAACGGCAGCGTCAGCCAGCACGGCCTGGCCGCGCAATACTTGTTGGCAGAGTGTCAAGCGGCTTCTGCCCACTGCCGTTACTTGCACGCTCACATGCAATAAATCGTCCAGCAATGCTGGCTTGAAATATTCAATGTTGAGCGAACGTATCATAAAAATTGCCTTGTGTACCTGCACCAACGAGTGAATATCAAATCCCAGTTCCCGCAGCCATTCGTAACGGGCGCGCTCCATGAAATCGAGATAAGTCGAATGATAAACCACTCCGCCCGCGTCTGTATCCTGATAATACACGCGTAGCGGAAGGGAGAAAGCGGTAGCCGGAACCAAGTGTCCGGCGCTAATCTGAGTATCGAGTTCAGCGTTCATCGATTGGTACAGCCTTCATTCCCCATCCCACAACTCTCCGCTCAACCCGTTCTTCGGTAATGCCATGCTGAAATGCTGGTAAGCGATGACCGTGGCCATGCGCCCGCGCGGGGTGCGCTTCATGTAACCCTGCTGGATCAGGTAGGGCTCCAGCACATCCTCGATGGTACCGCGCTCTTCGCTGATGGCGGCGGCGAGATTATCTACTCCCACCGGACCGCCGCCGAATTTTTCCATCACCGCCAGCAGCAGCTTTCTGTCCATTACGTCAAGTCCGGCAATATCCACATCCAGCATGATCAGCGCCGCATCCGCCACCGGTCGGGTGATATGGCCTTCGGCTTTGACTTCGGCAAAATCGCGCACCCGCCGCAGCAAGCGGTTGACGATGCGCGGTGTGCCACGCGAACGGCGGGCGATTTCTATCGCCCCGTCGGGAGAAATTTCCACGTTGAGCAATCCGGCTGAACGCGTGACAATGCGGGTCAGCTCTTCTACCGAATAAAACTCCAGCCGCGAAATGATGCCGAAGCGGTCGCGTAGCGGGTTGGTCAGCATGCCGGCGCGGGTAGTGGCGCCCACCAGCGTAAACGGCGGCAAATCGAGTTTGACCGAACGCGCGGCGGGGCCTTCACCGATCATAATGTCGAGCTGGTAATCCTCCAGCGCCGGGTAGAGAATTTCTTCCACTACCGGCGAAAGCCGGTGGATTTCATCGATGAACAGGACATCATTGGGTTCGAGATTGGTCAGCAGCGCCGCCAAATCACCGGGGCGCTCCAGCACCGGGCCGGAGGTGTGGCGCAAACTCACGCCCATCTCCCTGGCAATAATGTGGGCGAGCGTGGTTTTGCCTAATCCGGGTGGGCCAAACAGCAGGACGTGATCGAGCGCTTCCTTGCGCCGCCGTGCCGCTTCGATGAAAATCTGCAATTGTCCGCGAACTTTTTCCTGGCCAACATATTCGTCCAGAAACTTGGGGCGTAGCGCCCGCTCCAGATCTTCTTCCTGGGTAGACGCCGGCGCGGCGGCGATCAATCGATCAGTCTCAATCATTCATATGGCGTAGATGATTCGCCCGTTTGACAGGCAAGCAGGTTTTCATAAAGGTGCGGGCAAGCTATCTGCACTACTTTTCTTTTGACAGAAGTTTCAAGGCCTGCCGTATGCCATCGGACACGGCAGCGCCGGCAGGTAATTGCTTGATCGCCCAATTGGCTTCGCGGTCATTATAACCCAGCGACAACAGTGCATTGAGTATGTCGCTGTCGCTTCTCGAAGAAAGCGCAACACCCGTTGCACCGGTGGTACCAGCCAAACCGGAATCGAGCTTGTCACGCAACTCCAGCAGCAGACGTTCGGCAGTTTTCTTGCCGATACCGGGGGTTTTGATGAGCCGGCCACTGTCCTGGGTCGCCACTGCCTGATGCAGGTCAGCCACGCTCAGGCCCGACAGCACAGCCAATGCAGTTCTTGCACCCACGCCGGAAATTTTCACGAGCTGGCGGAAAGCCTGCCGCTCGGCTTCGGTGCCAAAGCCGAACAGCAGGTGTATATCTTCGCGCACCACCAGATGGGTGTGGAGTATGACTTGCGCACCGATGACGGGTAGCTGATAAAACGTGCTCATGGGCACGTCGATTTCATAACCGACACCTTGCACATCAACCAGCACCAGCGGTGGATGCTTTTCCAGCAACAGTCCCGTTATCCTGCCGATCATACCAACCGCCCCCGCTTCATGCGATAACCCGCTGTTGAAATTCCACCCAGTCCTTGCCCGCCATGTGCATGGCAAATGGCGCAGGCAAGCGCATCTGCCGCATCCGCACTGGGACTGCCAGCAAGTTTCAGCAAACGCTTCACCATTTCCTGCACCTGTTCTTTTTTTGCATGGCCGTTACCGACTACCGCTTGCTTGACCTGCAGCGCAGTGTATTCGGCGACGACAAGATTGTTCAGCACCGCCGCGCAAATCGCCGCACCGCGCGCCTGTCCGAGCATCAGTGTAGATTTGGGATTGACGTTGACGAACACTTGCTCGACTGCGACTTGATCGGGGCGATGTTGAGCGATGACTTCATTGAGATGATCCATGATGGATTTCAGGCGCAGCGGCAATTCGCCATCCGGTGTCTTGATACAGCCGCTGCTGATGTAAGCCAGACTGCTGCCGGTTTTATCGATGACCCCGAAACCGGTGATGCGCAAGCCGGGGTCTATGCCAAGGATACGGATTTTGTCACCTGCCGGAGATTATCCATCAATCACTGCCGTCGTATAAACCTCTTGTACGTCGTCGATATTCTCCAGTGCATCCAGCAGCTTTTGCATTTTCACCGCATCATCGCCGGTCAATACAATCTCATTTTCAGGTTTCATCGTCACTTCGGCGTGCTCTGCCTTGAAACCGGCTTTCTCCAGCGCTGCCTTGACGGTGGATAACTCATACGGCGCGGTGATTACTTCGATGCTGTCATCGTCGTTGCTGATCACATCCTCGGCACCTGCCTCCAGTGCCGCCTCCATTAGCTTGTCCTCGTTGGTGCCGGGAGCAAAAAACATCTGGCCGCAATGTTTGAACAGGAATGCAACCGAACCGTCAGTGCCGAGGTTGCCGCCGTACTTGGTGAAAGCGTGGCGCACATCGGCTACCGTACGCACGCGGTTGTCAGTCATGCAATCGACCAGTACGGCTGCACCGGCAATACCGTAGCCCTCATAACGCACTTCTTCGTAATTCACGCCGTCCAGTTCGCCGCTGCCACGCTTGACTGCCCGCTCGACATTGTCCTTGGGCATGTTCTGCTCGTAGGCCTTGTCGATGGCCAGGCGCAAGCGCGGATTGCTGGCGGAATCCCCGCCGCCGAGCCGTGCGGCAACAGTAATCTCCTTGATGAGCCGGGTGAAAATCTTGCCGCGCTTGGCGTCCGTCGCGGCTTTCTTGTGCTTGATATTAGCCCACTTGCTGTGACCAGCCATGATGCCCGCGCTCCGTGTTGAAGTAATGCAATGTTACCACCCCGCATCCTGCGGATAAAGCGGGATAAATATTATGAGCGCAACAAGTGATGGCAGCTTTATGCACAGCTGGTAATCTTGGATACGCGTGAGCGGCCACTGGCACTGATCACGATTTTTCGCCCATGACCGGATGCTGCGGGCGCAGGGGGACAAAGCGTAAAAGTGCCCGCCTGAAAAGCACCGCTGGCCAGCTTGGTCATGCCCTGCGGATCATACGAAACATAACTGCTGATGCTGGTGTTTCCGTTCAGAGCATAGCCATTTGGCAAAGCGGGCATTTTGTGCACTATCAATTCACTGGCGGCCCGGCTCGCATTATTGTCCAAGTCAACGAACACTATCCAGCCCTGCTCCCAGCCACCCATACCGGCGCAGGTCTGCCCGTCATCCGAGCTCTTGCAGAGCACCACCCGCCGGTTGCGCTTGATGGCTTCCGATCGAGCGAGGGCCAGGGTGGCGAACATATCGTTGGCATAAGCGGTCAGACGGTTGCTGACCATCGCTTGGTTGAAGACGGGCACACTGACAGCCAGCAAAACGGCCGATACGGACAGTGTCGCCATCAACTCGGTCAAGGCAAAACCCCGACCGGGCAAAGCGCGCCTGTCACGAAACATGGCCATGGTTCTGATTGCAGCCCCTGTTGAGTCAATCCACTGCGGTTATGTCAACAACGCGTGGCTTTTTCCGAAATACAGAAAGACGGAATGCCGGTATCACGACATCCCGCCAGCAGCAAGAAAAGACCATCACCCTCTATTTAATGGCGATTGATTTTTTATAGACCAGGAACCGGAGGGGTACAAATCGATGAGGTTGCGAGGGCTCGGTGCAGTCGCGAGTAGCGAGGTTAACCCGGGGCAGGTATGCAGACGCCGGATTTAGGATGATGCTTTTTTCTCACGTTTATATGGATATAGGCGATACACTTGGCAAACCGCCAGACTCGCCCGATAACCGGCGGATTTATTGGCATGAATGGCAGAAACGGAATGAAGAACCAGGATTTTATTGTGATCGGTGCAGGCATCATCGGCCTGGCCACGGCAGAGCGATTGCTGGCGCAAGGTGCAGCGGTAACCATACTGGAGCGCGGTGAAGTGGGACAGGAATCATCCTGGGCGGGTGGGGGCATTCTGTCGCCATTGTGCCCGTGGGACTATCCGGATGAAGTGACACGCCTGACCAGCTATAGCGCAGCCTTGTTCGCCGCTTGGGCAGACAACCTGCACATGGCGAGCGGGATTGATCCGGAATATGAGATGAGCGGGATGCTGGTGCTGCCGCCGTTTGATGCACACGCTGCACAGCAATGGTGCGCGACGCATGGGGTCAAGGCGGAAAGAGCTTCTCGCGCCGCTGTGCTTGCCACTCCCACAGCGGGAAAAGAAGCCAGGGAAGAAAGTGATGCGCTGCTGTTGCCGGAAGTGGCGCAGGTGCGCAATCCGCGCCTGTTGCGCGCGCTGCGCAAGCGGGTGGAAGCACTCGGCGGGCACATTATCGAGCGGTGCGCCGTGCACGACATTGTAGCCGGGAGCGGTCAAGTGCAAGCCCTCGCCACCGCGTGCGGCACGTTCAGTGCACAGGGATACATCGTCACCGCCGGGGCGTGGAGCAAGCAAGTACTAGGGCGACACGCCCTCAACCTGGAGATCAAACCGGCGCGCGGACAGATGCTGTTGTTCAGATTTGCTGCAGCACCGCTGCGCTTCATCCTGTTACAGGGTGACTTGTACTTGATTTCCCGCAGCGATGGGCACCTGCTGGTTGGCAGCACGCTGGAAGATGTTGGTTTTGATAAGCAGACCACTATTGCAGCGCGCGACGACTTATTCGAACGGGCGCAAAGGCTATTGCCAGCATTGGCTAGCATGCCGCTGGTGCAGCACTGGGCTGGGCTGCGTCCCGCGTCACCGCGCAACATCCCCGCCATCGGACGGCACCCGCAACTGGACAATCTTTACATCAACAGCGGGCATTTCCGTTATGGCGTAACCATGGCTCCGGGCAGTGCCGAAATCCTGATAAACGAAATAAGCGGCACGCCGCAACCGTTCGATGTCGCGCCTTACCGGGCGGGGTGGGGGATTTAGGCCGCCCCGGTCAGCTTTTGGGCAGCGGAAATACCACCGCTTCAACCACGCCGCTAAGCTCCTCCACCAACACGCCTCCCTCCTGCTCCGCGCCGATTTGTTTCAGGCGTGATATGACTTCCTGCACCAGCACTTCCGGTGCGGAAGCCCCGGCGGTGATACCAATGCGGGTTTTTCCTTCCAGCCATTTTTCCTGCAATTGCTCGGCACGGTCTATCATGTATGCGTCCACGCCGGCATTGCGCGCCACTTCACACAGACGGTTGGAATTGGAACTGTTGGGCGAGCCAACCACAATCACCAGATCACATTGCTTTACCATCATCTTAACCGCATCCTGGCGGTTTTGCGTGGCATAACAAATATCATCTTTTTTTGGTCCAGTTATTTTTGGAAAGCGCTTTTTTAAGGCCTTGATCACTCGCGTAGCATCATCCACCGACAGCGTGGTCTGAGTGACATAAGCCAAGTGGTTCGGATCCTTGACTTGCAGGTTGGCAACATCTTCTTCCGTTTCAACCAGGTACATGCTCGGACCGTCTCCCTCAGCTTGTCCCATGGTGCCTTCCACTTCCGGGTGGCCTTGATGACCGATCATGATGACTTCCCTGCCTTGTGCGCGCATCTTCGCCACTTCAATATGAACCTTTGTGACCAGTGGGCAGGTGGCGTCGAACACCTTGAATTTGCGTGCGTCAGCTTCACGCCGCACCTCATGCGAAACGCCGTGAGCACTGAAGATTAGGATGCTGCCACTTGGCACCTCGTCGAGATTTTCGACGAATACTGCGCCCTTTTTCTCCAGATTCTCTACCACGAAACGGTTATGCACCACCTCGTGGCGTACGTAAATCGGCGCGCCATGCATGGTCAGCGCCCGCTCGACAATCTCGATGGCGCGATCCACTCCAGCACAGAAACCTCTGGGATTTGCGAGTAATACTTTAATCATTAGTCATTCTCCATAAAAATGTTACCCATCAGCAACGTATGGGTAAATCAGGTGCCCAAGGAGCCTCTGAATAAGTCCCGCGCGGACGCAATGGTGGCTTTATCCAGAGGTTCCTGAGTTCATTCAGCGATTATTCTAAAGCATTCGTGCTTTCTTCCAAGGAGATTTTCCCACCAGAGTAGCTCAATCCAGCTAAACCGTAGGGCCGAAACATTCAGATTATAAGATTATTGTCTTATCTTACCCTGACCGGACTCGGTCCAGTTGCTCACAGACCACTTTCACTGCCTGCAACATGCGTGGCGTCTGTCGATGGAGCAGGTCAGGGTGGACAAAAAATAAATGCTTATTTCTCACTGCGCGAATATGCGGGAACTGCTGCCATAACTCCCCCGCCTCGGGTTCTGGCAATACACTGCTGATAATGACCTGGGGATCGGCCTGCAGCAAGCTTTCTGCCGATATCACCGGCGCCAGGGAAGACGCCGAAGCGAATATATTGACGCCGCCACAAAGGTTGATGATGTCGCTGATGATATGGTTGCCGTTCACCGTCATCAGCGGTTGATGCCAGATTAACAGAAACACGCTGACCCGCTGTCGGCCAGCATAGCTTCGCTTGATCTGTTGCAGTTCCGTTTCATAAGCGCGTGCCGCCGATTCCGCTTGGGTTGATGTTGCCGCTAGCTGGCCGGTCAGCCGCAATAACCTCGGAATATCCTCCAGTCTGGTTGCTTCCGTGACAAAAACAGGCAAGCCCAGTTTTTCGAGTTTGTCGATATCTGCTACGGCGTTGCCGCTACGCCACGCAATCACCAAATCGGGTTTGAGCATAACAATCCTCTCCAGATCGAGCCCGGCTATCCCCCCAATTTCCGGAACGGATTTGGCGGCTGCAGGATAATCACTCTGGCTGCTGACACCCACGAGCCTGTCGCCAGCGCCGGCGGCGTACACCAGTTCAGTGATGTTGGGAGAGAGCGAGATGATGCGTCTGGCGAAATGCTCCAGATGCATGCTGCGCCCGCGATCATCGGTCAGGCTAAGCGGGGTGTCTGCTGCGGCGCCGGCAATGCCGACAGGCATAAACGGGATCAGCGGAAATACCAACAGCAGCGCCAGAACACCACGTCTTATTGCGGATACTCCTCTGACCCTGGAAGAGCAGTTACGGAACAACCTGAAAATGACATTTGCCACGGACAATACAGGGCGCCTCTAAAAACTCAAAGTTCTAAACGAGACAAGGCAAGGCGGGAACAAAAAATGTAGACGCAGCATATGGCTGATATGTAAGGAAACATTTTTTGTGAGCAACAAAGTATTGTGACGAAATCTGGATTTTTAGAGGTGCCCTACAGACTATGTTTCCTGATCTTGCCGATAGCGCCCGGCCAGGGCCGCACGTTGCAAGTAGGCTTCGCGCGCAATGCGAACGTCTTCCAGAAAATGCGGCAGTTCTCTGAGCAGCAGCGCCTGCGGCCCATCCACCAGCGCCTTGCCCGGCACCGGATGAAAATCCACCAGCACCATGTTGGCGCCTGCAATGATGCCTTGCGCGGTGACATGCATGATGTCAAGGATGCCGTCCGGCGAGCAGGTGCGCGCGCCGACTGAATGCGACGGATCGATGCATACCGGCATGCGGGTCAGGCGCTTGACCACCGGCACATGGGCGAAATCCACAAAATTGCGGTGCGGATCGGCCATGTTGGTCTTCATTCCGCGCAGGCCGAACACCACCTTGCGATTGCCTTCGGAAGCCAGGTATTCGGCCGCGTTGAGCGATTCGTCCAGAGTGATGCCGAAACCACGTTTGATCAGCACCGGAAAATCCTGCTGGCGGCCGACGATTTTCAGTAGCTCGAAATTTTGCGTGTTGCGCGTGCCGATCTGCAGCATCACCCCGGTAGGACTGCCGGTCTGGTGGAGTGCCTCGCGGATTTCATCGACGTGAGATTCGTGGGTAATTTCCATGGCAATGACCTTGATGCCGTATTTCCCGGCCAGATCGAACACGTAAGGCAGGCAGGCCTTGCCATGGCCCTGAAACGCATACGGGCTGGTGCGCGGCTTGTAGGCGCCCATGCGGGTGCAGACCTGGCCGTGGTCGCGCAATGCTTGCATCATCATTTCGACGTGCTCCGGCGTATCCACCGCGCATAATCCGGCGAATACGTGGAGCGTATCCTGGCCGAAACGCACGCCGTTATAATCGAAATGAGTGGGGCGGTCGTCACCCTTGTGCCGCCCTAGAACACGGTACTCCTCCGAAACCCGCACCACCCGCTCGACACACGGTAGATTTTGCATGTCCTCAAGGGGTAGCGCCATGGTGTTGCCGATCAGATATATCTCGGTCAGCGTCTGTTCGATCCCGACTTCAGTATGCACGCGAGTAGAGATGCCCGGCATGTTGGCGAGGTGCGCCAGCAACTGTTGGTATTCAGGGCTGTCAGGATGAGCATCCGGGGTCAGGATCAGTATCATGGAATGGTGCCAAGTAGGGGTAAAGGCCGCGCTGGCGCGGGATTTGTTCAGCGGTTCCTATAGCCCGAATTCTAACTGAAATAACCCCCGCCTGCCACGTCATCGAATCTGGCGTTTATCATGTTGCGCGGGCTATACTTCAACCAAATGACCGTACCAAACCAGAAACCCAAAGCTGCCACAAACCACCCGCCCGCAATTTTCCTGATGGGGCCGACCGCCAGCGGGAAAAGCGGTGTCGCGCTGGAAATCGCCCGGCAGTTGCCGGTGGAAATCGTCAGCGTGGATTCGGCTCAGGTGTACCGGTACATGGATATCGGCACCGCCAAACCCAGCGCGGAAACCCTGGCCGCAGTGCCGCACCATCTGATCGATCTGATCGATCCGCACGAACGCTACTCGGCTGCGCAGTTCCGCGATGATGCGCTGACTGCGATGCGTGAGATCACCGAACGCGGCCATATCCCGCTGCTGGTTGGCGGCACCATGCTTTATTTCCGCGCATTGCTGGAAGGTCTGTCCGAACTTCCTGCTGCCGACAGCAGCGTGCGCATGGTGATCGACAGCATGGCCGCAGATCGCGGCTGGCCTGCGTTGCATCAGCAGTTGCAGCGGCTTGACCCGGCCAGCGCCACGAGGATTAAAGCCACCGACAGCCAGCGCATCCAGCGTGCGCTGGAAGTGTATTACCTCACCGATAAACCGATGTCAGAGATTCTGAAAAAACCCAAATATGTTTATCTGCCTTATCAGGTGACGCACATCGCCCTGATACCCAGCGAGCGTGAAGCGCTGCACCAGCGCATTGCGCAGCGCTTCGAGGAAATGCTCGAACTGGGATTGATTGGCGAAGTCCGCACCATCCGTGATAAATTTGGCCTTGATGCCGACAGCCCCGCGATGCGCTGTGTCGGTTACCGGCAGGTGGGAATGTACCTGAACAAAGAAGTCAACCTCAGCGAAATGCGCGCAATGGGGCTGGCCGCCACGCGCCAACTGGCGAAGCGGCAGCTTACCTGGCTGCGCCCGATGCAGGGATTGCAGGAATTTGATTGCCTGGCGCAGGATTTGTCGCAGCAGGTGCTGGAATATCTGCGGGCAGGCGGTTTGCAAGCTGCGGTGGCTTGATGATTGCAATGCTTCACCGTACCGTACCGCATCTCAGTCAGTTTGGGGTTCTGTCCTTTTAACTCAATTCCATGAAGGGAGGCAGCATGAAAATCCGCTACAAATCACTTGCTCTGGCCGTGGCGCTGAGCAGCATCCTGTCCATCAGCGCTTGCCAGAAGTTCGGGGAGGGAACGCATGAAACCTGGGTAGAGCCGCCGAAAAAGGCCGTGGTGGATGACGCCACCCTTACCGCCACGGTAAAATCCTCGCTGCTGACCGACCCGGAACTCAGGGGACTGGATTTGCGAGTTGAGGTGCACAGCGGTGAAATCATGCTGAGTGGGCTGGTGAAAAACCAGAGCCAGATAGACCGCGCCAACACGCTCACCTGGCTGGTGGAAGGCGTCAAGAAAGTGGATAACCGGATGAGTACGAAGTGAGGGGCGGGGGCGCTATGGGAGCAATTGATTGTGTCCGGGCTGCCACGCTTGTGTTGTAAAGCAAACGTAGTCATTATTTCAGCACTCGCTTTCGGTAGTTTATGGATTTTAAGTATTAAGCAATGCTTGAGGATGCCTGCCTACGTGGTTTTTGAGGCACCATGAGTAACTTCTCGGATGCATTTGTTTAAAGGGGCAAATCGTGGCAATACCTGATTACCAGTCAATCATGCTTCCCTTGCTTCGTTTCGCTACGGACGGAAACGAACATTCCCTACGGGAAACAATTGAGAGTTTATCCGAGCAGTTTGGGCTTACGGACGCAGAAAAAAATGAGCTGTTACCGAGTGGACAACAGCCAAGATTCAACAATCGTGTTGCTTGGGCGCGGTCTTATATGAGTAAGGCAACCCTGTTGGAGTCAACACGGCGCGGACACTTTCGCATCACCCAACGCGGGCGAGATGTTCTTTCTAGAAATCCAACCGAAATCAATGTCAAATTCTTGGAGCAGTTCCCCGAGTTCGTAGAGTTCAGAGCCACCCACCGAGAACGAGAAGAAACCACAGAATCTACTGAAACAGAAACCCTTCAAACACCAGGCGAGCTTCTGGAATCAGCATACCAGAAACTGCGCGAAGATCTCTCTGCTGAGCTTCTGAAAACTGTAACAGAATGTTCTCCACCTTTTTTTGAACGCCTCGTTATCGATGTTCTCGTGAAAATGGGCTACGGCGGCTCTCGAAAGGAAGCTGGAAAAGCCATTGGCCGAAGTGGGGATGAGGGTATTGATGGCATCATTAACGAAGATCGGCTTGGCCTAGACGTCATCTACATACAGGCCAAGCGGTGGCAAGCTACCATCGGTCGCCCTGAAATCCAAAAGTTTGCCGGCGCTCTGCAAGGGCACCGTGCGAAAAAGGGAGTCTTTATCACCACTTCCGATTTCAGCCGCGAAGCCAAGGATTATGTGGCAAAAATTGACTCTAAAATCGTTCTCATAGATGGCGAGCAATTATCACAGCTCATGATTGACCATAATGTCGGGGTTGCTCTGGTCACATCGTATGAAACGAAGAAAATAGACAGTGACTACTTCATTGAGGAATAACGTCTAATCTGGCAAAGAACAGAACCTAATGTGCCCTCTGTATCGCCTGGCATTTGAGTCGACAGCAAGACAGTGGGGAAAGCCGCGAACGAGTGCCACCTGCTAGATCCAACCTAGTTAACACAGCTTAGGGTAATATGACGTAGTCACACCCACTCGCGCAGGAAAATTCATCTCGACTATGACTTTCTTTTCCCTGCTTCTGCTGCTGGCTGCCGTTATCGGCGCCATTCTGTTTGTCCCGCCGCTGCGGCGCGCGCTCGTTTCCAACCGGGTACTGAAAATTTTCCGCAAGATCCTGCCGCAGGTTTCGCAGACCGAGCAGGAAGCGCTGGATGCGGGCACCGTGTGGTGGGACGGCGATCTGTTCAGCGGCAAGCCAGACTGGAACAAGCTGCTGGCCTACCCCAAGCCGCAACTGAGTGCCGAGGAGCAGGCCTTTCTTGCCGGTCCGGCAGAACAGTTGTGCGCGATGCTGGATGAATGGCATATCACGCGTGAGTTGCACGATCTGCCGCCCGAGGTCTGGCAATTCATCAAGCACAACGGCTTTTTCGGCATGATCATCCCGAAGCAATACGGCGGCCACGGCTTCTCGGCACTGGCGCATTCCGCAGTGGTGATGAAAATCGGCTCGCGTAGCGGCACGGCGGCAGTGACGGTGATGGTGCCGAATTCGCTGGGGCCAGCGGAACTGCTGCTGCATTACGGCACCGAGGAGCAAAAAAACCACTATCTGCCGCGCCTGGCAAAAGGACTGGAAGTGCCCTGTTTCGCGCTCACCGGACCCAGCGCCGGGTCGGATGCGGGTTCAATTCCCGATTCCGGTATTGTCTGCCGCGGCGAATTCAACGGCCAGCAGGATGTGCTGGGAATGCGCGTCACCTGGGAAAAGCGCTATATCACGCTGGGGCCGGTGGCAACACTGCTGGGACTGGCGTTCAAGCTCCACGACCCGGACGGACTGCTGGGCGCAGAAAAAGATCTCGGCATCACGCTGGCGCTGATTCCCACCAATACGCCGGGGGTCAATATCGGCCGCCGCCATTTCCCGCTCGATGCGGCTTTTCAGAATGGCCCCAACTCCGGCAAGGATGTGTTCATCCCGATGGACTGGGTGATCGGCGGGCGCGAGGGCGTGGGCTACGGCTGGCGCATGCTGATGAATTGCCTCGCCGCCGGCCGCTCGATTTCATTACCCGCCACCGCCACTGGCGCAGCCAAACTGGCAGCGCGCACCAGCGGTGCCTATGGCCGGGTGCGAGTGCAATTCAACACTCCCATTGGCCGCTTCGAGGGGGTGGAAGAAGCGCTCGCGCGCATCGGTGGCAACACCTACATGATGGACGCAGCGCGAGTGATGACCGCAGGCGCGGTGGATCTGGGCGAAAAACCTTCAGTCATTTCTGCCATCGTCAAATACCATCTCACCGAACGCAGCCGCCAGGCAATCAACGATGCGATGGACGTGCACGGCGGCAAGGGCATTTGCATGGGCCCCAGCAATTATCTGGCGCGCACCTATCAGCAAATCCCGGTCGGCATTACGGTGGAAGGTGCCAACATTCTTACACGCAGCATGATGATATTCGGCCAGGGAGCGATACGCTGCCACCCCTATGTGCTGAAAGAAATTCATGCGGCCAACGACAGCAACATCGCACGCGCTGCACTGGCATTTGACCAGACACTGATGGGGCACGTCGCTTTCAGCGCCGGCAACAGTTTGCGTTCCCTGCTGCATGGACTGACCGGTGCTTCCCTGGCAGATGCGCCGGGCAATGCCGCCGCCGAGACACAGGATTACTATCGTCAGTTGACGCGCTTCTCCGCCGCCTTCGCGCTGGTTGCCGACATCTCCATGCTGGCGCTGGGTGGAGCGCTGAAGCGCAAGGAAAAACTCTCTGCGCGCCTGGGCGACATGCTCAGCCTACTATATCTGTGCTCGGCGACGCTGAAGCGTTTTGAGGACGATGGCCGTCCCGCTGCCGATTTGCCACTGTTGCACTGGTCGATACAGGATGCGCTTTACCATCTGCAGCAGGCATTTGATGGCTTGCTGGATAATTTTCCCAACCGCATCGCGGCATGGACTTTGCGGTTGCTGGTATTTCCGCTGGGCAAGCCATACTCGCCGCCATCGGATGAACTGGGGCACAAAGTGGCCACGCTGTTGCTGGAACCGGGAGAGGCGCGTGACCGCCTGACCGCGGGAATCTATGTGCCGACATCCGCGGATGAACCGCTGGGCGTTCTGGAACAGGCGTTGCAGTGCGCGGTGGTGTGCGAGGTAGCGGAAGCCAAGGTTCGCGCCGCCGTCAAAGCGGGTCTGGTTTCCGCACAAGGGGATGGGAAAATCGCTGCGGCGCTGCAGCAAGGTGTCATCACTGCGGTTGAAGCAGAATCGCTGGAAAACATGAAATCCCTGCGCCGTAGCGTCATCATGGTGGACGATTTTCCGGCAGATTTCGGCAAACGGAGGTAGACACGACCATGCAAGACAAGCTGATGGACATCATCCCGATGGAAGTAGCCGGAACGCTGGCCGGCCTGTTCAGCGAGCGCGTGCGCCGTTCGCCGCAGAGAGTGGCTTACCGGGATTTCGACCCGTCAGGTGAAAAATGGCGCGATCGCACCTGGCAGCAAATGGCCCGGGAAGTAGCGCGCTGGCAGGCGGCTCTCACCAAAGAAGGCCTGGTCGCAGGCGACCGGGTGGCAGTGATGGCAAAAAACTGCCCGGAGTGGGTGATGTTAGACCAGGCAGCGCTGGGATTGGGATTGGTGGTGGTGCCGCTTTACACTGCTGACCGCGCCGAGAATGCGGCGTATGTTCTGCGCGATGCCGGAGTCAGGCTGTTGCTGCTGGAAGATCTGGTGCAGTGGCAAACATTCTCCGAAGTACGCGATCAGGTCAACGGTCTGTTGCGGACCGTGACGATCAATCCGTTTGCCGATGACGCCGACCAGACTGCTGACGGCCTGGTGCGGGCGCTGCCTGACTGGCTGCCGCAGATGGGGGAGGCCGGGGAGGTCCGGCATGTCTGCGCGCCGCATGATCTCGCCACCATCATTTATACCTCCGGCACTTCCGGCCGCCCCAAGGGGGTAATGCTGAGCCATCACAACATGCTCAGCAATGCCCATAGCTGCCTGCAGGTTGTGCGGATAGAGCAAAACGATCTGCTGCTTTCGTTTCTGCCGCTGTCGCATACGTTCGAACGTACTGCAGGCTACTACCTGCCCATGATGGCCGGGGCCACAGTCGCCCATGCCCGTTCGATCCAGCAGCTGCAAGAGGATTTGTTGATTATCCGCCCGACTCTGCTGGTTTCGGTACCACGAATTTATGAACGGGTTTATATCGGAGTTCGCGCCAAGCTGGCGGAAGGACCGGCTCTGAACCGTCAACTATTTAACCTGGCGGTGGATGTAGGCTACAGCCGCTTTGAACACCAGCAGCGGCGAGGTCCCTGGCGGGCTTCGCACCTGCTGTGGCCACTGCTGGACAAACTGGTGGCGCGCAAAGTGATGAGCAAGCTGGGCGGGCGGTTGCGGATGGCAATGAGCGGCGGCGCAGCGCTGCCGACCGATGTCTCGCGCGTGTTCATCGGGCTGGGACTGCCCATCCTGCAAGGTTACGGCATGACTGAAAGCAGTCCGGTGGTATGCACCAACACTTGCGAGAATAATTTACCGGAAAGTGTGGGCCCGCCCATTCCCGGCGTCACAGTGAAACTCGGTGAGCACAATGCATTGCTGATCCGCGGTCCCAATGTAATGCTGGGCTACTGGCATAATCCGGAAGCCACCCAGGCGGTGCTGACGGCCGATGGCTGGCTCAATTCCGGCGATATGGCGCGCATCGATGAGCAGGGCCGGGTGACCATTACCGGCCGCCTGAAAGAAATTATCGTCATGTCCACCGGGGAGAAGGTTCCACCGGCGGATATGGAAGCGGCAATTCTGCGCGATCACTTGTTCGAACAGGTCATGCTGATCGGCGAAGGGCGTTCGTATTTGAGCGTACTGGCGGTTTTGAATCCCCGCAACTGGGAAAGCGTGGCGGTGCAGTACAATCTTGATCCTGACCTGCACCATATGCTGCAAGACCCGAAAACTGAAGAAATCGTGCTGGAGAAAATCGCGCAGCAGATACGTGAGTTTCCGGGCTATGCCAGGGTGCGCCGCGTAGCGCTGCTGACGGAACCGTGGACCGTCGAGAACGATATGCTTACGCCCACCCTGAAACTGCGGCGGGGGCAGGTTCTGGAGCGCTACAAAGCTGAAGTTGAGAAGCTCTATGCGGGACATTAATCCGCTCTGAGGCGGGCATCCATCTGCTAAATTGAGGTGCGGCGAAAATGAACGATATTCCCGAAATCCACACATCACTGCCCGAAGGACGCGATCTGATCCTGCGCATCGTGCCAATGCCGACGGACACCAACTACGCCGGCGACGTGTTCGGTGGCTGGATCATGGCGCAGGTGGACATTGCCGGCAGTCTGCCGGCGATCCGCCGTGCGCGCGGACGGGTGGCGACAGTGGCAGTCAACTCTTTCGTATTCAAGCAACCGGTGTTTGTCGGCGATCTGGTGAGCTTCTATGCCGAAATCATCAAAGTGGGGCGCACCTCGATCACGGTGGATGTGGAAGTGTATGCCCAGCGCGGCCCGCGCGAGGGCGGTGACGAAATATGCATCAAAGTGACCGAGGCAGTTTTAACTTACGTGGCGATGGACGAGCAGCGCAAACCGCGCGTGGTGCCGCAAGAGTAGAGGGCGCCTCTAAAAATTCAAAGTTCTGAACAAGACAAGGTGGGAGGAATAATTGAGCAACAATAATTTCATCGTGCGCAAGGCCGCGGTGCTGGGCGCTGGCGTGATGGGGGCGCAGATTGCGGCACATCTGGTCAACGCCAATGTCGAAACGCTGCTGTTCGAGCTTCCGGGGAAACAGGGCGACCCCAACGCCAACGTGATCAAGGCAGTGGAGAATCTGAAAAAGCAGGAGCCCGCGCCGCTGTCAGTCGCGACCAGGGCAGCCTGTATCCAGCCCGCCAATTATGACCAGCATCTTGAATTGCTCAGGGATTGCGACATCGTGATCGAGGCCATCGCCGAGCGCATGGACTGGAAAACCGAGCTGTACACCAAGGTCGCGCCGTATCTTGGCGCACATACCATTTTCGCCAGCAATACTTCCGGGCTTTCCATCAACCGGTTGGCGCAGGCGTTCCCCGAAAGCCTGCGACACCGCTTTTGCGGTGTGCATTTTTTCAACCCGCCGCGCTACATGCACCTGGTGGAGTTGATCGCCTGCGAAGGCAGCGATGCTGCGATGCTCGACGACCTGGAAAAATTCCTGGTCACTTCTCTCGGCAAGGGCGTGATCCGCGCCAAGGACACGCCCAATTTCGTTGCCAACCGGGTGGGCATGTTTTCCATGCTCGCCACCATGTATCATGCCCGCGAATTCGGGCTGGGTTTTGATCTGGTGGATGCTTTGACCGGTTCGCTGATCGGCCGCGCCAAGAGCGCCACGTTTCGTACCGCCGATGTGGTGGGGCTCGATACTCTGGCGCATGTGATCAACACCATGCGCGATGGACTGTCTGCCGACCCGTGGCACCGCTATTATGCCGCGCCGGATTGGCTGCAAGGCTTGATCGACAGCGGCGCACTGGGACAGAAAAGCAAACGCGGGGTGTATCAGAAAGTGGGCAAGGAGATCCAGGTGCTCGATCTTGCCACCAAGGAGTACCGTCTTGCTGCAGGTGAAGCGGACGACGACATCAAGGAGCTGCTCAAGCGCAAAAGCCCGGCGGAAAAATTCGCTGCACTGCGCGCCAGCTCGCACCCCCAGGCGCAATTCCTGTGGGCGATGTACCGCGATCTGTTTCATTATTGCGCCGTGCATCTGGCCGCCATCGCGGACAATGCGCGCGATCTGGATCTCGCCATGCGCTGGGGTTTCGGCTGGAATCTGGGGCCGTTTGAAATCTGGCAGGCGGCGGGATGGAGCCAGATCGCCAGCTGGATCAACGAAGATATCGCTGCGGGCAAAAGCATGAGCGGTGCGCCATTACCCGCGTGGGTGCTCGAGCCGGATCGCAGCGGCGTGCATGCCGCACAAGGTTCATATGCGCCGGTCGCAAAAACCCAGCGCCCGCGTTCAACCCTGCCGGTGTACCGGCGGCAACTGTTTCCAGACCGCCTGCTGGGCGAGGAAACGCAATACGGCACAACCATTTTCGAGACCGATGCAGTGCGCATGTGGCATACCGGCGACGACATCGCCATTGTCAGCTTCAAGAGCAAGATGCACACCATCGGCAGCGATGTGCTGGACGGAGTGCAGCAGGCGATCGACGAAGCGGAATGCAACTGGCGCGCTTTGGTGATCTGGCAGACCGAGCCGCCGTTTTCCGCCGGGGCCAATCTGCAAAAAGCCACCGAGCGCTTGAAAAGCAATGAGCCGCCTTCCGCTCTCAGTCTGCTGGCGCGGAAAATCAGAAAAACAGCGCAGGCTGCGGTGCTCAAGGCCGCACGCAATCTTAATCTGGCCGATGCTCTGATGGCCGGAAAACTCGCCGAAGTCGAAGCGATGGTGGCGCAGTTCCAGCAGACTTCGCAAGATCTCCGCTACTCGATGATCCCGACGGTGGCAGCAGTGGACGGACTCGCCTTGGGCGGCGGCTGCGAATTTGTGATGCACTGCGACCGCGCCGTGGCCACGTTGGAAAGCTATATCGGCCTGGTGGAAGTGGGCGTGGGGTTATTGCCGGCAGGCGGCGGTTGCAAGGAATTCGCCTTGCGCGCTGCGCGCGAAGCGAAAGACGGCGATCCTTTTCCGCTGCTGAAAAATTACTTCCAGACAGTGGCCACGGCACAAATGGCAAAAAGCGCCGAACAGGCAAAGGAGCTGGGCTATCTGCGTCCGGCCGACCTGGTAGTGATGAACCGGTTTGAGCTGCTCCACGCTGCCAAGGCACAGGCTGTGGCGCTGGCGGAAGCCGGTTATCGTCCGCCGCTGCAAAATCGCAATATTCCGGTGGCCGGCAGCACCGGCATCGCCACCATCAAGAGCATGCTGGTCAACATGCTGGAAGGCGGTTTCATTTCCGAACACGACTATCTGATCGGCAGCAAAGTCGCACATGTCATGTGCGGCGGCGACCTGACCCCCGGCAGCCTGGTGGACGAAACCTGGTTCCTGGAGCTGGAGCGCGCCGCATTCATCGAACTGCTGGCGACCGAGAAGACACAAGCGCGCGTGGAGCATATGTTGAAGACGGGCAAGCCGTTGCGAAATTAGAGTTGAGGAGAAACGCCATGACCCAAAAACAGACACAAGACGCCTATATCGTCGCCGCAGTGCGCACGCCAGTCGGCAAGGCGCCGCGTGGAATGTTCAAAAACGTGCGCCCCGATGACATGCTGGTGCATGTGCTGAGAGCTGCGCTGGGGCAATGCCCCGGGCTTGATCCGGCTGCAGTTGACGACGTGATCGCCGGTTGCGCCATGCCGGAAGCGGAACAGGGCATCAATGTGGCGCGCGTGGCGCTGCTGCTGGCGGGCATGCCCAACAGCGTGCCGGGCATGACCGTCAACCGTTTCTGCGCTTCCGGGGTACAGGCGGTAGCGCTGGCTGCCGACCGCATCCGCCTGGGTGAAGCCGACGTGATGATAGGCGCCGGCACTGAAAGCATGAGCATGGTGCCGATGATGGGCAACAAGGTAGCCATGAACCCGGAGATATTCCTGCACGACGAGAACGTCGGCATCGCTTACGGCATGGGTATGACCGGGGAAAAAGTTGCGCAGCGCTGGAAAATAAGCCGTGAAGCCCAGGATGAGTTTGCCGTGACCAGTCATGCCCGGGCGCTCAAAGCCATCGAGACCGGCGAATTCGCGCAGGAAATCGCGCCCTATACCATCGAAGAAAAACGCCCCGATCTTGCCGCACATGAAGTCCGCAGCGTAACCACCGTCAAGAATACCGATGAAGGCCCGCGCCCCGGCACCAGCCTGGAAGCGCTCGCCAAACTGAAACCGGTATTTGCTGCCAGGGGTACGGTGACGGCGGGCAACAGTTCACAAATGTCCGACGGGGCGGGCGCAGTAATCGTAGTGAGCGAAGCTGCGTTAAAGCGCTTCAATCTCACACCGATCGGGCGCTTCCTGGGATTTGCCGTGGCCGGGGTGCCGCCGGAAATAATGGGTGTCGGCCCGATCAAGGCGATACCCAAAGTCCTGCAGCAGGTTGGATTGAAGCAGGATGCTATTGACTGGATCGAACTGAATGAAGCTTTTGCCGCGCAGAGTCTTGCAGTAATCAATGATCTGGGGCTGGATCGCGCCAGAGTCAACCCGCTGGGCGGCGCCATTGCGCTGGGTCATCCGCTGGGTGCGACCGGCGCCATCCGCGTCGCCACGCTGCTGCACGGCCTGCGCCGGCACAAGCAGAAATACGGCATGGTCACCATGTGCATCGGCACCGGCATGGGTGCGGCAGGAGTGTTCGAGGCGCTCTAAGTTTTTGCTGCAGGCGGGGGTTGCCAGGAAACGCTATTTCTGAGCGAAATAAACGTAACCTGTCTGCGGCACTTTCGCTTCCTCGAAGCGCTTGCGTTCATCCTTGTCCAGCTTCTTGTCCCACCAGATGGCGCGCGCTTCTTTCTGCTGTTCGGCCAGTTGCGGATTCTTCGCGAACAATTCGCGCATGAATTTAGTGTGCTCGGATTCGTACAGTTCCATGGTTTGCTTTACTCATTTCGACGACAACCCGCAAACTTTACCATAACCGGACAGCAGCCGCATCAGGAACCGCTGACATGGACGGTTCCAACAAGACGGATCGAATCAGATTTCCAGATACCCGCCGTCATGCGGGTTGTGTTTGCGCAATCCCATGATGAACTTGGAGAACGGCAGGGCAAGTTCGCTTTCGAGTTTTTCCGCGCGTCGCCTTAATTCTTCCCATGCCAGCTTGCCGGGGCTGTGCTTGAGCGCAAAAACGATCTGATTGCCGCGCACCTCCGTCAGCAGCGTCACCACATGGCCGTCAAAACTGTGCTGGATACGCCGCATATATTCATCGTGGCCCTTGTCCCTGCTGAGCAGATTGACCACCAGCACACCGTTTCTGTTCAGCGCCTCGCGCGCGCGGTTGTAGAAATCCTGGCTGCAGAGCGTGGCCACCTGACAACCATCGTCAAAACCGTCGATCATCAGCACATCCGCACTGGCGGGGTGGCTGGCGACATAGTCACCACCTTCCGCAATCACCACTTGCAGGCGCTCGTCATCGGCAGGCAGAGAAAAATAATTGCGCGCGGTCACGGCAATCTGCGGATTGATTTCAATCACGGTAGTTTTTGTCTGCGGCATGCGGTGATGCACGAATTTCGCCAGCGAGCCACCGCCCAGACCGATCATCAGAATATTTGCAGGGCCGGGATGAAACAGCAGAAAACCCATCATGCAGCGGGTGTAAGCCAGCTCCAGATCGTTGGGCGCGGTCAGCCGCATGGCGCTTTGTATCATGCTGCTGCCCAAGTGCAGCGCGCGTACCCCGTTCTGCTCACTCAACTCAACGCCGGATTCGCGCTGCTGGGTACGCCATCTGGAAAATTGGGGCATCTGTCGGAATTCTGAAAAAGGTTATGCCCGCCATTGTAGCTGGCCTGCGCAACCAGCCGATTGGTTCTTTACAATACAGCACGCCAAGTCCATAGTTATTGTTGACCGAGTTATTTCAATTCCTGATAGAAACACTGCTGTTTGGTCCTCACGAACCGTTCGCCCTGAGCTTGTCGAAGGGTACCGGTGGTTCGACAGGCTCACCACGAACGGGTTAGATTGTTGGCGTTTCTATCTGGAATTGGAGTTACGCGGAATTTGCGTGAATTTCTTGAAGAGGAAAACAGCTCATGAAAAAATTCGTTGTGATCGTCACCATACTGTTAACCGGGTGCGCGAGCATCGGCAGCGTCAAAGACAAGCCGCAACTTTATGACGGCAAGCTCCAAGGGAATCACGCCAGCCTGGCGCGCTGTGTGGTCGACCGGCTGCAGGCCGACAGCCGCTGGGTCATCAGCAGCCTGCAATACAACATGTGGGAATACCCGGACATCGCGGCATCGGAAATTTACGCCTACGCGCTGCACCAGATACCAGAAATGTATGCGCGCACCTCGCCCTTGAATCCTGACGCAGTCTTCGATTACTCGGCGCCACAGCCGGTAAGCCGCGCCTATGCGCAGAGCGCGTACACCGGCCCCGAATATTCGTTCATCCTGCTGCTGAAGCGGGCCGACAATGCCACTGTGCTCGCCACATTGAAAGGAAACAAATACGAGGGGCGCATCGCGTGGGAAAATCTACAGGCGTGCGCGTCTGCGGTTAAGAAACCGGAATAGCGCGCGGTTGACACGCCCGAAGAGATAAATCTGGGTACTGGGAAGAGCCGATCTCATGGCTATAATTCACACTGCAACAACAAACATCCTCTCAATCCATAGGCGAGCGTTCAACTCGCTCGCAACCAGCGGGGGTTTTAATTTCGCGGAAAGAGTTGGTCTCTATCGCTTATAATGTCACAGCATAAGAACTGGCGGAAGCGGTATAGAGCGACTCAACCACCGACCACGCAAAGTGCTGGAACTTAGAACTCCTTATGAGGTATTCTTCGGGGTGCCGGTGAGCTACATCAAGCAACTACTAATTGTTGTACTTCAGACTTGAATCCGCGCTATATTAATGATTTTTAAAGAGGAAGAATTTAATGAGTTCTAAATATATTGTATTTATTATTGCTCTTAGTACCGTTTTGATTAGTTGTGGTGGTGGCGGGGCTCCTGAAGTAAATTCAACGAATTGTTCTGGCGCAGGAATGCAGGCAGCGCTTCCAACTTTCGACAACGAAGCTGCGCGGCAAGCATTTATTGATAATTGCGAAGCTATGGCAAAAAAATAAAGCTCAGGACAAGCTGTCGAGTTGAGCTACAGGTGCAAAAATCACCGAAGGGGTAAGAAACACCTTCTTGGAAATGTCCTCTGCCATGACCCGCTTCGGCGGGTTTTTTCATTGCTTTAATTCCGCAAAAGGTAGCAATGAGTAAGGATGAGTAGCCAGACTATCGCCTAACTACTTGTTTTAATGGCGCCCTGAACACGAATCGAACGTGTGACCTACCCCTTAGGAGACGGCTTTCCTAACGGAAACCCTATCGGTAACCTCATGAATATAGCCTATTCATGGGTTTGTTGCTCTATCCTTTTCTATGAAAACAAGGTCGTAATTGTACCGAATTTGTACCGAAGAATATTCGATATGAATGAGAGTGTATAAGGGGGGCACCCTCATCTTTCGCTATATTGCATAGCAGCTAAGTAAAATCTAACAGAAATTCTCAATATTCGCTAAATGTCCTTTTTAAGAATGAGCCAGCTCTTTAAATAGCGCGGGTTCAAATATGAAGCGCAACGCCTGACTTGAAGAATACCTGATTAGGTGTCTGGTATCCAAGTCTCTTTCTGGGTCGATTGTTCAATCTCTCCATCGCCATATTGATCTCCTGTTGCGTAATCGTTGTGAAGTCCCTATTTTTTGGGAAGTACTGCCGTATTAATCCATTCGTGTTCTCGTTCGTGCCGCGCTCCCATGACGAATAGGGGTGAGCAAAGTAGAAATCAGCCTTCAACTTGCTGGCGATCTCTTCGTGCCCGGCGAATTCCTTGCCGTTGTCCGAAGTGATCGTGTGCACCTTCTTTCGGTGTGGTTTAAGCAGCCCGATCATTGCCTGGCTGACTGCAAGTGCGGTCTTGCGTTCAACCTTCTGAATCAGTGTGAAGCCCGTCTTGCGCTCCACGATGCTCACAATGGCCTGACGATGATTCTTGCCAATGACGGTATCCGCTTCCCAGTCACCTATCCGACTGCGTGTCTCGACGATGGCGGCCCGATCATCGATGGAAGCCCTATTGGGTATCGTGCCACGCCGTTCCACCTTGCCGTAACGCTTCTTTCTTAACTTCTGACTACGCAGATTCTTCCACAGCAATCCGCCAGCTCGCTTGTTTGCATAGACCCGCTGATACACCGTCTCTGGGCTGATGGCGGCATGCCCGCTGATCTGCTCCGGACTCCATTGCTCTAGCAGCCTGTCTTGTGTAAATTGCCATGTCGCATCGTCAATCATCCGAGCGTTGATTGACTGCCGTTCCACAGACTTGCTATGCGCCTGTTTTGGCCGGTAGCCACGCCGTCCACAGTTTCGTGACAACTCTCTACTGATGGTTGACTCGCTTCGCTTCAACACTTCAGCTATCTCGTATTGTTTGTGTCCTGCCTTCTTAAGGGCGTAAATCTGGTATCGTTCTTCTCGGGTGATGTGTGTGTAGTTCATTTGTGTAATTTCGACTTGCCGGTCAAAGGACACAGATGCTACCGCATCTCACCCACCTGACCTGCGTTATTCAAAATTGCACTTCATCCTAGAATCCGCCT
>CAKKRD010000002.1 GCA_919902515.1 Nitrosomonadaceae bacterium | reverse complement strand
GGATTTCCAGCGAATAAATGGCCATTTTTACCCACACTCTTTCACGAAGACCCAAATAATTTTGGGTAACCGATCATATGATTAATTCCGAGAAGCAGCAAACACCGCCATGACGCACAATCTGACCTCGTCTCCTCGCATTCTCCTGCTAGCTCTGTTATTGCTTTTCGGCATTACCTGCCATGCTGAAACACCCTCGGTCGGAACAATCACCGCCTCCGAACTCTCTCAAAGATTACAGGAATCCAGGGCACCCGTTATCCTTGATGTGCGCACGCCCGGCGAGTATTTATCAGGCCACATTAAAGGTGCGCTGAATGTGTCCCATGATGAACTGGAGCGGCGGCTTGGCGAAATACCGGGAGATAAATCCAGTGAGATAGTCGTGTACTGCCAGAGCGGAAGGCGCGCAGGTATTGCAGAGAAGATCCTCGCCGAGAAAGGCTATACGAACATCAAGGATCTGGCTGGTCATTGGCAAAACTGGAGCACCCGATTGAAGCAACAGTGACCATGCATCGCACCTAAGGAACCGCATAATGAAAAAGGGCAGCCACTTGGCTGCCCTTTTTCATTGCAGACAACAGCGATCAAACACGCTTCTTGAATTCGTTGGTGCGGGTGTCGATCTCGATCTTGTCGCCGATTTCAACGAAACCGGCAACCTGTACCTGAAAGGCATTGCCCTTCAGACGTGCCGCTTTCATTATCTTGCCGGATGTGTCGCCGCGTACCGCCGGCTCTGTATATTCCACTTCACGCACGACACTGTTCGGCAATTCGACCGAAATTGCCTTGCCATCGTAGAACGTCACCTGGCAGACATCTTCCATGCCGTCGATGAGATAATTCATCACATCGGACATATTGTCCGCTTCGATTTCAAACTGGTCGTACTCGCTATCCATAAACACATACAGCGGGTCAGCAAAATAACTGTAGGTGCAGTCTTTGCGGTCAAGCACAACCATGTCGAATTTTTCATCGGCCTTGTAAACCGACTCGGCAGTGGTATCGGAGAGGAGGTTTCTCAGCTTCATCTTGACCACCGACGCATTACGGCCGGACTTGGTGAATTCGGCTTTTTGTACCACCATCGGATCGTTGCCGACCATCACGACGTTACCTGCACGGAGTTCCATTGCGGTTTTCATGTTTCTTCCTGAGAATTTAAGTTTTAATCAGTGAGTTAAGCTCTAAGCGGATGCCACTGCTGGCAATCCGGAATTTTAAAAACCACAGATTATATCTGATTCCGGCTAAATCGCACCAGATTGGATGCCAGATCGCCCAAACGGTACAATTGCTCGGCCCACTTTTCACCATGCTGCGTCAACGCAGCCTGATGTGCGGCAAAGGTCGGCCAGGTATTGCCAGGCTGGCCATCACCATTCCAGCTATGCCATAAGGCATGCACTGCAGCGGCCATGTCCGGCGGCATCCCTGCGGTATAAAGATCGAGAAAGGCATTCAGTTTGACTTGATGTGCGTTGTCCGCTTGCGGGTAGATCTGCCAGACAAACGGCCGTGCCGCCCACTGGGCACGAACAAACGAATCTTCCCCACGCACAAAATTGATGTCGCAGGCCCACAGCAGCTTGTCATACTCGGTCTGTTCCAGGAACGGGATCAGTCGCACCGTCACCTGCCCGGATTGCAACGTCTCGCCAGCACCGGAGAACTCGACACCAAAGAAATCCGTAACCGCGTCAACGACTGATCCCTGTGGCACTGGCAGCAGCACGGATACAGGCACGATCGAGGCGGCCCATGCTGCGAACAAGTCACGCAACGGAGCGCTGCCATAGCAAAACAAGGAAATGCGCAGTTCCCCTGCCCTGCGCGCCGGTACGCCCAACCGCTGCCAGAACTCTGACTGCGCAACGTTATCGAACGCGCTTCGGGCCGGCAATAATGCCTGCTCGCGCAGAAGCCCGCCGGTACCCGGTACAAAACCCGGAAAGAAAAAATGTTTTACCAGAGGTAAGCGCGGGTGGGGCGACGGCAGGCGGTGACAACCTGTCACCCAGTTCTCGGCGCTGAGATACTCCAGATTGATCCACACCGGGCGCTGTGGCAAAGCCGCCATTGCAGCGATATAGGCCTCAGGCAATTGACAGGCAAATGCTTCGATCACGACGTCAGCAGGCTCAATCCAGGCAAATGGCTGCTGCCAGTGGCATACTTCGACCCCTCGCAACCACTGTTGCGCCGCAACCGGGTCAGCATCCGGCGCGATACGGGCAAAGCTGGCCAGATCGTCTACCCACAGCCTTACTGCCAGTCCATGCTCAAGCGTCAACTGGCGCGCGAGCCGCCAGCAGACGCCGATATCGCCGAAGTTGTCGACAACATTGCAGAAAATATCCCAGCGTTGCTTCAACCTAAATCCGGCAATTGGACGGGGTAGAGTATGCGGTTTTTGGTGTGCAGGGCAAGGCGCAACGACGCGGAATGGTCATTCCATTCCAAGGAGTTGCAACGC
>CAKKRD010000001.1 GCA_919902515.1 Nitrosomonadaceae bacterium | reverse complement strand
TCCGCGTCCATGTCGGCGATGGCCGGCAGGATATCGTTGAACTCCGAGTAGCACATGTGAGTGTGAATCTGCGTATCGTCTTTGACTCCCGAGCTGGATATACGGAACGCTGCCGCTGCCCACCGCAGATATTCAGCCCAATCCGATTTTTTCAGTGGCAACCCCTCGCGAAACGCCGGTTCATCGATCTGAATAATACCGATGCCAGCCCGCTCCAGATCGACGACTTCATCGCGGATCGCCAGCGCGATTTGCAGTGCTGTAACTGACCGTGGCTGGTCATCACGCACGAACGACCACATCAGCATGGTGATGGGGCCGGTCAGCATGCCTTTGACCGGTTTTGCGGTCAGGCTCTGAGCATAACGAATCCAGTCCACTGTCATCGCCTCAGGCCGATAAACATCGCCATAGAGAATCGGCGGTTTCACGCAACGGGAACCGTAGCTTTGTACCCACCCATTCTCGGTGAAGACATAGCCCCATAGCTGCTCGCCGAAATACTCCACCATGTCGTTGCGCTCGGCTTCTCCGTGCACGAGTACGTCCAGCCCGATCTCCTCCTGTTTTTTTATCGCCAGCAGAATCTCGGCGCGCATTGCCTCCAGATACTGCAAGTTGCCAAGTTCACCTTTGCGGTGAGCGGCGCGTGCCTGGCGAATTTCCGGTGTCTGCGGAAATGAACCGATGGTAGTGGTTGGCAGCAGCGGCAACTGGAACCGCTGATGTTGCAGAGCCTGCCGTGTTGCGAACGGGCTGACACGCCGGCTATCCTTCTGCGACAAGTTGCGTAGCCGCTCCTGCACCACCGGGTTGTGTATGCGTGGCGATTGGGCACGCTCTCTCCTTGCCTGGGTGGAAGCTGCCAGCGCCTCATGTATCGCGTGCTCTCCCTGGTTCAGTCCTTGTCCGAGAATCGATACCTCCTTCAGCTTCTGCACCGAGAACGCCAGCCAATTTTTGATCTCGCCATCCAGCCGGGTTTCCAGTTCTAGATCCACCGGGCAATGTAATAATGAGCAGCTCGGCGCGATCCAGATTCGCTCGCCCAAGACCGACCGCGCCCGCGACAGGGTCGCCAGCGTCTGCGCCAGATCGGCACGCCACACATTGCGCCCATCAATGACGCCCAATGACAACACTTTGTCGGCGGGATAATCAGTAAGAAAGATGTCGAGTTGCTGCGGTGCGCGGCACAAATCAATATGCAAACCATTCACTGGCAGCTTTTTCAAGCGTGCGGCATGATTGTCCACCGCTTCAAAATAAGTGGTAAGCAGCAGTTTTGTTCCAGTGCCATGCAAGGCAGTGTATGCCCGATCCAAACCATCCAGCCATGCATCGTCCAGATCAAGTGCCAGCGTCGGTTCATCTATCTGCACCCATTCCACCCCGAGGGACGCAAGCCGGACCAGAATATCGCGATAAACTGGCAACAAGTGCGGCAATAAATCCAGGCGATTGAAGCCGGGTTCGGTTTCCTTGCCAAGGTATAGATAGGTCAGCGGACCAATCAGCACCACTTTCGGTAAAATGCCGAGTGTCTTGGCTTCGGCCACTTCATTAAAGAGCTGCGACGAGGCGATATGGAATCTGGTACGCGCATCGAATTCCGGGGCAATGTAATGATAGTTGGTGTCGAACCATTTGGTCATTTCCATTGCCGGTTGATTGGTGGTTCCGCGCGCCATCGCGAAATACAGATCCGGGCCGATTTCATCCTTACCCGCATTGAACCGCGCAGGTGCTGCGCCAAGTAGAGCAGTCATGTTCAGCATCTGATCGTAGAGTGCGAAATCGCCGGCCGGAATCAGATCAATGCCGCTATCCCGTTGCAGAATCCAATGCTGCTTGCGCAATTCCGCCGCTGTCGCCTGCAGTTGCCCATCGCTGATGTCGCCGCGCCAGTATGCCTCGAGCGCCTGTTTCAGCTCTCGCCGTGCGCCGATCCGCGGGAAACCCAGATTATGTGTCAGTGCCATGCTCGCCCCCAGTCGCTATCCAGTTGCAGGAAACAGCAATTGTGTGACAGACTAAGCTATGAATCAAATGAAAGTTTATATATTATTAATGAATTCTACTCATAACTATGCTTGAACTACGCCATCTGCGCACCCTTACCGCGTTGCACGAAACCGGCAGCGTGTCGCGTGCCGCCAAGCGCGTGCACCTCACCCAGTCCGCGCTGTCCCACCAGATCAAGGTGCTGCAGTCCCATTATGGATTGCCGATAATACAGCGGCGGGGGCAATCGATCGAACTCACCGAAGCCGGGAAACGCCTGGTAGCGCTTTCCGGCAAAGTGCTGGAGGAAATTCAGACAGCCGAACGGGATCTCGCAAGAATCTCACAGCAAACATCGGGAAGCCTGCGCATCGCGCTGGAATGCCACACCTGCTTTGATTGGTTGATGCCGATCATGGATGCATTCCGCCAGCACTGGCCGGAAGTGGAACTGGATCTGGTTTCGGGATTTCATAGCGACCCGATCAAACTGCTGGAAGAGGGAGGGGCGGATGTGGTGATTGGCTCAGAATGTCAAAGGCGGCGCGGCATTGTTCACCACCCGCTGTTCCGTTTTGAGATCCTCGCAGTGCTGGCACCGGAGCATACGTTGCGCGGGAAACGCATATTGCAGGCAGCGGATTTCGCCGATGTGACACTGATTACCTATCCGGTTCCGGAGGAGCGCATCGATCTGATCCGTAAGGTACTGAGGCCTGCCGGGATCCATCCGCAGCGGCGCACGGCAGAGCTGACTGTTGCCATCCTGCAACTAGTGGCGAGCCACCGCGGTATCGCCGCGCTGCCCAGCTGGGGCATCAAAAGCTACGTCGACCACGACTACGTAATCGCCCGCCGGATCGGTGCCAGTGGCTTATGGAGTGACCTGTACGTATCGACGCTCAAGGAAACGGCATCCCGCCCCTATTTACGTGATTTTCTGATGACTGCGAAGAATGCCTGTTTCGCCACGCTGGAAGGAATCATTCCGCTGGCATGAGGGTCCAGCGTATGTAAGCTGGGGAAAACGGGAAAAGAGAGATGCTGTGAAGAAGCTCATAGGGGCAAACGAAACTTCATCTGCCCCTATGAACAAGCAGCTCAGTGCAACGTCACTGTTTCTGCGCGTTCGCAGTCGAGGTCTGCGCAGTAGTTCTCGTAGACTCCATCCAGGAATCCCCACAGCGCATCACAGGCCTGAACAGTCGCAGCCAGTACTTCAGTCTGCTTTTCCGGGGTGTCGGCGAAACGCTTGATCAATGCCCATTCCGCCTGCGAATGATAGACGTCGGCTTCCTGATGCACCGTGAAAAATTCGTAACTGTCGGGATCGTTCATTCCATAAAACCTGGACAGTCCGTCTATCTTCACCGCAGCAATCTCCGGTACCTGCGATTCGAACGCATGCAGCGCTGCCAGGCCTGCATAAAACGGCTGGTTCAGGCAGATATCCCGGAACGTCTCAACCAGCTTGGCCGTGCTCGGCAATGCGGCCGCTGCGGCCAGGCTTTTGTCGCTTGAACCCAGCGCCAGTGCAAAAGTCTTCCACAACGCCGGATGGTTCTTCTCGCCATGTTCCTCGTCAATCAGATTCTTCAATACTTCCTGTCGCACGCTGATATCACCGCTGTTGCTTTCAGTATGCATGTGCGGCGTGTTGAAATGCACCGCGCTCAAATAAGTCGGCTCAGCCAGTACGTTATGAAAATATTGTTCCGCGTATTGGCGCAATTGTTCCTTGGATAGTTTGCCTTGGGTCCAGGCCACATAGAAAGGATGCTTGAGCAGACTCCGCGCAGCAATGATGGAGTCGATCTTTTGCTTGAGCGTTGCATTGGTCGTCATGGTTTTTCCTCTTGAACAGAGATGGGTGATTGGTAGGCATATCATCGCCAAATAATATCGCCAAGTCAAATTTTGGTGAGCACCATTCTGACCGATAAAGCGGCTGCGCCCATAAAACAAGTCAATTCCCGTTCCATCACCAGCCAATTAGCGGCTACACTGCGGTTTAATTCATTTCTGGACAATTTTATGGATGAGCAATCGAGCCTGCTGGTGCTGTTCACCAGCAGCTTCCTTGCCGCCACACTACTTCCCGGTGGCTCGGAAGCAGTGCTATTTGGCGTTTTAACCAATCACCCCCAGCTTTACTGGCCCGCTCTGGGAATTGCCACGTTGGGCAATACCCTGGGCGGCATGAGTTCGTATGCTATCGGGCGGTTTCTGCCTGATGAAAAAGCACTGCTGAAGAAATCAGGCGGCAATATGCGGGGGCTGGAGTGGGTGCGTAAGCACGGCAGTCCGGTGCTGTTGCTGGCTTGGGTGCCGCTGATCGGCGATCTGTTGTGTGTCGCAGCGGGATGGCTGCGGATAAATTGGTTATGGGCCATGCTGTTCATGGCTGTGGGAAAATTTGCACGCTACTGGATGATCGCGGCAGCTATCAGCTGATAGCTCTCAGTCTACCCAACAAACAAGCCGGCAGATGCCAGCTTGTTTGTTGCAATCCAGCTCAATCAAATTCTTTATTTCTGCAGCAGCTTCTGCAACTCACCGCTCTGGAACATTTCCGTTACGATGTCTGAGCCGCCAATAAATTCACCATTGATATAGAGTTGGGGGATGGTCGGCCAGTTCGAATATTCCTTGATGCCTTGCCGGATTTCCGGGTTGGTGAGTACGTCTACGGTGAAGAGATTATTCGCTCCACACACATTGAGTATCTTTACCGCATTGGCGGAGAAGCCGCATTGCGGAAACTCCGGCGTGCCTTTCATATACAGCACCACGGGGTGAGCGGTAACTTGCTGCTTGATGGTTTCTTGCGTATCCATGTCTAGTTCCTCGTCAAATTTAATCAACCTGAAAATCCACTTACAGGGAAGTCACACCGTTTTCAAGAGACTCCCTTCATCTTGGCTAAAGCTCCCATATGTTTCATTTTAACAGCTTTGTGCTGGAAAATTTCCGCGTTTCCCGCCACTAACCCGCATCATACCGGCCAGATCAGGACAGGAAAATACATCGACAAACCCTGCCTTGCTTAACAATTGGCGACACGCTTCTGCCTGATCGTAGCCGTGTTCCAGCAGCAACCAGCCACCCGCGATGAGATGAACTACGGCAGAAGTGACGATGCAACGGATACAGCTCAACCCATCGCTGCCTGCCGTCAGCGCCGTGCGTGGCTCAAAGCGCAAGTCACCCTGATCGAGATGGGGGTCACCGTCAGCAACATAAGGTGGATTGGAAACAATGAGATCGAATTCTTCTCCGGCAATCCCAGTGAACCAGTCGCCCACGACCATACGCACATTAGTCGCATCAAGATATCTGGTGTTTACCCTGGCAACGGCGATGGCATCGACTGAAGAATCCACTGCGGTAATGCTGGCTAGCGGGCGATGTTTGGCGATGGTTATTGCCACTGCACCACTGCCGGTCCCCAGATCCAATACCTTGCAAGGGCGATCTGCGGAAATTCGCTCCAATGCCAGATCCACCAGTAGCTCAGTTTCTGGGCGAGGAATCAGCACGGCGGGGGTCACTTTGAAGTTCAGGCTGTAAAACTCGCGCTCGCCAACAAGATAAGCGATCGGCTCACCATTGACGCGGCGCGATGCCAATGAATAAAATTTTTGCGCTTGCTCGGGTGCAAGCAGTTGGCTAGGGCGAGCGATAAGATGGGCGTGGCTCACGTTGAGCACACTCTGCAGCAGCATGCGCGCATCAGTAGCAGCGATATCCGGCCGTGTCTGCTGCAGCGCTTGTGCGATGGTGGTTTGCCGTATCGGAGGACTCATGCTGGAGTTGCTGTGCCGCAACAAATAATCCGGGTCTGTTGGTAAGCGTGACATGCCTGGCTCTAATCCGCCATCGCCGCCAATTGTTCCGTCTGGTGTTCGGACATCAACGCAGAACAAAGCTCGTTCAAGTCTCCATCCATGATCTGGTCTATTTTATAAAGCGTAAGGTTGATGCGGTGGTCGGTAATGCGCCCCTGAGGAAAATTGTACGTGCGAATTCGCTCCGAGCGATCGCCGCTGCCAATCAGCGACTTACGGGTAGCAGCTTGCCTGGCCTGCTGCTCGCGTGTTTGTTTGTCGCGAATTCGTGCCACCAGAACGCTCATGGCTTGTGCTTTATTCTTGTGCTGTGAACGTCCATCCTGACATTCGACCACGATACCCGTCGGCAGGTGAGTGATGCGTACCGCCGAATCGGTTTTGTTGATATGCTGACCACCTGCGCCGGAAGCACGAAATGTATCAATTCGTAATTCAGCCGGATTCAACGTCACATCGTCGATCTCATCCGCCTCCGGCATCACCGCTACCGTACAGGCGGAAGTATGGATGCGCCCTTGGGTCTCGGTGGCTGGTACACGCTGCACCCGGTGGCCACCGGATTCAAACTTGAGCCTAGAGTAAGCGCCTTGGCCAATGATCTTAGCGATAATTTCCTTGTAACCACCCGCCTCCGATGGGCTTTGTGAAATTACTTCCACCTGCCAGCGCTGGCGCTCGGCGAAGCGTGCATACATGCGAAACAGGTCACCCGCGAATAATGCGGATTCGTCACCGCCTGTGCCGGCACGGATTTCCAGAAAAATATTGCGCTCGTCGTTGGGATCCTTGGGCAGCAATTGTTTTTGCAACTCTGCTTCGATTCGCAAGAGCTTCTCTTTACCTTCGCGTATCTCGGCATCGGCAAATTCGCGCATCTCTAGATCGGCGCTCATTTCCTGCGCAGTCTGGATGTCGCGCTCACCTTGCTGATAGGCGTGATAAAGCTCGACCACCGGGGTAATCTCGGCACGTTCGCGTGTGAGCTTGCGGTAGTTATCCAGATTGGCAGTAATGGTCTCACTGCTTAGCAGACGGGTTAATTCCTCCAGGCGCACGCTGAGCTGCGTGAGCTTGGCAGCAATGCTATTGTTCATTCCGGGCGATGGAGTTGATACAAGCGATTGATCAACCCGACCAGATCGTCACGCTCATCGGCTGTGGCATGATTGAGCGCTTCGGAGGGGATATGCAAGAATTTATTGGTGAGGCCGTTACTCAGTAATTCCAGGATTTTCTGCGGGTCTTCTCCCTTGGCCAGAAGCTTCATGGCCCGTTCGAGTTCATGCCGTCGATAACGTTCGGCCTGGTCACGCAACGCACGAATAGTGGGGACCAATTCGCGCGATTCCAGCCAATGCATGAAATTGATTACGTTGGAGTCGATGATAGCCTCGGCCTGCGCCACTGCGCCTTGGCGCAAATCCAGTCCCTCTTTGACAATATCGGCAAGATCGTCCACGGAATAAAGAAATACATCGTCCAGTTCCGCTACCTCCGGCTCAACATCTCGTGGCACAGCCAGGTCCACCATGAAAATCGGACGGTGCTTGCGCACTTTGATGGCACGCTCCACCATACCCTTGCCGAGTATGGGCAAGGGACTGGCGGTGCAGCTCACCACAATATCGTGCAGCGCCAGTTGTTCGGGAAGCTCGTTCAGAGTGATGGCCTGTGCATTGAAACGCTGCGCCAGCAGCTGTGCGCGTTCGATTGTGCGATTGGCGACGGTGATGTGTTTCGGGTGCCGTGCGGCGAAATGACTGGCGCATAACTCTATCATTTCACCTGCACCGATAAACAGTACGCGCTGTTCACTGATGTCGCCGAAAATCCGTTCTGCCAGCCGGGTAGCAGCGGCAGCCATGGAAACGGAATTGGTACCGATTTCGGTGGAAGTACGAACCTCCTTGGCGACAAAAAAGGTGCGCTGGAACAGCTTGTGCAGCAGCATGCCCAATGTGCCGGCGTGTTCGGCAGATTTCACTGCATCCTTCAGTTGACCGAGTATCTGCGGCTCGCCCAGCACCATCGAATCTAACCCGCTGGCGACACGAAAAGCATGCTTCACCGCCTGTTCGCGCGGCAGCTTATACAGATAGGGTTCCAGCTCCCGCGCCTGTAGGTGATGGTAATCTGCCAGCCAGTGCGTTGCCTCCTCGGGCTTGTCGGTACTGCAATAAACTTCGGTGCGATTACAGGTGGAAACAATCGCCGCTTCCCCCACTGGATGATGCTGCACCAGATCATGCAGCGCACGCTCCATTGCATCTTCCGGAAACGCAACCTGCTCACGCACGTCCAGCGGTGCGGTCTGATGGTTGATGCCAAAGGCAAATAACTGCATGGAAGATGATGTAAGCAACTGGTGAATAATCCGAAATCCGTTGATTATAGTATTACAACAGCTTGAATACTATCAATGAAAGGCGTTGCAAATCTTCAGAAAGATTACGGGAACTTCTCCGTTGTTGTAGAAAATCCGAAAATCGGGAAGTCACGGAAATCCACATGGATAATGGTGGCCAAGGGCGGAATCGAACCACCGACACAAGGATTTTCAGTCCTCTGCTCTACCGACTGAGCTACTTGGCC